>JABFGF010000006.1 GCA_013112635.1 Calditrichota bacterium | reverse complement strand
TAAAGGGCTTGCCTAAAACGATCCCCTTGCTATTTGTAACAGCTGCCTGGTGCCGGGCTTTGGCAGGGTCAATACCGACCACATATTTATCGGCAATATACTGCCTTTTTATCTGCAGGGCTTTGAACTTAGTATTCATAGCTTTTCCTTTCTCTTAAATTTTGGTTTTAAGAAAAGTGCAATAAAAAGGCAGGTTTCTCAACCTGGTTAGTCAGTTTTAATCAATATAGAAATCGTTATGCTTTTACAATGCACCAAGTTAATTATTTACATTAAATAGGAAGTACCAATGAAATTTATTAGTAAATTGAATTTTATTTTATGTACTAGTCTTGTCATATTAATACCAATTACTCTTAAAGCTCAAGTAGAATTTATTCCTAATCCTACTATGAATATTTTCACTCAAATAATGGATCAATCAAGTCTTCATAACCATTTCCATTTACAAGAAAGCTTTTTTGACAAATCCGAGCATTTTTCAAATAGAACCTCCTTAATTGTCAATAAATTAAAATTATCAGAAGATGTAGTGGACAGCGTTATTTACATTCAATATGGAAATAAATATAAAAATTCTCTCCACTATGATAACAAAATTAATATTCTTATTTCATTATTAGAAAATTGGGATAATAACAAAGGTATATGGATAAATAATCAACGCTCAACAAATACTTATGATGACAACAAAAATGTCTTAATTTCAGTAAGTGAGAGTTGGGATACAACTTCTACAATTTGGGTAAACAATTCACGCAGAACAAATTCATATGATGTAAATGGAAATAGCAAAGGCTTTTTAACAGAAATCTGGGATAACAATTCTGGAATCTGGACAAATAATCAACGCTCGGCATAAACAAATGATGCTAATGGAAATAGACTAAACATATTATCAGAAAACTGGGATAGTAATACTAAGACATGGATAAATTCTATTCATATAAATAACTCTTACAATGAGAACGGAAATATGATTACTTCTATATTTGCAATATGGGATTCAAATTTTGAGACATGGGTAAATTATGCCCGTAATATTAATTCATTTGATGAAAACGAAAATAAACTTATCGAGCTATATGAGAACTGGAATATTGATGATAATACTTGGATATATGATTACCGTTATACATTTACCTATTTCCAAGATGGGAATAGAAAAAACTATTTATTAGAATTCTGGGACAATAATTCCGGAATTTGGGTAAACAATTCACGGTGGTCTTACACCTATGACGGTTTTGCAAACAGATTAACTGCATTCAATGAAGACTGGGATAGCAATAATGGAATATGGGTAAATGATTTCCGTCAAACTTACACTTATGACAGTTTCGGAAATGTGTTAATTACATTGTCTGAAGTTTGGGATAATAATGTTGAGACTTGGTTAAATGAATGGCATAGAAACTATACTTACGATGAGAATAATAATTTAGTTCTTTTTGAAAATGAATTTTGGTCCGGGGATAATTGGTATGCATATATTGGACAATGTTACTTTATCAATAATGATAATGAATTTATATATTTAACCGAAGAGCTTTCAGCATATTATAGTACAGTTACATCTATTGATGTTCCTGTAAATGATTTAACATATAATTTTTCATTATCGCAAAACTATCCCAACCCATTTAATCCATCAACAACTATAAATTATCAGTTAAAAACTAAAAGTTATGTCCAGCTCACAGTTTATGATATTTCAGGTCGTCAGATAAAAAAGATTGTCGACCAACATCAAAACATAGGACATTACTCAGTCACTTTTGATGCTTCCAATTTGACAAGCGGAATTTATGTGTACAGGCTTAAATCAGGGTTATATGAACAAAGTCGGAAAATGATATTAATACATTAAGAGGATATCGCATTAAACAAAGCATAACCATGCGTTGTAGCGGACGCTATTAGTGCGAGCATGATTCGGGAATTGGATTGGTTTTTCGTAAATTGCCGTGCGCCGCTAAGCACCATCCGTTATTTTTCAAAGTACTAATTTAAAGGGAGTAAGAAATGTCAGAAATGAATTATGAGCTATTTATTAGAAAAGCGTTTGCCTTTAACCTTGGTGAAAATGTTTCAAGAAGTGGCGATCCAGCTTCTTTAGCGGACGCTGACCACGTGAGACATAATAATATAACCGGTTTTAAGGTTGGCACCGCTTATTCAATGGAAATATTCATTGATCATTTAATAAATGATAAAGCGTTTGATGGCGATGAAAATGATAGGATTGAGGCCTTTCCAACAAGAGTTCTTGCTGTAAATACAATGGACGAAATAATCAACCTAATTGATGAATTTGAATCAACTATTTTGCCAGTATATTTCGAAACTCAAGATGGTGAGTATAAACTCAAATAAAATTTCAAACTATATATGGAGATTTTATGCAATATTCGAATATAAATTTCAGTCCTGACAAGTTTAAGTGTTTTGTTAGATACCTAATTCAAGCAGCAAAAGATAAACGATGCGTTACATATAAAGAACTCGAAAACCTATTTGGACTTAGCCATAAACAAGCAGGACATTATGCAGGTAAATTAGGTGATTATTGCTTAGAAAGTGATTTACCAGCATTAAATGGATTAATAATCAGTAGCACACAATGTGTTCCAAGCGAAGGATTTAATTGGTATCAAGAACAATTTGGAATGTCTTGGGGAGAATTAGTTAGTAAATGTTGGAAGTATTTTCATGTTACTTCAACAAGAGAAAAACAAGTTCAAGATTTTTCTGGTTTAGATTCTGATATAAGTAATTTTCTCGGCAACGGTAAAAAATAACAAAGTGTAGTACAAGGAATTTTACACACGGAGCATGATTTCGATTTGGGAAATCGTGCAGTGTAAAACCCTGTAAATAAATGGCGTTAAAAGGGCGGTTGGTTTTCAGGCCGCTTTGTCCGCCGGATTCAAAACTGTCAAAAACTGTTTTATCACAAAAGATGTTCTTTCCCGCCAGTGGGCGGACAGGCTAAATTTTGTAGTTCTGCCCTGCTCCAAAATTTTTTAGTGCGTGGGTTTTCCAAGGTGGCAAAACGCAAATTGTTTTATGTTCGCTAAGAGTTTTATTAAATATCTCGGTTTGAGCGCGAGGTTCGTTTCCGGCCTTAGCTCACCCCACATTTCAACTAAGCAACTTACCTTCCAGCTAAATAATCCTGCATCGCATAGAGGTCGAGAATCAAACCGGCGTTATAACCGTTCCAGCTTTCGTATATAGTAAGTAACCTGGTTGTGGCAGTATTTCAGTTTCAAGGAGCTCAATGCATGTAGTTTACCCTAAAATAAATTTGAAATAGTAGGTCAGATTGTTAGCTTTATGAAAAGAAAGAACTTAACCGCTCAGTACGATAAGTTCAAAAAAACCATACTGAATTTGAGCTTATTTAAGAGCTGTGAATAATGCTTTTCCTTTTTGTTTGGTGTTCGAACTTAACTTAAAGAAATAAGCCTTGGATTTAACAATAATTCAAAATAATTTTCGCTAGCATAAAAAAAAATATAGATATCTTTTAATTGTTATTTTTAAATAAGTATTGAAGGAAAGAAATGAAATTCTCTATTCAAATATTCATATTAGTACTATTTGCAACAAGTGTTAGCTTTGCATCTGATCCTCCGAAAGTTATTTGGACAAAAAAATACACTATTGGCCATGAAGAATGGGCAGAGAAAATTATTAGAACGAGTGACAACAATCTTATTATAGCTGGAAGAACAGATTCACCAAAAATTGGGAGCAGTAGCTGGAGGCAAGATTTACTCCTGATGAAAATAAACTATGAAGGCGATACTCTTTGGACAAATGCTTATGGTGATTTTAATCTTTATGAATATGGGCATGATGTTATTGAGACAGATGACAGGGGATTTATTATTGTTGGCGGCGGTGTTTTCAATACTTTGCTAATTGTTAAAACTGATAGTATAGGCAATAAAGAATGGAGCATCTCAAATAACGAAATTGGAAATCATTTTTATGCCGGGAAATCAATCTTTGAAATAGATACAAATCAATACATGGTCGTTGCAACAGATTATCTGATAAAAATTAATGGTCAAGGCGATACATTGTGGACAAAAGACATCCATTTAAAATCAGAAAGATCTGAACTGACCAATGACGGGGCATTAATTATTGCAGGAAGCTATTCGGCCAATGCGCAATCAAGTAATGCGGGATTAATTAAAATTAAGTTTAATGGAGATTATTTCTGGAGCCGGTCTTGGCACACAAATGTTGATTATGGCCTTTCAGTTACAGAAACACAAAACTCAAATTATTTATTTAGTGCATCCACAGTTAGCCACGGAAAAGAAGAACCTACAATCATTATGATCAATTCTAATGGAGAAACAGTATGGGAAAAGGTATATAGTATCCCACCACAAAAATCAGGATATGGTCATTTTTACAAATTGTTCGAACTGGAAAACTCAAGATTTATCCTTGCTGGAAATGACTACCGGCATAAAGGATGGATAAAAAAAATTAATGAGACAGGAATTACAATCTGGGACTATTATTACGATAAAAAGTCTGTCTTTTATGATCTTATTTCATTGGAAGACGGTGGGTATATTGTGGTTGGTTACTATGATGATGATGACCATAATTCGGATGCGGATGTTTTAATCATGCGCATAGCACCAGAGACAATTGCTGCAGATTATATTGCCGATAAAACTTATGGTTCAGCGCCATTAACCGTTAAGTTTAATGACTTAACACATAATAGTTTGGAAGAACAAATAACATCATGGGAGTGGGATTTTGAGAATGATGGTGTTATTGATTCATATGTCCAAAATCCAGAATACACTTACTTCAAAGCTGATAGTTATTCAGTTAAACTGATTGTTTCAAATGGTGTTTCGGCTGATACTTTAATAAAAGAAAATTATATTATTACTTTTCAGGATACATTCCCAAAAATCTATTCAATACAAGATATTCCAAATGACCAAGGTGGCTGGCTAAAAGTACAGTTTGCCCGAAGTGTTTTTGATACTGACTCCTTAATTTTTCCCAAAACAAACTCAACAGAATTATATACAGTCGAACTTGATGACGGCTCCGGTTGGACTGCTGCTGCTTCGACAGCCGCCTATGGCCAGTCTCTTTATTCTGTTTTGATTCCCACAACAAAAGATTCAACCTCTGAATCTGATGGATTTATATATTTTAGGGTTATCGCCGGAATGGAAGAAGGGAATTATGTAAGTAATATTGATTCGGGATATTCCGTTGATAATTTGAAACCTGCTGTCCCGAAGGGGTTATTAGCTTCATTATTAACTGGTTCTAAAGTTAAGTTAAAATGGCTACCTAATACTGAAAACGATTTTAAATACTACACAATTTATAAGAACAATAATTCCAAATTTGAAAGCATCCACCAAACTATAGATACTGTTTTTACTGACTTGACGGTACAAGTTGAGCAAAGTTATTCTTATGCTATTACCGCCACGGATCACAATGGAAATGAAAGTAGCTTATCAGAAGCCGTTGAGATAGTTGTTACAAGTTTAAATGAAGAATCTGTAATTCCGAGTAAATATTACTTAGCTCAAAACTACCCCAACCCTTTTAATCCAGAAACCACCATCATGTATGGACTTAAAAATGGTGGGTATGTCGAGATTGTTATTTATGATGTACTTGGAAACAAGATCAAGGATTTAGTAAGTGGTTACAAAACAGCTGGGCATCACCAAATTACATGGGTAGGTGAAAACGATTTAAATGAAAAAGTGAGTTCTGGAGTTTTCTTTTATCAAATCATTACAAATGATTTCAAACAACACAAAAAAATGTTGCTCCTCAAATAGACCCAGCTATCAACCAATTAAGGTGAATTCGCCACAGGGAGTGTCATTCAGGTTTGTGAGGTTTTACAGTGGCAAATCGTTTTAACCTCTGTCGTCAGGCACAATTTTAAAATAATTTAGAAATAAGGTAAGTTATGAATAAACAATTGGTAATTTTGATTTTCACTATTTTTGGAGTATCAATTTTGAATGCACAATCCAAATATCTTGATCCTGATGTTGACCTGGAAATTAGAGTAAATGATTTGATCAACAGGCTTACCCTTGAGGAGAAGGTTGATCAGATGCTAATGAATACATCCGGTATTCCTCGCCTTAATATCCCTCCTTATGATTATTGGAATGAAGCTCTACATGGTGTTGGGCGTTCTGGAAAAGCGACTATTTTCCCGCAAGCAATAGGTTTAGCAGCTACTTTCGACAAATATCTAATATTTAGGGTTTCATCTGCGATCTCTGATGAAGCGCGCGCTATTTATAATGCTGCTCAGGCTGCTGGAAATTATAAGAGATATGCCGGATTAACCTTCTGGACTCCTAATGTTAACATATTTAGGGACCCTCGTTGGGGACGTGGACAGGAAACCTACGGAGAGGATCCTTATTTAACAGGTTTATTAGGAGTCGCTTTTGTAAATGGTTTACAAGGGAGTAATCCTAATTATCTTAAAACAGCTGCATGTGCAAAACATTTTGCTGTTCACAGTGGTCCCGAAAAATTAAGACATGAATTTAATGCTGTGGTAAGCCAAAAAGATATGAATGAAACTTATCTGCCTGCATTTGAAGCTCTTGTTAATGCAGGAGTGGAATCCATTATGTGTGCTTATAACAGAACAAATGGTGAACCTTGTTGCGCAAGTAATTTTCTTCTTACAAAGGTGCTTTTTGATAAATGGGGGTTTAAAGGACATGTTGTAAGTGATTGTTGGGCTTTAGTTGATTTCTATTCAGATATTGGTCATGGTACAGTTTCTAATGTAGTTGATGCTGCTGTATTGGCTTTGGAAAGTGGGGTAAATGTTAACTGTGGAAATACCTATAAAGCATTAGTGGAAGCGGTACAGAAAGGTTTAGTAGATGAATCACTTATAGATGAAAGACTGAAACCTCTGTTAAAAACAAGATTTAAGCTTGGTATGTTTGATCCACAAAATCTTAATCCATATAACTCAATTTCATATGATGTTGTTGATGGCGATGAAAACAGAGCTCTTGCACGTGAAGTGGCAGCCAGGTCCGTTGTTTTGCTTAAAAACAACGGGGTACTTCCTCTGAAAAATGATCTTAACAGATATTATGTAGTGGGACCTAATGCAGCCTCTATTGATGCTCTTTTGGGAAACTATTTTGGCGTTAATTCAAATATTGTCACTTTTTTGGAAGGAATTACAGCTGGAGTTGCTCCAGGTAGTCAGGTTCAATATAGTCCTGGAACTACTCTGGATAGAAAGAATGCTAATCCAGTGGATTGGTCAACAGGAGAAGCTGCTGAATCAGATGTTACCATTGTTGGGATGGGATTAACCAGACATCTTGAGGGGGAAGAAGGAGAATCTATTTCATCTCCCTATTTTGGAGATCGTTTAGACTATAATATTCCGGAAAATCAATTAGATTATCTTAAAAAAATTAAAAGTCATGGCAAACCCGTAATTGCAATTATTACAGGCGGCTGCCCTATGAACCTTTCAGAAGTTCATGAGATAGCTGATGCCGTATTGTTAGCATGGTATCCGGGAGAAGAGGGAGGGAATGCAATAGCTGATATATTATTCGGAAAGGTTTCTCCATCAGGAAGGCTGCCCATTACATTCCCAAAATCACTTGATCAACTTCCTCCATACGAAGATTACACTATGAAAGGCAGAACCTATCGTTATATGATAAAGGAACCTATGTATCCATTTGGATTTGGATTAAGTTATAGTTCATTCTCATATAGTGATCTAAAACAATCGGCTTCAATAATTAAAGAAGGAGAAGTTGTTGAGATAAGTTGCAATATTACCAATGTTGGTGAGTATCCATCAATTGAAACAGTGCAACTTTATATAACTGATGATGAAGCTAGTTTTGAGGTACCATTGTTTTCTTTAAAAGGAATTACATCTATCAGTTTAAAACCAGGTGAAAGTCAAACCGTAGCTTTCAACATTACATCAGATATGCTCAAGTTGATAAACAATCAAGGTGATGCGATTCTGGAAAAGGGTGAATTTACGCTTGCCCTATCTGGTAGTTTACCAACCGAAAGATCAATTGAACTAGGTGCATCTAAACCGCTAAGAACAAAGTTAAAATTGAATTGAATTGTCAGCTTAGACCATTTTAAACTTTAGAAAAATCATCAGGCAACTCATGTTATTTTATTAAATTCATTTTCCCTACATGCGTATGTGAGTCTGTTCGTAAATAATAAACATATTCTCCAGAAGCCAACAGCGTTGCATCAAAATTAAATTTATGCGTCCCGGCCTCATAAGTGCCTTTAGCCAGAACAGCCACTTTTTGTCCCAAAATATTATAAACCCCTAATTCAATAATAGATATTTTAGGTATATCAAATTTTATGGTTGTATTGGGATTAAAAGGGTTGGGGAAATTTTGATACAATACAAACTTGTCTGGTACGTGTGGACCTTCCTTGACAATACTCACCGGTTGAGCGCCGGATATGACCTGAAGTTTGCCACCCTGGATTACGAATAAACTTGGGACCAAGGCAACATTTTCAGCATTTAAAATTACATCACCAGTACTGGCAATTGTAAAATTAGGACCCGCAACAATCGAATCCTCTAAGAAGGTGGCATTATCAATAATTGTTGTATCCTGCAAAACCAATTCCTGGGCGTTAACCAACTGTAATTGAACAACCATGCAGAAAATTATTATCCAAAACAGGCGTTGCAGTCCAGTTTTTAAGAACGTATTCCGGAAGTTTATCCGATGAAAGATTTCTGTAAACATATTCTATCTCCAATTTATCATTGACCTGCATTTAGCCGTGCTTCTAGTTCTTCAATTTTCTGCTGTTGTTGTTGGACGACTTTGGTTAAAACGGCAACGATATCCATTGGGCTCAGGCTTTTTCTGTCTTGCGTGGCAACAAGATTAGGAACATCTTCGGCGATAAATCCAATATACTCTTCATCATTTTGGGTCTTATAATTATACTTAACCGGGTTCAAATCAGCCAAAGCTGAAAGTGCCTCTTCACTTGATAAGTTTGAAATATTCTCTTTATACTCTCTTGAGCTGGCGTTTGTCCACACGCCACCCGATGTTACATGGGCGCCACTTGCCATTTCCAGAGGAAAGTCAGGTGAAACAGTTCCAACACCGATATTCCCATTTTCGCGAATGTACATACGTGTTCCAAAATTTGTTACAAACGATAAATGCCCACCTGATTGAAGTGTCATTACTTTATCTTCTCTATTAATAAATTTTACATCACCGCCTGATTCTAAAGTTATTTCAAAACCATCAGCAAAAGGTTCTGTACCGGTAGCCAGATTATCAAATCTTAAGGTAACATCGCTCTGTGTTGGCGAATGCAGGTGTAGTTTTTTCGATGGATTTATTGTGCCTATACCAATATTTCCTGAATTTCTGATCACCATTTCACCAAACCCGCCACCATCTAAATCCAGAAAAAAATAATCATCAACATCATTTGTAAAACGGCCCAAATTAGCGAAACCACCGTTGGCGTTTTGTAAAGAAAAAAAGCTGTTACCGCTTGCATCAATAGTCTCAAAACGGGCGATCTCCTTTTGAACGGCCTTCACGTGCAGCGCTTTTTGTGGTGAGGTAATACCAATTCCTACCATACCATCTGGTGTGATTGTAAAGGTAGTATCTTGTGCAAAACCCAAACTGTTGGTTAATAATATTATCATAATTGCTTTACATATGAGTTGAATATGTTTCATCCTTTATTTTCTCCTTGATTATGTGCATGAATTATTCAAACGTAGTCTAACGTTTCTGCATGGTTTGTCCACTGTAACCAAACTAATGGGATTAAATTCCCGAACCAAATTAAAAATTCTATACAAATACCTTGCAGAGTTGTAATCAAAAACAATTAACGACCATCTATTGGAAAATTGATTTCAAAGACAGTAAATCTTTTGTATGTTTGTAGTAATTTATTGGCAATTTATTAATTATGAGTTATTGCCTCGGTTGTCTGGTTATCGCGGTTTGGTTCACAATAACAAAATGTTAAACGCGGAATTCCTTGCCCCGATAAATCTGGATTTGCAACCGGTAGGTTTTTGTGAGTTGCACATTTTATCAATATAGAAATCGTTATGTGCTTTTCTTAAGGGAGACAAATTGTGAACATAGTGATTAGGCCTGAAGAAGAGGCTGATTTTTTCAAAGTAGAAGAGTTAACCAGAGAAGCCTTCTGGAATTTATATAAACCCGGATGTGATGAACATTATACAGCCCACAAACTCAGGAACAGTTCCGATTTCTTAAAACACCTTGATTTTGTTGCAGAAATAAATGGGAATATTGTAGGCAATATTATGTATACAAAATCATATGTGGAAAATGAAAAAGCCGAAAGGATAGAAACAGCAACATTTGGACCTTTATGTGTTCATCCAAATTACCAAAGGCTTGGAATAGGACGCAGGCTAATTGAAGAAACAAAAAAAATTGCTATTAATGATGGGTATCCTGCGATTATCATATTAGGTGATCCACATAATTATTATAAGCATGGATTTAAAACAGGAAAAGATTTTAACATAAGTACAATGGATGGGAAATATCCCTCGGGTTTGCTTGTTTTAGAGTTGCAAAAAGGAGTGTTTAACAATCATAACTGGAAATTTAAGGAAAGCGACTCATTTGAAGTCGATATGGAAGAAGTGGACTTATTTGACAAGAAGTTCCCAATAAAGAAAAAAGAACATAAATCCAGTCAAGATTTGTTTTCAATAATGATAAGATCCTACATTGAATAACCAATTTGTTTTTTGTTGCAGACTATTGAAAAAAAAAATAAACTCATAACATGTGTTGGAGGGGACACGATACATCGCCCATTCTCCAACACTTTTTTGGTACAAGCTGTAATAACAATTACAAGTCGAACTATTCTCAAAACTTATACCTTTTGAAAACAAAGTATTGCATAATTGAGTTTTAGAATTGCTATTATTTGTATTCTTTCAATAGATAATCCGATATAATCTGGTTTGTTTTATAAGGTATTTCCAGCATAAAAAAATGACTCACATTTTTTACTTCATGGTATTCAACTTTTGGAAATGAATTTCTAAAACTAACTTCATAATCCGGTGGTAATTGGTAAGCCGGAGAATATATTGCCAGGCATGGAATATCCATAATTCGTTTTGTCCAGTATTTTTGATCAGTTTCTGCCGCTTCAATCATCGACCTTCCAATACTCAATGGTACTTCTCTACTGATTTCAAAAATTTCATCTTTTAATAGCTGTGGAGTATCAGGCAAAAAAAGTGCATTCATAAAATTTTCCCGGCCTTTTTCATTTTCCAAACTTTTAACAAACATTCGGTTATATTGAATCCATTCTTCTTTTGCTTTTGGATCTTCCGGTAGCTCAAAATGGGCTCCATCCACACTGATAATGCCTTTGCAAGTTTCAGGATATTTTACTGCAACTATTTCAGCGATAGCAAATCCCATGCTATGTCCAATAAAAAACGCCTCATTAATATTCTCTTTTTTTATTATTGCATTAATAGCATCTGCAAATAATTCCATAGTGTAATTTGTAGTGTCATTTTTACTGCTTTTTCCATTACCGGGTAGATCGATTGCAATAATTTTGTAACCAGGAAAGTTGTCCAGTTGGTACTTCCAAGCTTTTGTACTACCTGTCCATCCGTGTATAAAAAATAGTGCTTTTGATGCATTACCGCGTACTTCATAATAAACACTATGATCTTTGAACTGTAAATATCGTTCAATATCATCCTGTTTAGTGCATGATATTATTGTTAAAAATATAGTCAGAACTATCACCTTGAATTTAATCTGTATCATTTAATCACCTTTTTAATTTTCTCATTTATAATTATTTAAACTATCATGCATTATCTTTTCCCGGCAACTGTTACTGGCCTACCCTCGATGTATCCACGATAACCCTGCGGCTCCATTTGAAAACGTGGGGCATCCTGGTCCGCCCATTTAAATCCATATATTTCAGGATTATAAGTTTTCATTACTTCCCATAAATCAGAAATTGCATCTTCAAAATCCTCATCTTTAAAAGGTTGCCCTTGAAAGATCATTATTTTACATGGCTTTAGATCAAAACTATCAAATCCGTCTGGTATTTGTCCCGAATAATCAATCGGAACTTCTATCCCTTGCGCATATTGAGATGTATTCTCGGTTATCAGATTAGGCGGAAGCCATAATCCAACCGGTTCATAAAGTGCCTCTTTAATGCTTATGAGTACTCCCCAAACATCGCATCCAACCTCCTCACAATATTCAAAGTAGTCTTTAGCCTTAATTCCTCGTTTTAAGATCACCTTTCTTGGTGGTCTTTCAACCACCTGAACAAATACAGTTCTTGTGGCGTTATTTGATTTTTTTGACCTGTCTTTATGCATTTCTCTTTCCTCCTTTTGTTTATAACGGTAAGTATCTTCAATTTGAAAAGGGATAAACAGTTTTAAAGGGGGAGTCTGCTTTTTATAAGTTATAGGATTGATTCCGAATTGATTGGAAAAGGCCCTTGTAAAGCCTTCATGAGTATCAAAAACAAAATCAAAAGCCACATCAATTACCTTTACATCTTCATCTCTTAGTTTCAAAGCGGCTTTAGTAATTCTTAAAGCCCGAATGTATTCAAAAGGTGATTTCCCAATAAGCTCCTTAAAAACTCTTGATGCGTGCCAGGGAGAAAAACCACAAGTTTGTGCAAGATTGTAAAGTGTAATTGGTTTATTGATGTGAGAGTCTATATATTTTTGCATTTTTCCCACTGCTACAACATGTTTTTTTAACATCTATTTATCCTCCATTAGAAAGAAGATAGCTAACAACAAAAAGAATTTCTTGACTTCAATTGCTAAAACTAAAAAAGATGAATACTATAATAAATTGACTTCAATTTTGACCATATTTAGTAAACACTAACCGATTCAATTAACCATTGTTTACTTGCAATAATCTAATATGTAAATTCTTATAATAATAGTTTTAGTAGTGGAATGTAATAGTGGTTATAAATAAACCTCGGAAGCATTATTCAGGATTTGGAGTTTTGCACAGTTTAATCCTCTCATGCAAATAGTTAGCTGGAAATTTCAGCTAAATGTTTTTATGAAAAAACAGGATTTACTAAGACCAAACAACAAAGTGTTTTTGATAAAACTATTTGAATTAAACTTATCTAACAAAACCTCCGTACTTACCCAATGTCATTTTTACTCCTCATAACATCATACACAATTATTCAAAGTTTGCTTCTGGCGATAAGGTTCCTAATTCCCAAACATCGCACTTTTCGCGGACAAATTTTTGCATCCTTGTTGGTTCTGATCGCAATGGATATGGCAAACTCGCTGGTATTTTTCACCGATATAATGACCGAAATTCCCCATTTACTGAGAATTCAGACACCACTTACTTTTCTTTATGGTCCCCTACTCTATTTTATCATTTTATCGTATCATCAAAAAAACACCTTTATAAAAAAAGATGCCATCCACCTGCTGCCATTTCTAATTATTATCCTAAGTCTGATTCCTATCTACCTGATGTCGGGAAACGAAAAATATGGCTACTTGCAAACCATGATCAATTCCGGACATATAGATTCAATTATTTACGGATTATTGAGAAGGATGCATATACTTTTCTATCTGCTGATGTCGCTTGGAGTTATAAAAAATATCAAAACTAATCGTCAAACCGTTATTTATATCTGGATATCCTTTTTAGGGATTTGGCTCATTTCAATGTACCGTTTTATTTTTGACTTTGATTTAAGCTCAGTATACCTGGATATGATTTATATAAATTGTGTAGTAATATATCTTGCATTTGTTATCACCGCAGATGTTAAACCGAAACAATCACCAAAAGCTGAAGAGAAAAAAGAACTAAAAATCATTATGGAGAAAATCAATTCATATCTGATAGAGAATGAAGGTTTAAAAGATAATTTACTTTCCATTTCAACCCTGCAAAAAGAACTTAAAATTGCAGATTATAAAATCTCCCGCGCAATCAACTTCAATACAGGTAAACATTTTTTTGATTATATAAATCAAATTCGTGTAAATAAGGCCAAAGAGATACTTAAAGCCCGGCCAAAAATGCGAATTGAAGATATTGCTTTTGAAGTTGGCTATAACTCAATTTCTGTTTTCAATACAGCCTTTAAAAAAGTTGTTCATATGTCTCCAAGAGAATTCCGAAAACTATCGACTTCAGAAAATCGATAGAAAATGAAGAAACAAAATGTCAAACTCTTCTTAATATATCGCTGACATAAATGAAGAGGACATCGTGAAAATTATAAACATTATTTTATTTTTCTGTTCGATTGTAACGGCACAGCTTCCGGTAAATTCCGTAGTTCTGGATACTCTAATTGAGCGAATGTTTACAGATACTGAATATGTTGGCTTTTCTGTAATAATCTCAAATTCTGATTCAATTGTTTATGTAAACAATTCGGGTGTATCAGATATAAAATCCCAAAAACAAATAAATCATAAAAGCGATGTATTTCGGATAGCTTCTATTTCAAAACTGTTCACGACTATTGCGGTTTTGCAGCAGGTTGAAAAGGGGCTTTTAAATCTGGATGAGGATATTAACAAATATCTTGATTTTAGTATCCCAAACAAGATTGGAAGACCAATAACTTTAAAACACCTGCTAACACACACCGCCGGTTTTGAAGATAAAACGCGTGGGACCTATACCACCTCCATTGAACAGCTTCAGCCATTAAATTTATATTTAAAAGAAAAAATGCCGGATAAAATCTATCCTGCCGGCGAAATTACCCTTTACAGCAATTATAGTTTTGCCCTTGCCGGTTATATTGTCGAACGCGTCTCAAATGAAAAATTCTTTGACTACATAACAAAATTCATTCTGCAACCGCTTGGTATGAACGAATCATTTGTGTATGAAGAAGATACATTTCAAGATAGGATCATGCCCTCGTACACAAAGAAAGCAGACGGTAGTTTTGAAAAATTTAATACCATTTTGTATCGCAACCTTTCCCCTGCCGGAATGATTAATGCCACTCCTTATGATATGAGCCGCTTAATGCAGCTTTTGTTAAGAAATAAAGAACTTTTAAATCAAAACATTTTATCCACGAACTCAATTAAGAACCTGCTGACGATCCACCATCGTTATTCTCCACAAGTTCAGGGATATGGGTTATCTATGTATGAGAAAAAGATAGGTGATCTGAAATCAATGAATATTGGTGGGCAGCTTCCCTCTTTTTCAAGCCAGATGTCGATCATTAATGACTCCATTGGGATTTATGTTTGTGCCAATACATCAATGAACCGGCCACTTATTTCTCTAATTGATTCTCTAGCATTCAAACTAACAACTAATTCATTAACGGACACAATAGGCTACAAAAAGATCGCTAATCCTGAACGATATGCTGGCTCATACCGCTGGAACCGCTATAACAGGAAAGACCTCGACTATTTGCGCGGGCTGTATGCGAATACCAAAGTGCTTTACTATAATGACGATGGTTTTTTCAAATTTTATGGAAGCCCTGATAAATGGATATATCAGACTGAAAAACAATTCAGGGAAAAAAACTCGGGAAAATATATTTTGTTTGATATAAATCCTGATGGCAGTGTTAAAGGCATAAAAGGAAATTTGATTCTGGATATGCCGGTCTACCTGGAAAGATTCAAATTTATTGAAACAGGAAAAATTCTGGATAATACAATCGGCTATATGCTGATTATCTTTTTCGCTCTGCCAATATTATGGGGTATCGTGTTAATCATAAAAAAAATCCGGAAAACTGTGCATCGTTATGATAAAACCTTTGCAAGTAAAACCATATCCGTACTAATATCCGGGCTATTCTTTTTACATCTTTTATTGTTTAGAAATATCCTGGCAAATTATATAGATTTTGTTACAGACGAAACAAGTGCAACAATTATTATCTACCACCTTTCAATTATCATGTTAATTCTTTTATCCTTGCAATTTTATGTCATGATTAGAGATATGTTGAAAAAGAATATATCGTTATTTGACCGCATCACCTTTGGCATATTAATGTTCACCGGAATTACATATTACCTGTTAATGACTAAATATAACCTGTTTTGGTTTTCACTATAGGAGATATTATGAAAACTATTTTTCTGTTTTGTATTGTAAGCAGTCTATCTGCACAAACTTCATTTCCTGATGCTCAAAAATTTCATAATGAAGGCAAATATTCTCAAGCTCTCGAAATACTGGATGAACTGATCGACAATGAAGAAAAACCGGAATATTTTATTCTTGCTTCAAAATCTGCATTCGAGTTGAGTGAATACGATGATTCAGCGGATTATATCGAAGAAATCATAGAAAATAAAAAAGATGACTTAAAACTATTAAGATATTATTCGGAAGTCCTGGTAAAACAAAGTGAGGATGCAGGTGTCTTTACACAAATTTCGATGATTAAAAAAATGAAAAATAACTGGGAAAATATTCTGGTTCTTGATCCTTCTGATAGAGATGTTTTAAAATATTTAACCCGCTATTATCTTTTCGCTCCTTCTGTTTTCGGCAAAGATGAGCAAGAAGGATATGCTTATCTCGAGAGGCTAAATGCGGTCGATAAAACAGAAGCATTAAATATTAAAATTGAATATTTGCTTGAAGAAGAACAATTTAACATGGCTTTAAATGTATTGAACAATTCGGATATTGACTCTTCCTATTTCATTCTGAAGCATAAAATGGATATCTATCGTTTTTTGGATGATCAGGAAAACTTAAACAAAATTTTCCAAGAAATTGATAGCAAACATTTCGACTCTGAGAACATTGCAACCTTATATAACACCTATGGATATTACCTGCTTAATCTGGAGCGATTTGAAGATGCCATTTTCGTATTCAAACGAGCAGTTCAAAAATCACCTAAAAAAGCAAATCCGTATGATAGCCTTGGTGATGGCTACAAAGCTATGGGAAATATAATTGAAGCAAAGCGAAATTACCGTAAAGCACTTGAGGTTGATCCCGATTTTGAAGCAGCACGTATAAATCTTGAAGATCTCTAAATTAGAAATTTATATGGTTAAAACAATTCTTAATGTTCTCTGAGCCATTATTTGCTATAATCAGATATATGCCCTGCTTATTAAATTCCTGCATAAAAGACAGCAGCCTTGCAGATCCTGTAAAAATTATCTGTGGAAGTTTTCAAAATAGATCTTAGGCTGATTTTATCATCATTAAAAAGACCATCTGCATCAATCGAGTCATCTGTTGCTAAACTAAATTTGGCATACTCGTTCATCAAAGCGTGGCTACTTATCCAGGATATTAGTATTGAGATTGCTAAAAGTGTTTGTGAAATTTTAAAGTTTGATGTGTTTGGAAATGATTGAATCAGGATATGTTAAATTTGAAGAGGATATAGATTTAAAACTTAAAATGAAAGGTTGATAAAAAAAGGCCCTTTACCGTTTTGTAATAAAGAGCCTTTTCATGATAGTTTTTATTAACATTTATTTCAACAACAACATCCGTTTTGTCTGCGAGACTGCCCCGCTTTTAAGTGTATAAAAATAAATTCCACTCGACATTTCCTCCGCATTCCATTGAACCTGGAAAAGCCCTGCCGGTAATCGTCCATTTACAAGTGAAGCAATCTGCTGGCCGGCTATGTTGTAAATTCTAAGTGTTGTAAAGTTCGCCTTTGGCAATTCAAAAGAAATTGTTGTATTTGGATTAAACGGATTTGGGTAGTTTTGAGAAAGACTAAATTGCTGGACATATTTCTCGTTGTAAGAAAGATTGTTAACAATATCAACAGCATTAGGTCCAACATTTTCGGGTTTTAAAGGCGCCCGTGTAATCGGCAACGCAGAATACTCATCTGCACCAACATCATTCACACCGCTTCTTTGCTGTCCCTGCATATCATCAACGATATCAATATAATTATTAACGGATGCATTTATTGCAGGACTTTCAGCGCTGATAAGCCACAGACTATCACTAAAAGAGAGTAATGGGTCAACGATTTTAATTTCACTTTCAATTGCATCCAATCCAAGTTCAGCTGTTCCTTGTGGAAACATTATGTTTCCGCTCCATGTAAGGTTGGTTGGTTCTGTCATAATTTTGATTAGGTTATTCTCATCGCCAACAACCAAATTATCCGTCATTTTAACATTTCTTGGTTCTTTTTTCCATGATCCATCTGCTTTGGCATAGCCGATCTCAATATTTGAATAATTATTTACAAGCGTATTGTTTGCAACTATTAAATTATCAATGCGCCAGTGTGAACTTAATGAGCCTGTGTCTGTATCTCCATTGGTAAGCGTTATTGCCGCATCCCAGGTATGACCTCTAAGGCTTTCAAAATAGTTATTGTAAATTTTATGATTACGGGCATAAATTCGCACGCCGCCGGTTCCATCTTTTTCATCACCCAGAAAAAAATTATCATGAACCACCGAGCCATCACCATGCCTGAGAGATACAGTTCCCTGTGACCTTTTTATTGTATTGTATCTAACAGTATCCTTGCAGCTTTTTATAGAAATAATCTCAGGATCGCCATCGCACTCTTCAAATAAATTATACTCAATCACAGTAAAACCATCCGTCAACGACAGCGCACTCCAACCAACCCTGATAGCTTCCATTTCATTATCGTGCCTTGGACCAATATTGTAGAAATAATTATGATCGATTCTATCATGTTGCGAAACAACGTCACCTCCGTCTATAGTAATAAAGTTGCCTAACTGATGCTTATCTCTAAAAATATTATGATCAATTCTATTATGGTGACTAAGCAAAGATCCATCATCCCAATAGCCGCCAATCAAGATCCATTTTCCATTTTTGCCTTCGGATTCAGTAAGCTGAAAAGTATTGCGCGTAATACGAATGTTATTGCAAGCTTCTAGTTTTATAACCGTGTATGGATCTGAAGTAAAATGAAATCCCTCTAAAATGATATGGGCATTTTTTCTAAAAACAAAATAGCTGGAACCTGTTAGTTTGGCTTCTCCAACATTTATCGCACGGATAATTATTGGTTTAGATTTTGTCCCTGATGCTTCCATCGTTATCCCGCCGGTATTATAGGCCCCATTTTCGACTTCAATAATATCGCCGGGTTTAAGATCGCTCTCACACAGGTTATGTAGTTCTGAGGCAGTGGAAACGGTGTAAACAACTGGCGGTGTCGTATCTAGAACCACAGTAGCGCCAATTTCCATATTTTGATGAATTTCAAATTCCTTCTCTAATTCCGCCCCCGACAAATCTCCTGTCCAGCCTTCATTTATATAACCAATCGGTAGATCTAATAATGCTGTAACTGAAGTGAAATCATAATAAGTACCACCAGAAGGGCTGAGGGTTATTTCACCAAATTCAGGCTGATTTACTGTGACTGTATAAAGAGGCGGTGGGTTGGACGTATCAACTTCAACGGACGCACCAATATTCATGTTGTTATTAATAAAGAAATTTTTAATTAATTCTGTTCCGGAAAGATCACCTGTCCAACCGGCATTAGTATATCCTTCAGGAATATTTAGAGTGGCTGTTACGTGCGTGCTGTCTTCATATTCTTCTAAATCAGGATCAAGCGAAATATTACCAATATCCGGCTGATCAACTTCAATCACGTGAGTAATATCGGGTTCCGGGAAACTGACATCCGCTATTGGATTTGTGCTGACATAAATATCATCAACAGCCGCATTTACACTTCCTAAAGCCCCATTATATCCTAAATTAACTCGTAGTTCATGATACTCTTTTACCCCTGCCTGCCTTGTGCCACTGGCTGTAGGCGTATAGCTTTCGCGAAAGTTGGCCATCACGGCTTCAGATCCGTTAAAAATTACCTGGTAAACGTCATGGTCATAATCAACGCGCGCGCTAATTCTATTCCATTCTCCAAAATTATATGTCCCGATTTTTAGCTTTGATGATCCATTATAAATGCGAAAATCTCCGCTACTTCCTGAAGGTGTATCAAATTCCAATACAAATGCTCGTTTACTGCTGCCGCCAAAAAGATCATATCCGCTCAGAGCAAAATCTTTTTCAGCCATAGAATTGATTTTTACATAAACGTCAACATAAACAACTCCTGTTATGCCCGGCTCTGATCCACCATAAGTGGTGTTAGATACAACCAGGGTTTGACTTTGTGCTACAAAATTCAGGCTTTTGCTACCCGACTGGATATACTCTGTCGAATCTGTAATTATAGCATTTCCACTTTCTACTTCCCAGTCTTGCTGATTGTGAACATTGCCCAAAACATAGTCCTCAAAAGAAGTAATAAGAATATCAGTGTCTTGCGCATTTGCTGCCATTACCATCGCAACTAAAATAACAGCTGCTTTAGAGAATAAATATTTCATTTTGCTTATCCAGTTTTGACTTTTAATTTCCTGTAATTTTTGTTTTCAAAAATAGGTAAAAGATTACATGAAATCAATAATATATATGATGTAACATGTATTACAAATATACAATATTTTCAACATATTCTAACTCTGGGAATATTTATATGGGAATACCAAAAAAAGCCCTTCACTCCAGCTAATTTGAAGGGCTTTAGAAAATTTGGATCGAGCTCTATTTCACATAACTCATTACTGTGTTATAGCGGCTGCTAACATGAGAGATCAGATAATTCACCGCACTTCCAAAATCGCCATCAGATTCTAAAAAAGTGTATTTACTGTTTTCACCATTGGAACCAATCACATATTCAGAAATCAAATCCTGATAAAATTGATATTTGCTTGTCATTTTTGATGGCTCAAAGGCAGACTCAACTACCTGCCCCAAATAGGTTTTGTAAGTACTCAGATACTGGCTATCATTTAAAATATAACGAATTAATGGCCATGAAGTACCCACTTCACTGCATGAAACAGATAACGCGCCTCCTTGTTTGCCCGTTTGCAGCGCCTCATTATTATCCCACGGAATCCAGGTCAGGAGGTTGTTTTCCGGATTATTATACAGGTAATAATTGTGGGTCATCCGGCCATAGGTGTCCCAGTTTTGAACAGCAATATTTACCGCCAGCCATTTTAGAAATCCATCCACATTAAAAACTGATTCAAGAGAAGTTCGCCATGATGCAGCATCACTTGTTCTTTCTGAAGAATGCAAAACATTATATAACGCTTCTACGTCCGACCAGTCTGTATCTTCATTTGTCTTTTTCTCGAAATAAGACGTACTAAATGTGTTTTCTGCAAAGCTTGCTCCGCTGCCTTCCGGTTTGTACACATTTCCGCTATCATCTTCAAACTGCTCCTCAATGACAGTGTCATCAACAATTTCAATCATTGTATACAAACCAAAATATATTGGTCCATCGCCGTAATCGATATAAATTCGATAGAAAGCAGTTTGCGGCGCAGCCACGCCAAAATCCCTAAAAACTTCCGGTACAACTTTTTCACGCATTAGAGATTCATCATCATAATTACTGGATAGTGAAAGCTCTTTAAATCCATAAAAACGTTGATTCGTAATTTGTGGAATATCATCCTCAAAACGATCCAGGTTTAGCCGTAAAGGTAACTTCCAGATTCCATTGCCCCAGGATGTTTGTAAACTGGAGTTTCCTTTAAAGCGTATTCCGGCAGCATACCATTCAATATCATTAAAAAATATAGAACACGGAACATAAACCGGGTTATCGTTCGAATCATCTGCCGGACCCCGTGAACCAGATCCAAAGCTTCCATATTGTTGCTCCATATCATCCAGCATCACCTGCCAGTTATCTTGGTCAATAACAAAGTCCAAACGATTAACCTGGTCCTGCGGAAAAACTTTTTCATAATTGCGATCACCACCCTTACCATGTGTGGCCTCAGTCCAATCAGTAATTTCAAAATCTGAATTAATGACTGGTTCAATATCAGGATTTGTACCTGTATCATCGCATCCAATTAGAATTGAAATGATAAACATAAATGAAAATAGATTACTGTACATTTTTTTCTCCTTAATTAATTTTTTTATGAGTCCATTAAAATAATCTTATTCTGTCATTCTGAGGAATCCGTTAGTTGACTTTTGGCGAAGAATCTTGTACTACATTGGGATGCTTCGACAGGCTCAGCATGACAATAGTGGAAATTTTGTAAGTGTCTAAAATTTTTTAAAACATATTAAATCTGCTCTTCATCAAAAAAGAGGTTAATGTTTTTGACGCCATGTGTATTATCCAATGCACTTATAAATTCCGGGTTCTTTTCTTTGTTTTTTAACTTTACATAATAGGATAATTCCATTATACCGTGGTCTTCAACTGTCCGGGTATTGACCACATTAAAACGCCTGCAATACTTATTCAGGATTGGCATATAAGGCGGTGAATTATCTCCATTTGGTTGAAAAGAAAATTGCAGCAAATAATCATCCTGACGAAGAGCAGTTATATTTGATTTCACCAAAAGCAGCATGATTATTCCAACAAATGCCGATCCGAAAATGGCCAGTTTAAAATAGCCTACACCTGCCGCCATACCAATAGCCAGAGCAAAAAAGATAAACACAATATCCTGTGTATCTTTAACCGCTGTCCGAAAACGTATAATTGACATAGCTCCAACAAGCCCAAAAGCTCGGGCAAGATTATTACCAATAACCATTATTACAATAGCGGTAATCATGGATAAGAAAATCATCGAATTTACAAAAGCTGATGAATAACCGGCCCCGCGATATGATTTGCGATAGACCCAGGCGATAAAAAGGCCGCAACATAAGGCAACAAAAACATTGCTTATTATCTCAAATATTGAAACCGGAAATAAGTTTAAACTTTGCATTTCATTAAACATAACAGCACTCCCTGCTTTTTATCATATTCTGCCTGGTTAAACGCCGGTTGCTAAACTCTGAATGCGTTTCCAGTGACATGGTGTACTTGGACAACGCCTGACGTTTTAATTCATGTTTTGCTATTAACGATTTAATCCAGGCAGGCAGATTTCCAAAAAATTTCACTTCGAAAATGAAGTGGCTGGCGAAAGTATATTTTACCCTGTCTTCTTTATAAAGCTTCTCTAAATCAGGATAAATAACACTGCGTAGATTTTTATCAAATGTTAGCCGCAGCGATGGGTCCATTTTTCCAAGAAAAGCTTCCCGGTCGTAAATAACCAAAACGGCCGGACGTAAATTTTTTGTGTAATAATGATAAATAAATTTCCGGGCATCATTTTTCTCAACCCCGTTTCCACTAAATGATAATACATAATCATCTACGCGTCTTGAATTTAGTGTTTTGGCAACATTTGTATAATAAAGCGGCGCCCGGCTCTTTGATATACAATTTGTATTTTTGTGTTTTATTTCAAGAAAAGTAATACTTTTTTCAGAATGATTATCATAACCCCTAATCCGGTATTTATTTCGGATTTGAATACCATCATGTTTTTCTTTATAGCAGTCAAACTGCGGAGAATCATAATATATGCTTCTGACTGTGTATTGCCCGTTACTGTGTTTTTTTGCAAAACCATCAAGCTCCATATATGGTTTCAGCTCTGAGCGCAGCTTATCAACAAGCGTGTTTGGGACTAAATATTTATATTCATATCTGGAGGCCATCGTCAATCCTAATTTAAAAGGTTGCGTTTCAGGTAAACCGGAAGTGATACCGGATCACAGTTAATTTTTGCCGGTGTCAGCAGGCCGGAGACAAAATCATTTGATATTGCGTTGACCGTTGCCAAAACGGTGATGCATTGCTTCCCGTCAATAAGCTGCATAACCGGTTGGGTCATATGGACTTCACCTAACAATTGTGTTGCAAAAAAAGGCGAATCGTAAGATACTTTTCCGTTTGCAGGGATATTAGCGGCTTCTTCCAATGCAACAGGAATCCAGGCTACTCCCAAATCAAAATTTGATAAAACCAGAAGTGTATCATTTGAAAATGGTTTGTCAATCCTGCCACCAAAAGGGGTGATAATCAAATTCTGTGTATCAACTTCCCGACGCAAAAATGAAATTTCATTTTCAGTTGCTTTGATCTTTTCGTTTAACATATTTATTTCTTCATCTTTTTCACCACTCAAGCTTGATTCCAATTCAGCCTGCCGGACATTTACTGCTTTTTTCAAAATACTTAATTCATCTGCTGCTGTTTGGTATTCTTCCCGGGATATAATCTCATTTTTATGTAGTTCATTTAAGCGGTTAACAATTTTTGTCTGCTTTTCTACTTCCGATGTTGCTACAGCGAGTCTATGCTCTGCTTCACGTACTTCTGTCTTTTTAACGCCGCTCATACTTGCCTTAAGTGACGCATTTAAAACCCGCAACTCACCATTCAATTGCAAAAGATATTCTTGCTGACTACTTGAATAAATGACACCAAGTGTATCCCCTTTTGATACTACATCACCATTGTTTAGCTCAGGATTCAGGTTCAAAATGATTGATTCGCCTCTTTCAAAAGAGGTAAGTTGATATGAATTATTTTCTCCGCTTATATGATTTACCGTGCTTGTTAATACTTCACCATCATTTCCACGTGATAAAACCCATTGTTGTGCCGGTAATATTTTCGCAACGCTATCTATTGAGTATGGAATTTTGAACGGCAAAACGAAAATGGCCAAAGCGGCGAGAATTATGATAATAATAATCAGAATTCGATAATTTTTTTTCAACATTGTTAGTCCTTTTTTCATTTTGTAATGAAACTTCGACATGTTTTTATGTTGTTCTTATACTTAAGACGCTGTTCCCGGAAAAAACTTGTGGGAGGTTTTTATTTTTTTGGAATAATTGCTGGATGGAAAATAAAAAAGCCCTTCATCAATTTGATAAAGGGCTATCTTTTAACCTCTCGCATATACCCGTCATTATTTCAATAAAATCATCCGTTTTGTTTCAGAATGTGTACCACTTGTCAGCCGGTAAAAATAAATTCCGCTGCTCATATTTTCAGCTTCCCATTGCATTATATATATTCCTGCAGATAATTGTTTATCAATTAGCGTAGCCACCACCTGCCCTGTGATGTTGTAAATTTTTAAGGAGGTTACATTCGGATTAGCCAACTTAAATGAAATATTAGTTGTTGGATTGAATGGATTAGGATAATTCTGACTCAGCTCAAACCTGCCGGGTAGTTCTATCTGAAGATCGTCATCAATACTGGTAATATTATCATAGTTCTCAGCAGAAAAAGTGGGATTCATTTGCACAAAAGCTCCCGTTCCATTTGGATAACGCCCGGTTGATATATCTGCGGTTTGTTCACCGTAAGATACTTCACCAACAATTGCAGTGTCACTATTAACCAAATAAATTGTCTCACCCGATCCGGATAGTTTAAAGTTTGCATGCAACCCTTCCTGCTCATCATCTTTGTCAGCCCAAACAATCAGATAACCTTTTGCGGTGATAAATGTATCGGGAAATGCCCACTGGGTAATTTCATCACCATCATCAGATAAGTAATACCCAGCTAAAGATATATCAGCATCCGTATTATTATAAAGTTCAATCCAGTCATCATACTCACCATCCTGATCGGCTTTTGAGGAATCATTGCTGGCTAAAAATTCATTAATCACCAAATCCCCGGAAATTGCCATTGTAAAAAATTCATATGCAGCACGCGCCGGCAAAAAGGAGGCCGCATCGTCATTTTCTGCGTAAATATAATATTGAAACCCGTTTGTTCCTGTGGAGATGGAAGCGCCATAAATACCATCACCGGCTACTCCATCATTGCTATTGCCATCATCAAGCATTTCTTTTTTTTCAAATGCAGCGGTAAGGCTGCTACGGTAAGCTAATTGAACGGAAGTCGCAGTGGCCACATCTACCGTTATCCACACATCCGTATTAGCTGCAGGATTGGTTGGATTGTTTTCAATGTTAGATATTTCCGGGCTGCTTGCCGTGAAATCAGAAAGTGAATTTAAATAAGTAATTCTGGCATCCATAAGCTCTGTTATTCCAATAATAGACTCATTCCCGGGACCCGGACGACCGCTTCCTATGCCATCATCAATATTATCAATAAAATTTGAATAGGTGTAAAACTTATTAGGATCATCCTGTACCTCGGCATCAATTATTGATTGAATCTCCAAAGCCCGTGTTTTATACAAACCATTTTCGAAATAATCAGCCATTATTGTTTTCATATGGGCGACATACATTTTTTTGTAAGTTGGATCGCTTAAAATTTTGTTAATAATTGGATAATTATCATTTGATAAATACAAATATGGATTAAGCTGCTGCAGGCCTGCAGTAGATAATGACCCTTCATCAAGAAGCCTTGAAAAAACACCAAAATTCTCATTCAAATCCCAAATAATTGGATTAAACCTTCCGGCATCATCTTTATATAAATAATAATTATGTGCAAAATTAATTGGTGCATCCAGGTTCACAAGGAGGTTATCAAATGCAAGCATCCATAAATGACGATCCACATTTAAAACACTCTCAATCGATTCTGGTTTGTTGTTAAACTTATCGAGGAAATTAATCAAATCAGACCATCCACTATCTGATTCGATTTCATAATAATTCTTATAGCTTGCCGAGTCTTCTCCAAAATACCCCCAGATTTTCACGACGCTTTGTGGGCTTCCACCTACTATCTCGCCCTTAAAAAATGAATTATCATCGTCATAATAATTGCTTCGTAAAAAATGTTTATCAACATCCTGCACACTGGAATAAAGCCCCAAATAACTACCATTTATATAGACCTTTACAAAATTTGACAGACTTGCCGGCATATATTTTCTGGCTATTTCATAGGTCAAAGCTTCGCGGATAAAACTTGGATCCTTATATACATTGGCAAGTTTTAAGGTGCCATAATCCTCATGTTCCTGGTCCTTAATAACATAATCAAGTTTGATGTTTAGGGGGTTTTTAATTTGGTTAGCATTGTAACTGCTGTTTCCTTTATATCTTACACCCACACTATCATAACTTATTCCATTAACCACGGCTGTTCCAAGTAAACGAGCTTCATAGCCTTCCGAAACTAACTGATCTAATAAATAATCCCAATTGGATTCTTCAAAGGTTATCTCGATAGTATTAATAGTGTTGATATCGTAAAAATCCTGGCTGAAAACTTTTACGGTTAGTAGAGCTAAAAAGGATAAAATGGCCAGTGTATTAATTTTTCTCATAATCTTTTCCCAACTTTAAATAATTGAACTTTACAGATATGACGTCGTCTGTTCAAAAAACATGCGTTAGTTATTAAAAAAATCTTTTATCCGTTTACTCATGCCTGAGCGCATCAATGGGATCCAGGGCTGCGGCTTTGCGCGCCGGGTACCAGCCAAAGAACACGCCGATAAACGAGCAAAACAGAAACGACAATAATATGGATTGCATTGTAATCAGCACCGGCCAGGACATGATATTTTCAACCGTGTTTGAAGCCAGTATACCCATAATCACACCAATAATGCCGCCGGTTACACTCAATAAAACGGCTTCAAGCAAAAACTGCATCAATATATCTTTGCCCTTGCCGCCGATGGCCAGCCTTAAGCCTATTTCGCGAGTACGCTCGGTAACCGAAACATACATGATATTCATAATGCCAATACCACCCACAACTAAAGAAATCGCAGCAATTGATCCAAGCAGCACCAGCATCATTTCGGAGATGGAGCCAAATGTACTGATCAGTTCAGCCTGCGTCCGTATTTCAAAATCATTGTCTTCGCTGTCTTTTAATTGATGCGACAGACGCATGTTTTCTTCAATCTGTTTGGTTGCGTCATCGATGTACTCTTCAGAGACAGCGGATGTAACAATCGCCCGCAAATAAGTCTGCCGTGTAATTCTTTTCATAACGGTGGTGTAGGGCGCCAGAATAATATCGTCTTGGTCCTGGCCGAAGGTATTTTCACCTTTTTCTGCCAGTACCCCGATCACTTTAAACGGTATTTTTTCAAAGCGAATGGTTTGCCCAATCGGATCAACATCATCGTCAAATAAATTTTCAACAACCGTCTGTCCAATCAGGACAACCTTTACGGCGCCTTTTATATCCTGTGCTGAGAATGAGCGTCCGTTGGCAATATCATACTTTTTGATATAGGTATATTCTTCATTTCCACCAAAGATTTGCGTTGGCCAGTTATTGGTTCCAAAGATAACCTGGCCGGAACTTCCCACTTCAGGGGATACAGCTTCCAGCAGGTCGCTGTTTTCGCGGAGAAAGTCCACATCTTTCAAGACCAGGGTTTGCGACATAGTGCGTCCCTGCTGAACACCGCCCCGGTCCCTGCTTGCCGGCATTACATTAATAAGATTTATACCCATGGAAGATATTTTCTCCTGGATGCTGGCGTTGGATCCTTCGCCGATAGCAAGCATGGCAATTACCGATGCCACACCAATGATGATTCCCAACATGGTAAGGAAGGAGCGTATTTTGTTTCTTTTTACAGCGGCGATGGCGATTTTAATTACGTTTAATATATTCATTTTTAATTCTCGTTTTTGGGTTAGCTTGCGTTCATTAATAAATCAAAAACGGTATCTTCTTCCTTTAGGTTTTCGAGCGCCAATTGTGCACTCGTGATAGTATTTACCTCAAAATCCTTTATAATGCGCCCATCGCGGAAGATAACATTCCTTTTTGTAAACGCCGCGATATCGGGCTCATGCGTTACAAAAGCGATGGTTATTCCGTTTTCATTTAACTGCTGGAACAACGCTATAATCTCGTATGATGTCCTGGTATCCAGGTTGCCAGTCGCTTCATCAGCCAAAATCAGAACAGGATCGTTGACCAGTGAACGGGCAATGGCTACACGCTGCTGCTGACCACCGGACATTTGATTTGAAAGATGGTTCATGCGATCTGCCAGGCCAACGGCTTGCAGGGCGAACTCTGCTTTTTCGCGGCGTATTTTTGCGCTAACCCCAGGATTATACAACAAGGGCAGCTCGACATTTTCCAGGGCTGTGGTTCGTGGCAACAAGTTATAGGATTGAAACACAAAGCCCAGTTTTTGATTACGCACATCCGCGAGTTGGTTTTTGGATAGGGATTTTACGTTGGTCCCATCCAAGCGGTAGTCGCCGGCCGTTGGACTGTCCAGGCAGCCGAGAATATTGAGCAGGGTCGATTTACCCGATCCGCTGGTGCCCATAATGGCCACAAACTCGCCGGCATTGATTGTAAGGTTTACAGCCTGCAACGCCTTTACTGTTTCTGCACCCACGTGGTAATCTTTTTGAAGATTTTCGATCTCGATTATTTTATTGTTTTTCATTTTCTGCAATTCTCAATTTTTGTCAGGTTAATGTTTACGCATTCTTTATTTGCCGACACTTTACCTGCCTGGGCGTCCCGGGCGTTCCTGGACAAAAGGGCTTTGAGTTTCTTCGCTCTTAGCAACAGTTTCATCTGTCCCGCCGCCCCGCTCCATAGAAGTAATAACTTCATCGCCCTGGGCCAATCCAGATATTATCTCAACATTCATGCCATCTGTAACACCAGTTTCTACTTCAACAGGTTTGATAAGTGAACCATCTTTTACCCAAACCCGTTTGATGTTTTCAGAGATATCTTTGTTTGGCGCCTGCGCTTGTCCCGCTCCCTGCTGAGTTCCACGGGGTGGCCGCTGCGGACGTTCGCTTTCCGGAAGGCTGTCGAAATAGCCCGCCATTTGTTCACGATCCGGTGTAAAACGCAAGGCTTTTCCCGCTACAACCAGCGCGTCTGTTACCTCTTCGATATAAACGGTTATGCTGGCCGTCATGCCCGGTTTTAATTTTAATTCGGGGTTCTGTGCTGAAACGATCACAGTATATGTTATAACATTTGAGCTTTCAGTTGGTTGTAACCTTACTTCTGTAATTTTACCGGTAAAGGTTTCATCCGGAAAAGCATCTACCGTAAACTCTACCTTTTGTCCTTCCGCAACCATGCCAATATCTGCTTCATCGATATCCGCTTCTACCTGCATTTCAGAAAGATCATTTGTGATAGTAAACAGCTCGGGCGTGCTCATGCTGGCTGTAACCGTTTGTCCTTCTTCAACCGCACGATTAAGCACAAGTCCATCGATAGGAGAATATATGGTAGCATAAGCCAAATTTAGTTGTGCCTTATTTAAATTAGCATTGGCCGATTTTAAACCGGCCTGGCTCTTTTTATAATTATATTTGGCCAGGTCATAATCGCTTTGCGACAACAAATCTTTTTTTAAAAATTCTTCATTCCGTTCAAAGCCGGCTTTTTGATATTCCAGTTCCGCCTGCGCATCAAACAAATCCGCTTCGGCATTTTCCAGGCTGGATTGAAGGGTTGATTTATCTAGCTCAGCTATCAATTGTCCTTTTTTTACTTTTGAATTAAAATCCACATAAATCTTTTCAATCACACCCGATACCTGTGTTCCCACAACAACAGTGTTGGTTGCTTCCAAAGTACCGGTGGCAGTAATCGTGTTGCTTACCGTTCCTTTCTCTGCGATTGTTGTTTCGAAAACATAATCGGTTGTATTGATGCCTTCATAGAAAAAGGCAAAAGCGTATGTGGCTAAAAGAACGACAGCCATAACCACAATGATTCTTTTGTGCTTTAGTATTTTATTTTTCATGTTAATCAGCTCCTTTATAGTTTAATTAAGCTATTTAAAGGATTAGACGTGGGTTCTTGAAAAAACTTGCGGGTGGTTAAAAGATGTTATAAACAAAAAAGCCCTTCATTTGATGAAAGGCTTCATACCAAAAATCTATGATCCGGATTATGGGCGGGGTGGCGGTGGCCCGGGTCTTTCTGCGTCCGGTCGTCTTTGTGCAGGACCCTGCCGGAAAACCTGGCGCATCAATAATTTAAGTTTATCTTGTTGATCCGGTTTACACAATCTTTTTAAATCCAAAAAATGCTGAAAAGTAATTTGCTCAATTTGGGCCTGTTTTTCCTGAGCCAGGGCCAACAGCGAATCAGACAACTCATTTTGATGATTATCATGTAATACTTCGTCAAACATTTGTTTTTTTATTTGCCGGATTTCACGTTCTAATAGCCGCATTTGATCTTGGTGTTGCTGGCGTAGTTTCAAATATTGTTTTGTCTGTTTTTCATCAAAGCCAAGTTCCTTCTCCAACAATTCTTTCGTTCGGTTTTGTTTATCTAAACGGTTATATGGACCTCTGTTCGGCCTTGGTCCTTCTGGTCTGCCGACCCATAAAAGTGTTAGTGCAGCAAAATTCATAATTAACAGAACAATTACTGTGATCCACAAATAGCGGTTTTGCTTAAAAATATCCATTTTGTTTTCCTATTTAAAATCGAGGAAGTTACTTTGATTATTGTCCACATTTAAATCGCTTCCCAGCAATTCAATTAATTCTTCACGAGTATCAACCTGATTAAGCTGATCATCAGCGTTCATATACCAGAAAGCCGTACTCAGGTTAATCACAACTAAAGTAGTGAACAAAGCCGGCTTCAGGATTGCAGCGAAAACGGTTCTCTTATTCTTTCGCTCATCGATGTGCGCTTGAACGCGTGTGTAAAAATAAGGATTTGGTGGAAGCTGTTCAGCATTGTCAAACTGATCCAGCGTCTTATTTATTTGTTGTTCGATTTTTTCTTTTTTATTCATTTTTTTTGCCTTCAATTACTTGGACGTCATTCTTTATTTGAAACATGCGCTATCTAATATTTTTTTCAAAATGATTGAATAACAACTTCTGTAAATTCTTTTTAGCACGGTGCATTAGTGCCTCAACGGCCGAAATGGACATAGCCATAATCTCAGCAATTTCTTTATTACTAAAGCCTTCGTATTTGCTTAGAGTGATTGCAGTTCTTTGATTCTCTGGTAATTGTTCTAAGGCCGAATCTAAAACCAGTTTACGTTCTTTCTGCTCTATGTCCTGTTGTGGGTTATCATCTGCCGGAAGGATAATTTCCTCATTATCCTCATTAAACCCAAAAAGTGAAGTAAGCTGCGCAAAACGTTTTTTACGTTTCTTCTTGCGGATAAAATCCAACGACTTATTTACAGCAATACGATATATCCAGGTTGATAATTCAGCCTCCTCACGAAAATGAGTAAGGGACTCATATACCTGGATAAAAACTTCCTGTGCAACATCATCCGCATCTTCTTTGTTTTTTACAAAACGAAAGCAGGTATTACGAACCTTTTCCTGATGCGCTTCAACTATTGATCTGAAATCAATCGATTGATTCATTAAATAAGAATGTATAATTCTGACTGTTGTGATTTTATTGGTTTGACGCCAATTTAAAAATAAAATTTCGTGAATAATACAATCTACAGAAAAGAAAATTAATCTTATAAAAATTTTGAATTTGTTAAAACAGAATAATATATTTAAACCTTCTAAAGCATCGCCAAGCATTTGTGAATACAGGAAAATCCCATGCCCATTCAACACTGCAACGACACGCTAAACGACCTTTCGATATCTGAGCGAATAAGATATATTTTTACCTGTTATTCACCGGAAGAAATTTTGATCACATCATCATTCGGGATTAGTTCTGCCTATCTTCTTTATCATATCAGTCGTTTTGAAAAAAAGCCGGATATTCATTTTATTAATACAGGTTTCCATTTTAGCAGCACTTTGAAATACAGGGATGACCTGGCAGATATTTTCGGTTTGAATATTGTTGAAATAGCTCCTGAATTTGAAGACCACTCTTTTACAGAATATGAAAAACTCTGGAAAACAGATCCGGATTCCTGCTGTTTTATAAACAAAGTAAAACCCATGGATAATTTAAAAAGCCAGTTTAAAGTATGGGTAACCGGACTGATGGCGAATCAATCAGCTGAACGAAAAAAAACTGCAATTGTTGAAGTAGATAAACCTATACTGAAATTTAATCCTCTTTTTGACGAAAACCCGAATGTTATTTCGGAAAAATTAAAGAAGTTAAAAATCCCGCTTCATCCACTGCACGAAAAAGACTATAATTCTGTCGGGTGTTTACAATGTACGGATCGTGGCGAGGGGCGTTCTGGCCGTTGGCAAGGTTTAGGTAAAACTGAGTGTGGATTGCATAACAATATTAATAAAAAATATATACCTTAATTTAAATGACCACTTCTGGCCTTTTAGCCTTCCTTTAGTTGATCACGAATTTTTGCGGTTACATCTTCAATAATTCTATCCATAATATCGCTTGCACAAACCACATTATCACGGTATTTATTAAAAACATCTTTTACAATTTTCTCAAAAGGTTCACGCTGGATATTTGGATTTTTGGTCTGCTTTCTTTTTTTTAATTCCATATTCTACCTCTCATCATTAAATCATTTTCCAAAACAATTTTTTCATACCTCAACAGTGGCTTTGTTGGTAATTATCCCGATATGTATCTGCCTTTACCACTGTTTATTATTCTTTCAATTTCAAGTAAATAAATTCTGGCTGTTGCAATCATTTCTTCCTGAGGAAGTGAATAATCAAATTCTTGAAGAAGCATTTTAATATTGGCCTCTTTAAGTGCCAAAGCCGGTATTGATCTTTTTTCTACCAAATTGAAAAACCACCTGCGCCCCGCCTCCGTTTCTTTAGCTTCATCATAAGCCACATTCACAATCTCAGTTAAGGAGGCTATTAAAGAAGCCAATAAAGGTTGAGCTTTGGTTTTTTCTCCTTCAAGGGATTTTAATAACTTTTTTGCATCCTCAAGTATTTTCAATTCATTCATTAATTACAAATAGCTCCACAACAAATCCACTGCCTGTCGCTGATAGCCCAATCCAAACAAATTCAAATGGTTTAAAACATGATAAAGTTTGTAAATATTTTCGCGATACTCAAATCCTGCCTCAAGAGGATATGTTTCATTGTATGCCCGGTAAAAAGAACTGGAAAACCCACCAAAAAGCTTTGTCATAGCAAGATCGGCTTCACGGTGACCATAGTAAACTGCCGGGTCAATTATTACAGGATTGCCTTTTTCATCAGCCAGATAATTCCCACTCCACAAATCTCCATGTAACAAACATGGCGGCTCATTTCTTCCCACTAAAATTGATTCAATCTTATTTTCCAGCAACTGAAAACCATCATTGAGTTTTGAAGATGTTAGATTTTGCTGTTCAGCAAGTTTAAATTGGAATAACAGACGTTTTTCATAATAGAAAGTTACCCAATCTTTGGCCTGGTTTTCGTTCGGAATATTTTCCTGAGGTGTATGGCCAATGAAGTTGTTTTCCTTAAAACCAAATTGCTTCCCTTTAACCCTATGAAGCCGCGCAAATTGACGTCCAAAATCTTCAAAGAAACGGCTTACTTTTGGGCCCGCCTGGATAAATTCAATTAACAAGAAATCCTCATCAGCTAAAAAAACATGAGGTATACGAATGACCGCTGCACGTTCCAGTTCCATTAAGCCATTTGCCTCGGCAGGAAACATACCCGGATTTTGGGCCCCTGTCTTTAAAAAATATTCCTTACCGGATTCTGTTTTTATCTTTTTGGAATCCGCAATGGAGCCACCACCGATAGATTCATGGGAAATAATTTTCTCCTGAGCCCAATCCTCAATTTTATGAATTACATTTTTCATTTTAAAAGATTATTAGATTTGTAAAATCAATTGCGGCTTTATGATATCTGATCATTCTTCACTATTATTTTTTATATGTTCCAACAATCCATCACAAGCATCATCCAAAATGTCCAGGACAGTTTCAAATCCCGATGAGCCGCCGTAATATGGATCTGGAACAACCTCCGCTGGGATGGATTGACAGAAACCGGTCATTAAAAATATTTTATTTTTATACTTTTGGTCAGGATCCATTCCACGTAAATCACGCATGTTTTCATGATCCATGCCAATTATATAATCAAATTTGTCAAAGTCAATTTCCGGATTAAATTGCCTGGAAATACTGGTTAAGTCATATCCCCTTTTTATTGCATGGCTTTTCATTCTATGGTCCGCTGGCTCACCGGAATGCCAACCAATAATGCCGGCAGAATCTGTAATAATTTTATCTTGCAAATTTGCTGCTTTTAATTTTGCATTCATAACCGCTTCTGCGCTGGGTGATCTGCAAATATTACCCAAACAGATGAATAGTACCTTTTTCAAAAATAACTCCGTTTATTAGTTTGTGTCCTTATCTTCTGCACTTTTTTGGATCCCTTTGGATATCACATATGTTCCACCGCTGATGCCAAGTAAAATGAATATCTCAGATGGTATTGATTCCGGAAAACCAGGTGGATTTTGGCTTACTACAATTATCAGCAAACTGGCAGCAATTACAAAGGTAAATATTAAAAACTGAAAACGTGAAAGACTGGCCGATCCATCTTTTTCGCTAATTAATTTAGTCAGGTCTATTTTTCCTTTTATTACATAAACAAGGATGATTATCCCCAAAACGCCAATAAAAACAGCAATAATCCAACCAACAATCAATGCTAAACTTTCCATATTTCCTCCCGGATTTAGGACAATGACTTTTATCTAAAATATTTTTTTACCAACCAACCTATGGAACGGGCTTTCCCACCTAAGTAAACAAAACCACTACCGGCAAGCAGATATAAATATGTTTGTTCTATTTCAGGGAAAGCCGATGGGTTTTTAAACGTGAGATATAAATAGTGCAGAGAGATTATCAATGTAAAAAAGAGCTGTTGCATCCGTCCTGAGCTTAACTTCCTGGATTTTTTATCGCGCAACAAACTTTGCAGATTTATTCGGCCATTAAATACCTGGAAAATAATAACCACTATAAAGCCAATTAAAATCAGCAATATTTCATATTTAATAAACTGCACTAAGGAGGACATGACACTCTCTTTAAATACAACCTCCTGAATCCATTCAGAATTTTGATTTTCCACTAAGTGTAAAAATTATAAGATGCTATTTCAACGAGCAAATTTATTTTCGGATAGTTACGAGTATTTTTTGGGCCGTTGCTTCGGGAATTGCCAGAAATTTTTTGCCGTTGGCGAGCAAATAACAGCCTTTACCAGGCGGTATTTCATCCAGTGTCCAAATAGACCCCGGAACTAAACCCGGTTTTTTGTAATACTTTTTCTCAACTGAAGTAAAATCATTTTGATGAATTGTAAATGATTCATTTAGTTTCACTTCATTAAGTTTTATGTGTTGCACAACTTTATCCCAGGATGGAATAGGCGATCCATGCGGATCTTTATCCGGGAAACCAAGATAAGCATCGATGCGGTACATTAATTGATCCGAAATGACATGTTCCAGTTTTTCAGCCTCTTCGTGGATATGTTGGTCATCCATCTCCAGCACTGTTTCTAAAAAAGTCTCAACGAGCCGGTGTTTACGAACAAGCTTGCGGGCAATCTCTTCGCCTTTAACTGATAATAATGCCCCATCTGATTTATTATAAGTTATTAGATTGCATTTTTCCAACTGCCGGAACATGGATAAAACCGTAGGCGGTTTAACACTCAATTTGTCCGCAACCAATTTGGCATTAGCCTTTATAGTTTGTTGTTGCAGATGCCAGATTATTTTAAGATAATCTTCCTGGCTGCGTGTAATTTTCATTTAACACTCCAGAAATTCAAAAATAAAGATCTTAACAAAATCACTAAGAGTGTAAAAATACGAGAGAAACTGAATTGATGAAATATTTATTATGAAATATACTGCTTATAATTGAAAATAATGACGAAAGTTAAATTGAACAGAAAAAGAAACATTTTTGAAATAACAGCTTAAGAATCCTTTGCACACATTAATCAAAATAACTACTTTGTTTTATCTCATTAAGCAGCCAGGGAAATGATGAATAATATTATTGAAGAGACCCGTGTTTTTGTTACGGATCTGTTAATCGAAAAATTAACAGAAGATTTTTATTTCCATAGTTTAAAGCATACTCAGCAAACCGTAAATGCTGTTCTAGAAATATGCGAATATTCAAGTCTTGAAGAAAAAGAAAAAGAAGTGTTAACTATTGCTGCCTGGTTCCATGATACTGGGTACACTGTGGACTATAAAAATCATGAACAAAAAAGTATTGAAATTGCTGAAGAATTTTTAACAAGTAAAAATTACCCTCCTGAAGATATTCAAACTATAAAACAACTCATTCTAAAAACCACATTAGGCGAAATCCCTGAAACGAATCTTGAGAAAATTTTAAAAGATGCTGATCTTGCACATCTGGCAAAAAAATCTGGTTTAAAACGCGGAGAATTGTTTCGAAAAGAAATAAACGCTATCTGTAAAAAATCATTTAGCGATAAAGAATGGCTGGAAATAGACAAGAATTTTTATGAAAAAGCACAATATTTTTCTGATTATGCCAAAGAAAACTGGCAACCCAAAATTGCATCTAACTTGAAAAGGATAAACAAAAAGCTTGATGAATTAGAGAGTGGAGTGGCTCCTAAAAAACAAAAGGAGTCTGCATTATCTCCAAAGGATTTGAAGAAACTCGACCGCATAAAATCATCTGAGCGTGGTGTTGAAACAGTTTTTAGAACAACATCGCGGAACCATCTCAGTTTAAGTTCCATGGCCGATTCAAAGGCTAATACATTAATCAGCATTAGCGCCCTGATTATTTCAATCATCCTTTCATTTTTAATTGAAAATTTAGATGTTCAGCGTTTCCTACTAGTTCCGGTAGGTATTCTTTTATTAGTTTGTGTCCTCACAATAGTTTTTGCAACACTATCCACTAGACCCAAGGTTACAAAACTTGGCCTCACCAGAAGTGACATCGAAAACCGGCGCGGTAACCTGCTCTTTTTTGGAAATTTTTACACTATGCCACTTGAAGATTATGAATTTGGCATGAAAGAGCTTATGGAAGACCGGGATTATTTATACAGCAACCTTATCCGTGATATTTATTTTCTTGGATTGGTATTAAACAAAAAATACCGCTTTCTCAGTGTTGCGTATAATGTGTTTATGTTTGGAATTATCATTTCCGTTTTAGCGTTCTTGGTAACAATGTATTTAAATTAACACCTGCTATTACAATTCAAATAATACATTCATTTCAATACTGTTAATCTCGTTCTCGTTTTCGAATGCTTGCTGTTTTGCAGAGATATCTTTGTTCGTTTATGGCTATGTTATCAGCGATTCGAATATGAGCTTTTAGTTTGCTAATCCATTATGAAAAAATGTTTACACTGCCTATCATTATTTTTAATACTTCATGTGATCGTCTATGCCCAAACCAGCGCGACTCCTAATAAGTTTGTCGGGCATTCAGAGACGATTATAGGAATTACACAATCGCCGGATGGCAAATATATTTTATCGGGAAGTGATGATGACAAAGCAATTTTGTGGGATAACAGCGGAAATATAATCTTAAAAATCACTGACCATAAAAGAAGTGTCAACGACTTGGTGTTCTCACCCGATAGCAAAAGATTTATTACTGCGGGGAGTGACGAGACTTTTATTATTTGGGATATTGAAGGCACAAAAATTAAGACCGTTAAGGCCGATGCAATATATGTAAAATCCGTTACCTACTCGAATGATGGAAAATACATTTTAAGTGGTGGAGGTGATAATAGCGCAAAGTTGTGGACTTCCGAAGGTGAATTTATCAGAGAGTTTAAAGGACATTCCTGCACAATTTACCAGGCATCATTTTCACCAGATAACAGCTCTATTGTCCTTGGTAGTTGTGACAAAACTGTTTCTATCTGGGATATCAACGGCAACAAAAAGAAAACAATAAACATCATACCAGCGGTGTAGTTTCTGCTTCTTTTTCACCAGATGGAAAAAGAATAATGACTGCAAGTTTTGATAAGACCCTGGCGTTGTGGACAACAGACGGTGAATTAATTTCCTCCTTTGCAGCACATTCAGGAGAAATAGCTAAGGCGGAGTTTTCAAAAGACGGGCAATACATTTTAACGGCAAGTGAAGATGCGACCGTAAAAATATGGAAAAGCAACGGAACATTGATTAAAACAATTGGTGAAATTGGCAAAGTTGTTTATAAAGCGGCGACTTTTTCTCAAGATGGAAACTCTGTTTTAACTTCATCAAACAACAACACAATAAAAATAATTAGATTTCGTCATTAATTGGTGATAACAAAACTTTAAATTGAGGATCTATTATGGAAAAAGGATTATTAGAAAAAACAGGGAAATCGCTCGATCATTGGGTTAAGATTGTTAAAGATTCCAAACTTGAGAAACACAAAGCCATCATGGATTTTTTAAAAGCGGAGCATGGCTTTACACATGGATTCGCTAATTTCGTTGCTCATAAATCAAACAAATCTGACGCCGGGTCTTTTGATGATTCTGACCTGCTTGCAAATCAATACAAAGGAAAAGAGCATTTAAAGCCGATCTACGATAAGCTTTTATCAGAGATACAGAAATTTGGAGATGATATTACTGTTACCCCAAAGAAAGACAGTGTTAGTTTTATCCGCAAAAAACAGTTTACATTGGTAAAGCCGGCAACAAAAAGCAGAATAGATTTGGGATTAAAATTAAAAGATAAGCCAACAACCGATCGCCTTGGAAACTCCGGACCGTTTGGCGCAATGTGTACACATAGAGTGCAGCTAACAGAGTTAACCCAGGTTGATGAACAGTTATTGGACTGGATAAAAGAAGCATACTTAAAAGCAGAATAACATGATTGATTTTTCTCAAAAAAACAAAAAGCACCTTAACCTTCTGCTAACAGGTCTATTTATATCTTTGATCGTTTTTAACTGTTCAGAAAAATCATCCCAGCTTAGCGAAGAACCCATTTCCACTTCAGATATAATGCAAATAAATCAAATCAACAGAAATTATTCTCAGGGATGGCTGGAAAATGATTCTGCTAAAGTTCTCGGATTATTCAGCGATTCAGCAACCATTATCCCAAGCGGCTTAATGCCAATAACCGGAAGGAGATCGATAAAGGAATTTTGGTTTCCTGATGATGGATCTAAAACCTTAATTCTAAAGTATGATCTTGAAATTTTAGAAATTCACGGATCAGCTAACCTGGCTTATTCTTATGAGCATGGAAACTTATCCTTCACTTATGAAAAAGGTGATTTTAAAATGCAACGTGATAGCGAATCATATGCTATCACGGTTTACAAAAAAAATAACTTAGGTAATTGGAAAATTGTTAAACGAATTTGGAGTGATTTAAAACCATAGCATGAGTAATAAAATAATAAAAAACATCAAACCGCTTGGGATGCAATGGGAAACATTGGATCCTTTTCTTTTTTGCGCTCATCATCTTGATTTATACCCCGCAGGAAATGATCAACTTGGGCCGGCAGTTCCGTTGGATGGTCGTAATATTGGTCAGGATTTTGCAGGAAAAGATGGCTGGAATATGTACCATGGCAACATTGTACCCGGTTTTCCTGCTCACCCGCATCGAGGTTTTGAGACAGTGACTATTGTTACCAAAGGCTTGGTAGATCATTCTGATTCGCTGGGCGCGACCGGCCGTTTTGGTAATGGCGATGTGCAATGGCTGACATCCGGCAGAGGTGTACAACATTCTGAAATGTTTCCGCTTTTAAATAAAGATTCTAACCATTTTGAGCTTTTTCAACTATGGCTGAACTTGCCCGGAAAAAGTAAAATGGCTGAACCGCATTATAAAATGCTATGGCGGGATGAAATTCCAAAAATCATCAAAAACGATTCTTCCGGAAACAAAACAACCATTGACCTGATTGCCGGGTTTTACGAAGATCAAAAATCTTTGGAGCCGACCCCGGATTCATGGGCAGCAGATGCGGAAAATGAAGTCCAAATCTGGTTGTTAAAAATGGATGGAAATGCACAATTTGAAATACCTGTTGCGAAAGACGGCGTTAACCGCGCTTTATATTTCTATGACGGAGAATCACTCACAATTTCTGGGACAGAGATTAAAAGTAAACAGATGATTGAGTTAAATCCACAAAATGAAATTATTATAAAAAACAGCTCAAAACCCGCCTCAATAATGTTTCTTCAAGGCCGCCCAATTAATGAACCTGTTGTTCAGTATGGGCCATTCGTTATGAATAGCCAGGAAGAAATTCAACAAACAATGCGTGACTACCAGTCTACACAATTTGGTGGCTGGCCCTGGCCAAGAGCCGATCATGTACATGAAAAAGACAAAGGCCGTTTTGCCATACATGCCAATGGTAAGGAAGAAATAAAATAGTTCGACACGCATTCTGACAAGTTCGTCAGGCGCGTCCACCATCAATCAATTTTTAATCGACATCAATTAATTTTGAAAGGAACCATAATGAAAATCAAACTCTGTTCACTCAGGACAATTAAGGAAAAGACGCCGACTCATAAAATGGTAAACGGGTTGGACTTGGTTGTTATAAAATATGATAGAAAAGTATCTGTTTTATATGGGCGTTGTTTGCATCGGGGTGCGCTTATGGCTGATGGACACATTGATGGGCATAACCTGATTTGCGGTGTGCATGGCTGGGATTACCGCTATGATACCGGAGTGAGCGAATATAATAATAATGAAGTGCTTCATAAATTTAGCACAGAGATAAAAGAAGGATACATTTATCTGGATGAAGACGAAATCAAGGAGTTCCAGGCTAAACATCCTCAACCTTTTAACCGTGACAGCTATTTGGGACAATATGCCGATACACATCCCGAAGAAACGGAGCCTTATACTTTATACATAAAAGAACTGGCCCAAAATGGTTTAAAAAATTACGGACATCACGGTCCATCGGCAGCAATGGGTGTGGATAGAAACAGTTTGCCCAAATGGGAAAATATCCAATTTTTACCTGCACAGCTTGCAACACGGCCTTTGCTGGATGAAGAAGAAGTTAAAACAAAAGTTGTAATTGGGCCCAAAGCTAAAAAACCCTTAACACTGGATATCCCGATTTTTGTATCTGATATGAGTTTTGGCGCCCTATCCCGTGAAGCAAAAATCGCTCTTTCAAAAGGAGCAGAAATGGCCGGCACCGGTATTTGCAGTGGTGAAGGCGGGATGCTGCCACAAGAGCAGGAAAATAATTCGCGATATTTTTATGAACTGGCTTCCGGCCAATTTGGTTTTTCCTGGGACAAAGTACAAAAGGCCCAGGCCTTCCATTTTAAAGGCGGGCAAGGTGCCAAAACAGGAACCGGTGGCCATTTGCCGGGTAATAAAGTAACCAAAGAAATTGCTGAAGTTCGCGGTTTAGAAGAAGGTGAAACGGCGATCTCTCCTGCGGCATTTCCAGATTTGGTTAAAGCAAAAGACTTTAAAAAATTCGCGGAAAAGGTGCGTAAAAAAACAGGCGGAATCCCAATTGGGTTTAAAATAGCTGCCAGCCATATTGAAGCGGATATTGATTTTGCGCTGGAAATTGGCGTTGATTATATCATTCTGGATGGCCGTGGTGGAGGAACAGGTTCTGCTCCAACAATTCTGCGGGATAATATAAATGTCCCGACAATCCCTGCCTTAGCCAGAGCCAGAAAACATCTTGATAAAGTGGGTGCAAAAAAAGTAACTCTCATAATAACCGGCGGATTACGCATTGCAGAAGATTTTGCAAAAGCTATGATGATGGGGGCCGACGCCATTGCTGTTTCCAACTCTGCATTACAGGCGATTGGTTGTTTGGGTATGCGTGCCTGTAGCAGCAATAACTGCCCAGTGGGAATAGCAACCCAAAAAGAAAACCTGAGAAAGCGCATCATCATAGATACATCGGCAAAACAATTATTTAACTTTTTTACTGCCAGTAATGACCTGATAAAAGTTGTGGCACGTTCCTGTGGCTATAATGATATCCGTAAATTTAAACGTAAATCCTTAAGTACGTTTGATTGGAATATCCATAAATTAACAGGCATCCCTTATGCCGGTGTAAATCCTTAATTCAAATATGGAAAACAAAATCAGGAATTAATACTTGCCGCATTTTGTAATTGATTGTTCTGAAAAGTATTAAAAATCAAACCAGCTGAAGAAATTTTGCAAGCCGCGTTTGATACTTATAAAAAGCAAATGGTTATTGCATTTTCGCACCGTTCTTGAACCCTCAGAAAACTTATCGATTATATAACATAGTTTTGCTATTTCTGTTAATTTGAAAATCCAGCTTTAAACCTGACAACAACAACATTTCCCATTTGTGTTTGCAATTTAGGCAGACTATATTGAACAAAATGTTTATCTAAATATGCAAATCATGAGTACTCAAAACGCCACCCCAATAGACTCCTTTGAAAAAAAAGTAATCCTCTTTTGGAAAATTTCACTTATTTCACTGGCCTCAATTGGATTATCAACAGGGGGTTTTAGAATTGGAGGTTTTTGGTCAAGCTACATGCTGGATATTACCGGCCCCGCCTGGGGTTATATACTTATCCGGTCTCAATATAAATCAAAGGATGCAACATTCTTGTCGTTTAGACTTTCCCAAGAACATTCTGCCCTGCTAATTATTGTAACCTGCTTTATCGTTGAAACGAGCCAATATTTGGAGTTATATGATTCATACTTTGACCCATACGATTATTTAGCTTATATATCCGCAGTTATTCCCTTATTTATAATTGATAAAATGATTTCCGCAAAAATCAGGAATTTGAATTCGTTGCTCCAAGAAAGTGAGATAAAATGAAATCGATTTTAATATGTTCTATAATGGTAATTTTAATATCCTTTTCATCCTGTAAAAAACGAGGACATAATTCTAGCCCTACCGCACCGGATTTTGAAGTCCCAAAAATCGTAGCATCCGGAAACGAACAATATTTAAAACTGGACTCCGAATATATATTTGATCAAAATAGGTTAGCCACGTTTGAACTGAAAATCCCCGGCTCTGCACTGGAAGAAATCGATTCCGATCCGGCAGCTGAAGAATATGTTGAAGGCATGCTCATTTTTGAGGGCGATACAATTAGTCCGGTAGGCATCCGTTATAAAGGATCTGTCGGGGCATTTGTAAATTGTGTTTCAGGTTCAGACTGGGCAAATCCTTCCGGCTATAAAACCTGCACAAAACTATCAATGAAAATTAAAATAAACTGGAAAGGTCGGCAGGAAAAATTCTATAAATTAAAAAAACTTCAATTCCATTCACAAAATCTGGATCCTTCTCAAATGCATGAGCGTTTGGGTTACTGGCTGTTCCGTGAAATGGGTGTTCCTGCGCCCCGCTCTGTCCATGCCCGGCTAATGATTAACGGAGAATATTCCGGACTGTATGCGTTGACCGAGCAAGTTGACGGCCGTTTTACACGTTATAATTTTGATGATGGCAAAGGTAATTTATATAAAGAAATCTGGCCCTTGCATACAAATGGCACCCGACGCAGCAGCCGCAGTTTTCTCAATGCGCTAAAAACCAACGAAGATGATAATCCATCTGTGGAGATTATAAAAAGTTTTGCCCAGCAGCTACAGGATGCAGAGGAAGCTGATGTTCAAAAAGTGATTGAGCAATTTATGGATATTGAGAAGATAGTATCATTTATTGTGGTGGATAGGATGATACGCAACGATGATGGTCCTTTCCACTGGTATTGCCACGATGGTGGTTGCGGCAACCATAATTATTACTGGTACGAGGAGCCGGCTGCCAAAAAGCTGCATCTTATTCCCTGGGATATGGATAATGCCTTTGAAAATATTATTCATAATGAGAACCCGGTTACACCGATTGCCGGGAAATTTGGGGACCGCATAAACGACTGCCGCCCTTTTAAATATGGTGATTTAGGAATCTACCAATGGGCATCGGGTTGTGATAAATTAACCGCGGGTTGGGCCAGCTATACAAAAGAGTTTGAGCAGCTTAAGAAAAAATTTATTAATGGCCCCTTCTCTGAAGCGCAGGTAAATGCTTTACTAATCGCATGGACAGAGCAAATCCGTGAAGCCACTCTTGAAGCCAGCGACACACATGATGATGCCCTTTCAGTTTCCCGCTGGGAAAGAGAGCTTGATCGACTTAAACGGCAGTTGGAATTCGCGCGGAATAAATAGAAATCATATACTATAATTTTACTTTTTTGGGAACTAACGCAGAGATTATACTTCGGAATTCTTCTTCCGGAAAAGAGCGTAATGTGACCGTACGAATTTTTCCTTGCGATCCAATCATTAAAGCTAATTTAGCAATGGTTTCAGCATCCGGCGCTTTGGAAATAACCACAGCATCATATTCCCCCAAAGTCAGGTAAAAATCTACTACTTCAGCCTTCATTTTTTTAAAGACATGTTTAATCTCGTGCAAGCGGGCATCACTTTTTTGTATGCTTGCCACGCCCTGGTCGGTAAATTTAAGCAGCGTAATATATGTTTCCATCTTATCACCTTTTATGATTTTTTTTAGATATCGGCAGATATATTGATACTAAAAATTTTCAGCTAATATTTTTATTCTCGAAGTAAACCATTTATATAATTAAGCTGACTAAAGCACTCGAAGCCTAAGATACCAATAATGACGATCGTTTCGTTTCCCGCTATGTGTTGTAGCCTGACAGCATAAAAAGTAACACGTGTGCCGGACGGATTGTAGTTGTCATGTCAGGTTTGATTCGTTATATTGCAAACCATGTTTGTTCATATTTTATGCAACAAACCATGATTGAAACATGCTAATACTATGTTATGCTTTTAAACACTGGTTCAAATTCTCGCAAAAAATAATTTCATTTAAATGTGTCGAAGGTCATTTTGAAGTTTCTGGGAAATATTGTATGATTATCCAACCACTTTGATTATACCAGGGAGAAAACTATGCAGCCATCAACTGTATTTGTTAGAATGTTTCTAATTCTTTCTATTTCATTTCTCATTTTTAATTCTTTTCTTTCAGCCCAAGATAATCCTAAAATACCACAGGTTGCTGTGCTTACTTTCGATGGCCGTGGATTAACAAGTATTGAAACCTGGCCTTTAACAGATCGGTTTCGTGGTGAACTTGTTAAGACAAGGGCTTTTGTGGTTCTTGAACGACAGTTAATGGAATCTATTTTAAAAGAGCAAGGCTTTCAACAAACAGGATGTACTTCCACAGAGTGCGCAATTCAGGCCGGAAAAATTTTAAACGTTCAAAAAATGATAGCGGGAAGTATCGGAAAAGTAGGCAGTACCTGGACAGTTGATGTTTCCCTAATAGATGTTGAGACCAGCAGGATTGAACAATCTTTTAATAGGAATTTTAAAGGTGCAGTTGACGGACTACTTCCTATCCTAAAAGAAATTGCCATTGAAATGATGCCTGCTGTGGAAGGGATATCTGAAACACCGCTCTATATTTCAGGATTTGCGGCCTTGGCCTCAGTTGGTGTGGGTACTTTTTCATTTTTCAAAGCTGAAGATTCTTATGATAAATACAAAGCCGCTACTACAGCCAATAAAGCAAACGGCTTTAAGGAAGACACGAAAAGTTTCGACCAGATTACCACTATAAGCACTATTGTTGTTGGCACATCAGCTCTTTTTTATTTTATATATAAGAAATTCTATGACGACTCAAAAATTCCTCCAGGCTATATGGCTTCTCCATATATTAAAAAAGGTGATACAATTGGTTTGGCTGTTACAATACAGTTTTAATTGTAATAAGGGAGCGATAAAAATGAAATATTTAACATTGATTTTTACTGCATTAATATTTCTTGGCTGTAGCCGGGAATGGGACAATCCAGTTAATAGCGATGATGATCTAAAAAACACACCCAACATTGTTGCAATTGAATTCGATTCTGAAAAAGGAATTGTATTAACCCTGAATCATGCTTATAGCAGCTCCGATATTATTATCCTTGAGCGTAAATCGGCTGTCGCTTATGAAACGATTGGATTCAAGATGCTATCTCAGGCAACCTTGGCCGACACATTATTTGATCCGGAAATTAACGGTATCTATACGTACCGGATCAGAATTGAAAAGGGTAAATACAAAACGGATTACTCTCCCGAAAAAGAATATGTTTTTAACTCTACCGGTTTAGAAAAACCACTGGATGTTTTACTGGTCTCAGTTGAATTGCAGGGAATCCGCCTTGAATGGAAAGATAAAAGCAACCATGAAGACGGTTATAAAATTGAGAAAGATGAAGGGAGTGGCTTTACACAAATTGCAGATATTTCTGCTGATTTAGAATCATATTTTGATGCAATAACGGGCCAACCTGCGACACCTCTAAATCTGTCATATCGTATTAAAGCTTACAACACATCTTTTGAATCTGATTGGGTTACACTTACTACTGAATATTCAGGATTGGGTAGTCCAACTAATTTAAAAATAGTCCACCCATATTCAAACTCTTTTGAAATTGAATGGCAGGATAACAGCACTATTGAAACAGAATACATAGTTGAAAGAAAAAAAGATTTAGAAAATTTCATCAAAATTGTCCAACTGAGTGAAAATTCTTTTCAATATTCTGATCAAATTATTGAAATGGGTAATTATCAATATCGGGTTAAAGCGGTACAAAATAGCATTTCTTCTGTATATTCAAATATAATATCCTATAGTTTTAAAACTCCTGTTCATGGCTTATTAGCTTATTATCCTTTTAATGGTAATTCTATTGATGCTTCTGGAAATGAAAATAATTGTATGGTTAATGGGCCTATACTTACACAAGATAGGTTCGGTAATTCCATATCAGCATACGAGTTTGATGGTGTCGATGATAATATTACTGTCCAAAATGTCAATCAAGACATAAATAATCTTTCGATGCAAACTACACTTAGCAGTTGGATTTATATTCATTCTTTTAATGGTTCATACCCAAGAATTATTGATTATCATGAAGGGGTAGCTGATCGTTTAATTTTGGCGATAAACAGTAACACCTCAAACATCCAATTTAATATTAATGATATTCAAGTCTTGAGTGATACACTTCCTTTAAATTTTTGGCTACATGCATTAGCAACTTATGATGGTGTAAATATGAAAATCTATATCAACGGAGTATTGGAAAATATAAAAAGTACTGATACTGAGATTAATATAAACAATAATAAACCAATTATAATTGGAAACTCCTCTGGTGGTATACGACCATTTGACGGCGCAATTGATGATATACGAATTTATAATCGTGCCTTAACAGAAGATGAAATCCAAACACTTTATCATGAAGGTGGTTGGGATGAATAAAATTTTACTAATAGGTAATATACCTCTATTCAAATCGGTTTTATTTAACATTTGAGTATATTGAAATATTTTATAGCAGGAAGCGCAGGCATTCAGCAATTGGTTATATCAGTCTAATGGAATTTGAGAAGGCTTGTGCATAATTAACAAATAATGTGTCTACTTTTCGTGGGCAAGACTGAGAATTCTGTAAGTAAAAAAAAAGGGAAAACATGTCAGAAAACATGAACTTTGCAACAATAATTCCCACCATGCGATACAACGATGCTTCATCTGCTATCGAATGGCTCTGTAAGGTTTTTGGCTTCAAGAAACACCTTGTAGTACCTGGTGATGAAGGCAAAATCATACATGCCCAACTTACTTTCGGAAATGGAATGATTATGCTCGGCTCAGCGGCTGAAGATGAATATGGAGCACTTGTACAACCACCGGCAAACGAGAGCAGTCCGTGCACACAAAGCTCCTATATTATTGTTGATGACATAGATGCTTTATATGAAAAAACAAAAAGCGCCGGTGGGAAAATCGAGATTCAACTCAAAGAAGAAGATTATGGGGGTAAGGTTTTTTCGTGTCGAGATCCGCAAGGGCAGCTCTGGAATTTTGGGAGCTACAATCCCTGGCTTGATGATCAATAGGTAAATACAACCACCACGCGGTTGGTACTCATTTGGCGACAGCCTTCATTCACATGGTACATATATTTTTGTTCTTTTTCTTGCAAAACTGTTTTTAAAATTGTACACTTTAAAGAACGATAAAAAGGATATTTTAAAAGGAGTTTTATGGGACAAATAAATCTTGAGCAAGATATAAAACCGTTGTCTGAGTTCCGTGCAAATACAGCGGCTTTGGTAAAACAAGTAAAAGAAACACAGCGCCCTTTAATAATAACACAACATGGAAAAAGTTCTGCTGTTCTGTTGGATGTAAAAAAATATCAATCATTACTTGATAAAATTGAAATTCTTCAAGATGTGCAACTTGCCGAAAAACAGCTTGATGAAGGAAAAGGAATTGGGCATTTAGAGGCAAGAAAAAGAATACATGAAAGATATTCCGGATGAAAATTATCTGGTCTCCCCTTTCATTAGTACGAATCTCTGAGATTGCTGATTATATTTCTCAAGACAAACCATCTGCAGTGTTAAAATAGATTGATTCAATTTTTGAATCAGTTGACAAAGTTTCGGGGTTTCCAAAAACAGGTCGTATAGTTCCTTAGTCTTAACAGTTCGCCACGGAAAACAACTATTGTCTAAAGAAGATTTATAAAAGTAGCCAAATAATCCTGAAACATGCCAACAATATTGATTATGCCCAAAAAAACAAACCGATCCGGATTTTATTTAAATGAATGTTTCGTCCAAACTTTTTAAACATATTATCAATTTATATCCGCCCTATCTTGGAGCAGGTGTAAAAGTTGAGTATATCGCTGAAGATTGGAAAGAGCTACACGTCTCAATGGTCTGTCGCTGGTATAACCGCAATGCTGTTGGCACACACTTTGGCGGCAGCCTTTACTCCATGGTTGATCCACATTTAATGCTTCTTTTAATGCGATTGCTTGGAAAGGAGTACCTGGTTTGGGATAAATCGGCCAGCATCAAATTTATTAAAGCCACCCAAAAAAAAGTATCGTCTGTCATAAAAATCTCTAATGAAAATCTTCAGGAAATCAAAGACAATACAAAAAACGGCGAGAAATATCTTCCAAAATTTTTGTTAGAAATAAAAGATACAGATAATGATATCGTGGCAATCGTAGAGAAAGAAATTTATATCCGAAAAAAGCTGCCCAAAAAATAAATTTACACAAAACCACTCTTCCAAATCTTCTTAGTTTTACAATTATATTTTTTACATCCCTGATAACAAAATCCCTTCTCAACCGTAAAGGTAGATTAGGATTTTATCTTCAAATAATACAAATTATGAGCCATACGAATACCCCATAATAAAAACCGGAATTGAGACTTTAAAGGAGTTATACATTGGCAGAATACGATTTATCGGATCCTTATGATTTAGACATGATGCACCATCTTTTTGACCAGCTTTCCGAAGAAGAATGGGGTGATTATATTGAGCGCGCCACTGAAAAAAAGATGGGTTATAAAAATATAAATATATTAAAAACGGCCCAAAGAAAAGCCCGCTTATCAAAATATCTTAGTGACAAAGTGATTCGTTGGATCCTCTCTGTAGTTGAAGAACTGGATGCAGAGAATGAAGACAAATAGAATAAAAAAATCAGTAATCTCATTGAAACTTTAATACATACCTTTGTTTTCCAATAAAGGATTAATGAAATGAAGAATATTTTAACCGTTTTCCTAATAATTATTTCTTTCTATTTTACCTGTTTTGCTCAAAACGGGTCAGAAAGTTTGATGCAAAATTATTCCTGTAACTATATGGGAGAAAAACCACCTCAACAAGATCCAATCAAATTTGGCGCCGGCTCAATTTCAACAAGTGAAGATGAATTCAATTTCGAGATATCCCCTTCCGGAAAGGAAATGCTTTTTGCCAGGCATGGTAATATCATGTTGGTTAAACAGTCTAAAAATGGCGAATGGAGCAAGCCTTATATAGCTCCTTTTTCAAGTTCATTTGTTGAGGGCGAACCTTGCTTTTCTCCAGACGGACAAAAGATTTATTTTAGTTCTATGCGGCCATTAAAAGGTTCATCTCTACCTTCAAACATGTGGGTTTCTGAGAGACAAGATGGAAACTGGGGAAAGCCAAAACCCTTTACAGAGATAGCATCAAAAAAAGCAATTCACGCAATAACATTTGCAAGTAACGGAAATGCCTATGATTCAGGACTCATTCAATATAAATTTCAAAATGATTTATATACGAAATCAAAAAGACTAAATCCGCATACTAAAGGCTCACATCCATTTGTATACCCAAATGATAGTTTAATGATTTTTGCTGCACGGCCCCCAAAAAGCTATAAAAAAGATTTATATGTTATATTTAAAAAACAGGATGGCAGCTGGACTGTTCCACAAAATATTGGAAATAAGATTAACACAAAAAAGAATGAAACAAGTCCCTTTATTACTCCTGATGGGAAATATCTTTTCTTTGGCAGAGATCATGATTTCTACTGGGTAAAAGCTGATTTTATCAATGATATTAGAAGTAAATTGTTTAAATAGTAAAAGCACAACCCTTTCTTTAAGGAAAACTGAAAATGAAAAACACCCTGCTCTTTCTCATAATAGCACTAATTTTCAACGCCTGTACAAGCACATCCAAGTTTTATTCCTATGAAGAGACGCAAAGTCTGATTGACGAGAAATTTCAGGATTCTTTGTTTGCCCATGCCCATTGGGGCGTCTTAATCCAATCTCTGGATGATGACCAAATCTGGTATCAGCAAAATGCCGACAAAATGTTTATGCCTGCTTCCAATGAAAAAATCCCAACATCGGCTGCAGCTCTTATCACCCTTGGGCCGGATTTCATGTTTGAGAGTGGGCTTTATTATAAAGGTGAAATTGAAGACTCTGTTTTAAAAGGCGATTTGATCGTAAAAGGAAATGGGGATCCTACTTTTTACACTCGTTTTTTTGATGATTCGCGTACGCCTTTTTTTAACTGGGCCGATACTTTGCTGCAAATTGGCATCACTAAAATTGAGGGTAATATCATCGGCGATGACAATGCTTTTGATGATTACGGTTATGGCATGGGCTGGACGCACAGTGGTTTGGACAGCTGGTATTCCGCGGAATCGGGTGCGTTGCAGTTTAATGAAAATTATGTGGATTTATACATTGTGCAACCGGCAACTGTGCAGGATTCGGTAGAAATAATCCCCAATGTACCCAGCAGTTATTTTTCAATTATCAACAAAACTACCGCCACTGATTCCGGCAGAACACGCATAAGTGTAAACCGGCCTTTTGGCACAAATGATTTAATCATCTCAGGATTAGTGCACATCGGCAACGATACATTAGAGCGCTCTCCATCCATATTTAATCCGACACTTTTTTATACAACTGTTTTGAAAGAAACTTTGCAAGATAAAGGGATTCTTGTAAGCGGCAAAGCATTGGATTGTGACGATATTGAGGGCTTTGAGGCAGATTCAACACAGCTACAGCTTTTGGCAATACACAAGTCGCCGCCCTTAAAAGAAATATTAAAAGGTCTGATGAAGCGCAGCCAAAATATGTATGCCGAGACTATGGTTAAAACTATGGGCTGGCAACAAAGCGGCTTGGGCTCTTTCGGCAACGGCAAAGAAGTGGTTGAAAAAGTATTAGAAGATTTTGGCATTGAACCAAAAACATACGCCTATCGTGATGGCTCTGGATTATCCCGCTATAATTTTATAAGCCCGCGCCAGATCGTCAAAATTCTAAAAGGAATGCGAAACAGCCAACACTGGGAAACCTGGAAAGAAATCCAACCGATTGCCGGTGTAGACGGCACACTTAAACGGCGCATGCGAGGCACAAAAGCAGAAGGCAATGTGCGGGCCAAAACCGGCACAATCTCAAATGTCCGCGGACTTTCCGGTTATGTTACAACAGACGCCGGCGAGGAAATAGTTTTTTCATTCTTAATCAATGGCCATCTGCGTAGTAGCCGTGAAACCGAATTAATCACCGACAAAGTTTTGGATTTAATTGCGGAATACCCAAAGAAAGCAATTTTGGAAAATAAATAAAACAGCCTTCCTCCTTCTTATTAAACGATCATCTTAAATTATCCATTTTTTGCACAATATTGCATTATTATGTCAAACCTACTTAACATATAGTAAAACATAAGCTACATTATGTCGTGTTTAATTGAAACCGATGGAAATATGAAAATAAAAAATAGTCTAAAAATATGGCGCGCAAAAAAGGATATTACTCAGCAACAGCTTTCCGATGCGGTCGAGCTAAGCCGGCAGACAATCAATTCTATTGAAAAAGGAAAATTTGTACCATCAGTAATGACGGCGCTCAAATTGGCCCGCTATTTTGAAACAACCGTGGATGAGATATTTGTTCTTGATGAGGACACTCAATAACCAATTTTACTATTCACCCAACCAAGAGGTAATTATGAAAATTCGAGGAAATTATATTTTATTTTTTAGCATCGAAATTATCACAGCCGTTTTGCTGTTCACTCTTTGCTGGTTTTTTGGTGATATGGGGCTGTGGGCACTCTCTTTATTTTTTGTAGGTATGGCTATCACAATGAGCCCAAAAGTGGATGAGAGAGAAATGCAGCTAATGTATAAAGCCGGCTCACTCGAATCCATCGCAATGGGTGCCGTGATGGCACTGCTTTATTTTTCCTTGCCGCAACTTAACTGGTTTCACACGCTTCTTTCAACCGCCTTACTCTCCAGGGGTGCATTCGGCATTTTCGTCTTTTTAAAAGAGTAGGCTACATTCAATCCACTTCATTTGATTATGGTCTGACTAATAATCAGACCATTTTTTTTCCTCAAAGAATTTTTATACCTTACGTTTTACATTCCGCTTTCATAATTATTTCATAAAAACCTGGCAAAGCAATGAGTATAAAAAAAGTTTGTATCGTTGGAGCATCCGGCAAGCTTGGGCAATACATGGTGCAACACGCGCTTGAAAAGGGTTATGAAGTTGTTGGCGTTTGCCGTGAAAAAAGTGTTAATAAGCTGGATAAGTTTAAAGGTCGTATCACCATAATTCCCGGAGCAACGAATGACCGCGACGTTATCAAAAAAGCTGTTTCCGGATGTGATGGTGTGCTCGTGGTGTTGATACCTTGGGGCGTTCAGCAATATTCTTCCGGAACAGCCCAGGCCGTTCTTGATTTTGCACAACCCGGGGCGCGTTTAATATTCTCCTGTGGTTGGCATATCACCATGGATGGCAAGGATATTTACTCATGGAGTTTCAAATCCTTATTAAAAGTCTTTGGTGTATTCGGGCGTTTTTTTCGCCTAGTAGAACTTGATGATCAGGTCGAAGCTTTCAAGCGTATTTTTGCCAGTAAAACACGCTGGACTGCAGTACGTGGCAGCAGTCTTGAAGAAGGTGAAAGTGAGGGTTTACCCATGTGGAGCCGGCACATTGGCGACCCTATTTTAAAAAGTGATATTACCCGCCGTATAGATTTTGCCCTGTTTATGGTATCCGCTCTGGAAAATGACACGCTTATTCATGAAGCTCCGGCAATTGTCAGTTGTAAGGCGCATTCTGCACTTGAAAACAAAGTTGAGAAATAATAAAAAGTTGCTTTTGAACTAATCTTGCAAAAATTTAAAACTGTCCTTTTTCTTTCACGGAAAGTGTAAAGGAAAAGCTTTTTTTTACGACTATTATTCAGTGAATGATTAACCATTCTTAAAATGAATTTTTTTGATTTTTATAAGCAACACAAACATAAGGAGCGGATTAATGAATACGATTAGGTTGCAGATAGTTAAACTAGTATTAGTATTATCAAGTGTCTTGTTTATTACAAATTGCAGCAGTTCATCAAGTGGTGGTGGTGATCCTATTTTGGGTGGTGATGACTTAACAGACGATATTGCTAACTTTGTCCCGGATTCCATTTTAGCAAAAATATCAGAATTAGGCATGCCTATTCATAAAGGTACAAATCCACCCATTTTTGAAGGAACATTTTTGGCATCCCCTTTTGTAATGGTAAGTACAAACAGGATAAATGATAATTATGCTGTGGGAGACACAATTGCCGATTACTTTATCCGGTTTTACGAACAAAATAACGATAGTCTGAAAGTAAGTATTGATTATCAAAACGGTCCGGAAACAGGTACAGGCATTGGTGGTTATATTGTAGGCAACTCAAATGAGTTTACTGTTTTTGCAGAGTTAGATATAAGCGCTCAAGGATATGCAGCAAAATCTTTGGTAGTTTACTCTGGAAGAATGTCATCTACAGGCATTCTTAATTATTACAGTGCGCTTTTAATGTTGGACAATTTTGGTAACCCTGGTGGTATTTGGATTGGCAATGGAGACGGACGTCTATTCTATGATGAAGACGGAACCTCTCCAACAATTTCTGGTTTCCCAAAGTCATCAATTCAGAATAGTGCTAAGTCAATTAGTACAGTCAACCAATAATTTATTTATATGGAGGCGGTCAAAAAAGCTATCGCCTCCTTTTAGTCATATAAAACTGCTCAAATTTCCTCACTAATAAATCTAAATTCTTCACCAACAAATTAAATTCTCTCCTATTTATTGATTATTTTGGTAACTTTCTTCTGCGCTACCATTAACATTTATTCACAAATAAAAGTAAAATTAATGATAAACACATTCCTTTTAGCAGTTATTTTCTCAATTTCTACATCATTAACCTTAAATGGTAATGAGAAAAAAAGAAAGACATTGTTTGACTCAAATCTGGAATATAAAGATTACACGCCACAATCAACTGATATCGTTATATCAAGATTTGATTACCACAATAAACTACATGGATTTTGGTTAGGACAATTAATTGCAAATTGGACCGGTTTAGTTACAGAAATGGATAAAATTGGAAATATCGGCGAGATTAAAACCGGAAAATTTTACACACGGGCCGATTGGGGAAAACCGGATTTACCCAGTATTTGGGGAGAAGGCAATCCAAGCAATTTATCAAAAACAATTGATTTTGTTTTTAAAAATGAATTCAGGTTATTAGCTGTCGATCCTTCAACCCGTGGACAGGGAATCGGCAAACTGCTTACGCTGGAATGTATCGCCAAAGCAAGACAGGATGGAAATAAACATGTAATTATTCATACAACAAAATCTATGCAGATCGCCTGGAAAATGTATGAGACTTTGGGGTTTAAACGAGCAAAAGATTTAGATTTCATGCAAGAAGAACTTCCTGTTTTTGGATTTAGATTAGTACTTTAATTAAGAGATTTCCGAACACACTGACGATGTTCACAACAGCAGTATAGTCACAATGGTGAATGGATTGTAACTGCCAGTGCAGATAATACAGTGAAATTATTTTCAATTCGCAAAATAGATCAATACAAAGAATAATATGATTACAATACTTGGGTTAGTCGCAGCAGGTTTAACTACCATCTCTTTTTTACCGCAAGCAATAAAAACCATCCAGACAAAAAACACCAATGATTTATCACTGGGAATGTATTCAGTTTTAGTAAGCGGTGTTATTCTATGGCTAATTTACGGGCTTATAATTGGAAATTTGCCCATAATCTTTTCAAACGGTGTAACTTTGATTTTTACTTCAACGATACTCTTTCTCATTATCAAATATAAAAATCGTAGTTCCCAACTAAAAAAGGATAGAAATACAAAAACCGATCCAGCTACATAAAAGAAAAACTAAAGCATAAATCCAGTTGTTAGATAAATATGTTTTGTTTCTTTTGAAGCGGAGAAAGTAAAATTTAAAATTAAACTTTCCTGAAGATAAGACACCCACACGCCACTACCCGCTGCCGGGTGCCATTTATCCGAAGAATTTTCTTTGGAATAAAATACCCTGCCAGTCTCAGCATGTGCAGAAAAACCTAATACACCCGGGATTATTATATTTAGTTTGGCAACAGGCATTTTTATTTCTGCCCCCGCCATAATTGCAGCATCGCCGGAGAAACGTTCGCGGGAGAAGCCACGTAAAATATTCGTTCCACCTAAAATTGCAGCATCATAAATATCATAATCACCCCAGATATTTTCCGCATAAACTCTCTGGGCAAAAGTTATTGGAAAATTCTCAGGTGTAAAGTAAAAGCGGCCATCAAACTTAAGTTTTGTAAATTTATTTTTGTTATCAACATAATCTGGTGCATAGCTTGCCAGCGTCCTTATAAAAAAACCATCTTTGGCAAAGTTTTCACTGTCACGGGAATCATAATTCAATCCCAAAGCAAATGACATCTGGCGTGTTCCCTCTTCACCATTAAAATCATCAGTTTCAAGTATCGATTTTTCCCCGCTTAATTCATTTGTTTTCCTGAAGGAGGTTTTAATTTCCAAATTGAAATTATGGTTTAAATCATGTTGCATTGATAGACCAAAGTGTAAAAATTCAGCACCTATTCGATAAAAATTACTTTCCGGGTCGTATTCCAGTTTTCGCTCATTCCCTAAACCATAAAATCGTGAATAAGCTAACTCATTCTTACCCACATTAAATGAGACCAGCCAGTTTTTTATCAGTTCAGTAAATTTAGCATCATATTCGATTCTTGATTTTTGTGTTTTTGTTGCATAGCCTGCTTTTAAAGACATTCTCCAAACATATGGATCTGCTCTAAAACCATGCCGAAATAAAACGGGACCACCTCCAAGAACAAGCCCATCATCGCGATTTAAATCAAACCAGATTGATGGTTTCCAGTCATGCCCCCAATCACGAACAGGAGGCTCATATTTTTCATTAAACCTATCACCTTTTACATATTTTTTTAATGGTTTTGGTTTGTCTCTGTTTATTGTTGTACCATCATTTAATATGAAATTTGTATTATCATCATCGTCATAGAAAAATGTTTTATTTTCAGCATCAGAAAAAGGCAAAACATAAAGAGAATAACCCTCAACAAGTGATGAATCAATTAATTCATCTTTTCCACTTCCACCAATTACTTTTACTTCAATACTTTCATCAACCGTGCCTGAAACAACTGCTTTATCATCGCCACCTTGCAGATAAATCCTAATATCTGCTGTCTCATCGCTGTGGAAAACACGATCATAAAAAGGTTTTCCTTTTTTGTTTCCAGTTTTTTTGCTGCGCTTATAAATAGCCACATGAACACGCTGATCATCCAGCCGTTTTACAGAAGCAAATTCATTTTTATTACTTGTTTTTATTTGGACATATTTACTAATTAATTTATAAAACTCAAGGGATGCTTCATTAAGTTTATCACGCCTTTTTTTCAGGGCATTTATTAAAAATTCCCCCTGTTTTTTAAACCATGATTCTGGAATTGTTTTAACAGCTCCCTCAATTAATTCATCCGTCAAACGGGACTGTACAAAAGTCGTCACAGAATCCCACACCGTTTTGTTAACGGACATCAGAATACGGCGGTCTAAAAACCTTCCGGCCCAGGTTAAATCATTCATCTGGTTATAATCCTCATCAAAGCCTTCTATTTGCCCCACGGCCAAAGTTGCTATCCAGGGGAAAAAACCATCATAGCGGGCAAAAGCCTGGTCGCGATCACGAGGAATTGGTTGCCAGATTTTCTTTTTACCTTTTTTATAACGCGCCCATTTCCATTGCCCAAAATGCCTGTCCCAATCACCAAGAAAAATATCCATTAAACGTGCTTTTAAAAATTCAGCATTATTTACCTGGTTATCATTATCCTCATCCAGCTTCTCAAAAATTTTGTACAGCTTTACAACTTTATCCGCGCCGGCAAATATCATCTCCGGATCCGTTTCATCTTTTGGGTTTTCGGCGATTGTGCCCAGTAAGTTTTTATAATCATCCCGGAATTCTTTTAAATCTGGCGAATCGGGAAGTACAATAATTGAAGGGGTTGCATTTAGCACACCAACTGCATTTAATAATGGAGCTACTATCTTTCCCGAAATTGGATGTGATGTGCTGATTTGATCCTGAACTATATCTGCGGCGAAAGTGTCTCTTAAGTCACGAGGAAGAACTTTTTGGGGGTCTTTGTTTATGGACCGGAATTTATAAAATTTGCCATCAGCCCCTTTAAAATGAAGTGACTTTGTCTGGAAACCTCCACCGGTTTTTATCGGTGTTAATCCTCCGGCAAACTTTTGCAAATCAATAACCGGAACCCTGATTGAGGTTGTCCATAATTCACGCCAATGATCTCCAAAGAAAATTCTAAAAACAGGGCCTGCAGCATACTCCTCTCCGGGAATAACACTTTCATACCTTATGGCCGGGATTTTATTTTCAGCTTGTTGGGCAATTAATTTTTCACCATTATGAAAGGCGAAAATCAAAAGCAGTTTTACCACTAATTTGATATTTCTTTTTCTTGAAAAAAGGGACATATAAAAATATTGTTTTTGAATGATGTGTGAGGCTAATCTAAAATATTATTGGTTAATTTGCCTTCTTTGTCATCTTTTTATTGCAGTTGAACTGTTTGTATTTGCCCATCTGCTACTTTAAAAGTATTCCAATTCTTTCCCATCGAATTGAATAATCATAATCCCATGAGAAGTAAATGATTCCGGCTTTTCCCTCTATTTCTTCCTGGCTGACAAATCCCCAATAACGACTATCCAAGCTATTATCACGGTTATCACCCATCATAAAATAATGATTTTCTGGAACTGTTAGCGGGCCAAAATTATCACGGCTGCCCATATTCTGAAAAATATGAGCGTAACTTAATTTTGCTGTTTTTGGCATGGTTTTTTTATCAACAAATTTAGTGAAATCCTCATCGGGAAATGGTTGGCCATCAATAAAAACTTTTTTATTTCTTATTTCTATGGTCTGCCCACCTGTTGCTATGCATCTTTTTATATATGAATAATGATTATCTACAGGATACTTAAAAACAACAACATCACCTGGCTTTGGAATATATTTGTCGCCTGCAACCTGATCTACAAAAATAAAGTCACCAACTTGCACCGTATTAGCCATAGAGCCTGTTGGTATGGTATAGGCTTCAATATAATTTTCAAGCAAAAACGTATTTAAATAATTTATGGTAAAAGTAGTAATGAGAATTAAAAAATACTTTCCTACAGATCTGTTTTTTCGTTCACTATCAACCACATAAGTTTTTGTAATTATATCATGGACCGTCTGATTCCTTTTTGAGAAAAAACTAAATAAATGCCCAATACTAAGGAAAATTGAATCCACAAATATAAAAATCGATCTTCTGAAGCTCGTTCGCAAGGAAATGCTTTTAAAGTCTTTATCTACAACATTAAGTCCAAGATATCTTTTACCAAAACTTTGCCTGCCCTCAGCATTAAACCATGCAAAATATAAAATGCCAACAAGAATTGAGGTTGGCAGAAAAATAAAAAGTGTGATTTGTAAGAAAAGCTCCGATGAAACAAACTGGCGCGTAATTATTGACAATAAAATTAATCCCAAAGTTGTGGGTATTGATATTACAACACTATCTATGGAGGTACTTAACACCCTAATCCAAAATCCGGAATAGTTCTTAACAACCTGATTCACATCTATCCTATCCTGCTAAAAAGATATTGAATTAATTTAATCCAATTTATACATAGTTAACTTCCCTCGCCTTTTTCCTTCATCGCTGATATACAGTGTCTTTTCATCAAGAAAAGAAATTCCTTCTGGTTGGTAATGCGCTCTCCCATCAAGTTGTGAAACACTAACCACAAAACCCTGTTTGTTTAGCTCAACTATAATATTTCCCTTTGATGCGATCACAAAGAAATTTCCTGTTTCAGGATTACGGGCTATTCCTGAAGGAGCGAAATCATTTTCTTTTGAGTATTTTTTTAATGCTTTTTTGTCGAGGATAAAGCGGGGATTTTTATCAAGTTCTTTTGTTTTTAGAGAAAAACTATAAATGGCTTTTTTATCTTTACCGAATCCATTTCCAGGATTTCCTTTAAGTGCCAGTAAAAGCGAGTTAGTTTGAGGATCATAACACAAACCTTCTACATCATTACCTGTGGATAAATGGGTTGGAAAAGGAGTATAATCAACTTGTTGACCATCATCCCCATCTTCAAAACGATAAATAATGCCATTGGCAGTCACCATATAAAAATCATTCCCAACAATTGCAATATCCTCAAAGTCTCCTCTTTTAACCAGCATTCCAAAATAAAATGCTTTTATTACATTACCATTTTGTGGATTGATTTGGTAAATAACCGCGCGTTCATCGTCGTGGGCAAATAATCGTCCATCTGCTGAAAAGGCAATGCCGGAAACTTCTTTAAGCTTTTTGGGGAGTTCCATTTGCCGGGCATTATTTTTATCGATAATGGACTTGTTTAATTTATTTTGCCCATTGCAAAATGTAAAAAAAAGAAAAATTGATAAAAGTGCAGAGATAAAAAGTAGTTTAAGCATGGTACTAATCTAAAAAAAAGATGTTTTAGAGAAAACCATAAAAAAAGCCTTTCAGATTTTGAATAATCCGAAAGGCTTATCTTAATTCTGTTTCTTGTTAAATATCGAACTTAATACCTTGCGCTAATGGCAAAGTAGCGCCATAGTTTATGGTGTTTGTCTGACGCCGCATATAAGTTTTCCATGCATCAGAACCAGATTCACGTCCACCACCGGTTTCTTTTTCACCACCAAATGCTCCACCAATTTCAGCACCGGAAGTACCGATATTGACGTTGGCTATACCACAATCACTGCCCCATGGAGAAAGGAAAGTTTCAGCTTCCTGCATATTATTTGTAAAAACAGAAGAAGACAATCCTTGAACAACACCATTTTGTAATGCAATGGCATCATTGATATCGCCGCTGTATTTTATCAAGTATAATACGGGAGCAAAAGTTTCTTCCTGAACGATTTCATAGTGGTTTTCAGCTTCTACTATTGCCGGGTTAACATAACTACCGGATTCATAGCCTTCGCCTTCAAGAACTTCGCCACCAATAAGAATAGTGCCGCCCTCTTCTTTAGCTTTTCTCAACGCAGCCTGCATATCCTCAACAGCCCATTTATCAATCAATGGTCCAACATGGTTATTTTCATCCAATGGATTTCCAATTTTTAGTCCACCATAAGCTTTAACCAATGAATCTTTTACTTTATCATAAATCGATTCGTGGATAATTACACGGCGTGTTGATGTACAACGTTGTCCACAAGTTCCAACCGCGCCAAAAACTATCGATGGTAAGGCCATTTCAAGATTCGCTTCCGGTGACATTATAATTGCATTGTTACCACCAAGTTCAAGAATATATTTGCCGAGGCGACCACCAATAACTTCACCGGCATGTTTACCAATTGGTGTTGATCCGGTAAGCGAAACCAAAGGAATGCGTTTATCATGTAAAATTTTCTCACCAATTGTAGAGCCTTTACCAATTATCAGGCTGAACACTCCTTCAGGAATATCGTTTTCTACTAATACATCTTTGATAATATTCTGGCAGGCAATGGCTGTCAAAGGCACTTTAGAAGCTGGTTTCCAAATATTTGTATCACCACAAACTGCAGCAATCATAGCATTCCAGGCCCAAACTGCAACCGGAAAATTGAAAGCAGAAATAGTAACAACCGGACCAAGTGGCTGATATTGATCATACATTCTATGGCTTGGTCTTTCTGATTGCATTGTAAAACCATACAACTGCCGTGACTGGCCAACTGCGAAATCACAAATGTCAATCATTTCCTGCACTTCACCCCAACCTTCTTGTAAAGATTTGCCCATTTCATAAGAAACAAGGCGACCCAACGGATCTTTAAATTCGCGCAATTTATTTCCAATCTGGCGAACTATTTCACCGCGCTGAGGTGCTGGAACTGTTCTCCAGTGTTTAAAGGCTTCCTGAGATGTTTTTACTACTTCTTCATAATCAGCCTCTGAAGCCTGGTAAACAGAAGCAATATATTCACCCGTGGCCGGAGAGCTAATTTTTAACTCACCCTGATCAGCTGTATCACGCCATTTAAGGCCTGTTGAACAGCCAAAATTTTTATCCTGGATACCCAGTGTTTTAAGAAAATCCATATGTGTTCCTTTTTTAGTTGATAATTGAAATTTTTTAATTGTTAATTGTCAATTTTTTCTACAACATCTTTTAAACTAATCTGGCTCATTTTATTTTCAATCGCTACCTGAACATCGGCAAACAAATCATAAAAAAAATTATTCATTTTTGATGATGAGCTATTGCAATCTTCATGATCATGTACATCCAAATAAAATGCTTTATTTTCTTCAACGGAGCAGTATATTTCCTGCAAACTAATTGTGTCCGGCACTCGTTTTAGAACAAACCCACCACTTGTTCCCTGAGTACTTTCCACAAGATTACTTTTTACAAGCAGGGAAAGTATGCGGCGTAATTTTGACGGATTAACACCAAGTTCAGATGCAATCTGATTGCTGGAGAGAGGTTCATTTAGATGTCTCTCGATTACATAAAGCGCTTTAACTGCAAGTGATAATTTTTTTGATGCTGCCATTTAACTCCCATCTGTTACATTAAGGGTAACAATTTACGAAATCAAAATAGAAAGGTAAAGAGAAAAGTAAACTATTTTTCATTTATTTGGATTTATTTGAAAATCAGTTTACAAATGTATAAGTGTATTTTAATAAAAGTGTCCGGTTATTAAAACGAGGTAAATAAGGTAATTCGCGGCGACGTTTACTATTAAAATCTTCGTTATAAACAATGTACAAGTCGTTCCCTTCAGCAGGATTATAACGCAAACGGGCATTTGTTATGGAAAGGTTTGCAGCGCTGTTATACTGTACAAACCCACTTAAAGAGAGAGATGTCGATAAAGAAAGTGATGAGCGTAACCTTAATATATGAGCTGTAAAATCCTGGTTCCGCTTTGAAAAATCCAATTTATTAAACTCATAGCCCAACCCAAGAGAAAAATCGGCAGAGATATTCCATCGTGGCTCAATACCAAAAGAGAGCTGGGTTCCATCATAAAAACGACCAATAGTAAATCCCGTATTTGCTCCAATCAACTCTCCGCTTGGTGATTCAAGTCCGGCGGAAAAATTATAGAAATCATAACTCCCGGGTATTATCTCTGCATCATCAGAAAACTCCAGAGTATCTGTAATATCTTCATAGTTCATTTGCACCGAAAAAGATCCATTAAAACCATTTTTCCAAATTATATTCCATTCCAATTCGGATTCAGCTGTTTCAATAGATTTATCGCTATTCCGCTGATAAGCTGCATAGTTTACAGAGACATTATGTCTTTGCAACCAGCTTTTTTCATCCATAATCCAGCCATATCCTAAATCACCACCAATCCTGGAATAATCTTCCCTGGTGCTGAATCCCATGCCGGGACGATAATTTTCCCCCTCAAAACTATATGAAAGTTCATAATTAAATCCATCAAACCTGCGTTTTTCCCAGAAAGTAAGAAAGCGCATTTGATCCAATGTTCCAATTTCATTACCTGCATCAGTCTCATATGTATGTGCCATTGAAACACTAAAGTAATCATCCTCAGAAACTCTAAATATGCCGTCGATACCAACTGCGGAATTTAAGTCTCCATTTTTCCCGTAGCGGTTTGTGAGCAATGCTCCAACAAAAGAATTGTCATTAATAACCTGCCGCCGCAAGCGCAAAACACCAAAATTCTCCGATGGCAGCGAATCCGATTTTGATGTCTGCATATCCAGGAATCCTAAATCCCATTGGCCAATACGGCCTATCAACCTTGCCCCTCCGATTATTGGGACTTGTATACCCTCATCGTCCAAACCAATCCTTCTGCTATAAAACAAACGATTGGGACCGCCAAATTGGAAATCAAAAATGGCAGCCCGTTCCTGAAAAAACAATCTTTTCTCAGGAAAAAAGAGAGAAAAACGGGTTAGGTTAATTTGTTGATCATCAGCTTCAACCTGTGCAAAATCTGTATTTATGGTTAAATCCATCGTCAGGTTACTTGTAATTCCATATTTTATATCAAGACCTATATCCGATTTAAAATTGTTATCGCGAACATATTTGGTTTCAGCATCATTTAAATCATTGTCGTTAGATAAACCGCCGGAAATATATGGTGCTATGTACAATGGATTTTTACTTTGAACTCCCTCTAAAACAATTTCCTTAGCCTGTGAAGGTTTTATTTGGCTCCACCAACCCCACTTATTTGGTATTGCCGGATAGATTGAAGATTCATTTTTGCGGGCAATCCAACGCCAGGGAATAATGCCCATGGTAACCTTGCCTTCATTTTCATTAAAACGCAAGCTGTTTAAAGGTATACGCATTTCAACATTCCAACCGTTTTCATCAATTGAAGATTCAACCTCCCAAAAAGTATTCCACGAAATATTGACAGGAAATCCGCCACTTGCATCATTATAAACGGTAAAATCCCAACGGCTGCCGGCAGGATTTGTATAAAAGCAAAGCCCATTTTCTTTATCATTAAAAGTATCAATCATAATCCCAAAAATATCATTGCTTAAATTCCAGGCATCGCGTTTATTAGAAGTAATTTGAATCTTATCCGGCGATTGATCATTAAGGTTTGCTGCGACATATAGAAATTCATCATCATAAACGAGTCGTACTTCAGTTTGCTCAGTCGGGGCTTGGTTAAATGTCGGTAAAAACATTACCATTTTAACAGGCTTAACATTCAGCCATTCTTGCTCGTTGATTTTCCCATCAATATTAACCGGGCTATTTATGCGAGTAATTTTTAAATGGTTATCTGTTTGGCTAAAAGAAATATTGAAAATTAAAAGCGAGAAAATTATCAGTTTAGATATATGCATGTTTGAAGTTTCCGGTTTTCTCAAAGTTGTTAAAAGGAGGTAAATCTAATCTTGATCACATAAAAAGCAAATCTGGCAAGAAGAACATTAGTGGCTTTTACTTTATTCCCCAAATAAATATTTATTTGGTAAACTAAAAACACATATTTTTAAAACAGAAATCTTAATTAAAATCTTTTATGTCCACTAATCTTTTAAAACAATTTTCTCGATTAAAAACTATATCAAGCTACGGATTAAATCAGCTTATTACTCCGCTTAGTCAGATTATTATTTCACTTATTGTTATACGCTATCATGATGTGGAATTATGGGGAAGCTATGTTCAAATTCTGGTTTTGGCCGGCCTGATACTTATCTTCACATCTTTCGGCAGCCGAGATTATTTAATTAAAAGTTTCAGTCTCAATCCGGGCCAGATTTATCAACAATGGATTTCAAATGTTTTGAGCCGCCTGGTTTTATTAGCTCCAACGCTGTTACTTATTTTCTTTTTCCCCTTTGATAGCAAAGTTCAGATTATTTTTGTTTTCTGGCTAATTGCTAATTTCATTGTTAACTCTTTTCAAGTTTTAATTCTGTATAACCGCGATTTTAAAACGGCGATTTTAATTGATTCAATTAGTTCGCTGATTTTTATTGCTTCCGTTTTCATTTATAGAAATTCTTTAACCCTCTATCTACTTTTGGCTTTTTCTACTATTTCCATTTTATTAAAAGCAAGCTGCTACACAGCTTTTTATTCCAAAAGATTAAGAGGCCTGAGTTTTGAGATAAGTTTTAACATCCTTTTTTTATCCATTCCGTTTTTTATCCCGGCTCTATCAGGCACATTACGTTCAAAAATTGATCTCTACTTTGCTGCGCTCTTTTTAGGAAAAATCGAATTAGGAAAGTACCACATATTAATCGGAACACTAGCCCTGGCACCCTTAACTGCAACTTTTTTAATAAACCCATATCTAAAAAACCTATTTCGAATTAGTGACAGAACCAGACGAAAAATAGAAAGAAAATCTTTTTTATATGGATTTGCTTTTGCTGTCTTTATAATTGTAGCGGTCTATTTGTTTATTTCCATTATTTATGGAATTGATTTTCCAGAGATTTATTATTTTATTGGGTTTACTGCAATTCAACCGGTTTTTATTCACATTTTATTAATTAATGATTTTTATAAAAATAATCGGCAGCAGATTGTTGCAAAATTTGCATTGTCAGTCTTGATGGTTCAATTGTTTGCAGGGTATTTTTTAATTGCAGAACTTGGTGTTTTAGGAGCTTTACTTATTAAAAGCGCCGGGATTTGGCTTCTTATCATTTTATTTTGGCAATATAGAAAAACTATTTCAAAAAATGAGTGAATCAATTAAAAACATTATTATTGTCGGTTATCCTAAAAGTGGTACAACCTGGCTTACACGGCTCGTTGCGGATTTGCTACAATGCCCAATCAAAGGAAATTGGGGATTTGATGATCCTGACCAACCTATAATCGAGGGCGCTGACAGAGAATCGGAATTTGCATGTTACAAATCCCATCATATTTATGATGAACTCAATCAGGTTTCTACCGGGAGTATTTTCAAAATAATCTATTTAATCCGCGATCCTCGGGACGTAGTAGTTTCCGGGACCAACTTTTTCGCACATGATTACAACCTACGGGGAATAAAAGCAATCCTAAGTAAGATGTACAATCTTGTAAAAGGTACAAAAACTGTAAAAGAACAAATGGTTCAAGCAGTATTGAAGGGAAATGAATCGTTAGATAAATGGTGCAAAGTTTCATGGCAAAAACATTATCTGCCTTATCATTCAAATAAGGCTTTGTTTGTTCAATTTGAGAAGTTAGTGGCTGATCCAATCGATGAATGCAGCGCGATTTTGAATTATTTATCTCTAAACAAAACAGATATGGAAATCCAGGAAACAATCAACCGCCAATCTTTCAAGAATAAAAAAAATCAGGCAAGCATTACTAATGACCGTTTTGAAAACCACTTGTTAAGAAAAGGCCGTTATGGCTATTGGCGCAAAGAATTTAATCGCAAGCAGAAACAATTATTTTTAGATTATCTGAAAAACGATTTACTTTTTAAAAAATTATATCTGGACGGCGCTTGAAGAATATTATAAAAAAAATCCTGCAAAGTGGAAAAAATACAAATCTTGAGTTGGATGAGTTTACTCAGAGGATTTTGTGTACCGTTCCAGGTATGCTGGAAACGGGGAACCTGGAAAGTTTTGAATATGTTGCCAAACATCTTTCATCTAAAAAGCCGGTTTTAGAGATTGGTTCTTTTTGCGGTCTTAGTTTTATCCTTCTTCGTTATTTTCTCGATAAAAATAATAAGCCTAATAAAATTTTTACCTGCGATGATTGGAGTTATGAAGGTTTTTTTGATAAGAATCCATCAGGAATTCAAGATGGCGATCTTGAGGCATATATGGAAATTGTTGGAGGGAACAAAAATATCAGACGTGAAAATTACGTCCGTTTTACAAAAAGCCAATTTAAAAACAATGCCTTGTTCTTCAGCTCTCATAATATGCCGGCGAGCTTTCATTTATCATCAAACCTGTTTTTTAGTTATTGGAAAGAAGGTTCGGCAATGCGCGATATTTTTGGCAATGAGAGCCGCTTAGGTGGGCCATTGTCATTTGTTTATATCGATGGTGATCATAGCTATGAACAATGCCGGAAAGATTTTCAAAATGCTGATATATTTCTTGGACACGGTGGTTTTTTACTATTAGATGATTCAGCTGATGGAGGTATTTTTGGAAGTTCGCAAGTTGCAAAAGAAGTTGAGGCGCACTCTGATTATGAATTAATTATGAAAAACCCAAACTACCTTTTTAAAAAAGTTAAATAAAAACATGGGCTATTGAGAGTTATGCTACACTGACCTCTTCATCTTTTGTTTTCGCTGTTAAACGAACATTACAAAATGGGCAATAATCACCCTGATTTAAACTTTTATGAACCGGTTTACCACAGCTTTGGCAACGCCGGTTTGAATTTATCGCATCCATTTTTTCGAGGGCTTTAACTGCTGCCTGCCTAACAAACTGACGGTTGTCTTTCAAAACATACTCTAAAGGTTGCACAGCCCGCTTATCCCCGATATTTGCCAAAGTAGCTGTAATACTTTCAAATGCATTTTTATTGCCCGTCAACATTGCATTTATTAACGGCTCCACAGCTTTGCGCCCCATTTTTACAAGTGATCGCATTGAGGCTTCGCGGACATTCCAATATTTATCACTCAATGTCTGGATCAGGTAGTCAACTGCTTTATCATCTTTTAGTTTACCGAGATTTTCCGCAGCAGCTTTTCGGTGCCACATTTCATCCGTTGTAAGAACATCAATCAACGGTTCTACAGCCTGTTCACCAATCTCAACGCTTTTATCCCATTCCTGTTTGGCAATCCAATATGCAGCGCCCTGTTCATCTTTTGCCGGTTTCCAGTCAATCAAATCCAATACTTTTACAACCGTACTACGAACTTGGGTATTATCATGGCGCAAAGAGTTTAAAAGCGGTTTTATCGATTCACTCTTCATATCTTTAAGGGCTAAAATAGCATATTGATTTTTCTTACGTCCAATAAGGTATGATAATAATCCGGAAACAGCAGGAGCTCCAATGTTCGCTAAAGCTTTAGATGCAGCCAACGCAACTTCATCCCTGCCATCTTCCAGCATACTTAACAAAGCAGTTAAAGCCCGTTTATCATCCAGTTCACCCAAAGCCGCAACTACTGCCCGGCGAACAACCCAGTTGTTGTTGCTTAATTGGGCAATTAACGGTGGTACTGCTCTTATGTCTTTTATAAGTCCAAGTGTTGTAGCAGCATATCTTTTTGTGATTGTATTTGAGGTTTCCAATGCATCAACCAGTGCATCAAACGCGCTGCTGCCAACAATAAGCAAGGCTTTAACTACTTCCTGAGAAACTACAGGAACAGGGTCGCCTAGCATTGGGATAAAAAGCTCCAGAGCCCGCGGATCATTAAAATGGCTTACATAACGGATGGCTGTCTTTCTGACATTGGCATCATCATCCTTTAAAGCCATAATTATCGGATTAATACACTCCTCATCTTCGATCTTACCCAAGGATTCTACAGCTGCCCGGCGGACCCTTGCATCCACATCGCTCAAGCACTTGCTTAAAGCAGGTATTGCATTTCTTTCATACAATTTCCCAAGTGCCGCTGCAGCTTGTAAACGGCTCTCGGCATGTTTGTCATTTAGGGATTCTATTAAGATGTCGCTGCCTTTTTGCCCCACACGCGCAATGGTTTCAAGAGCAGCATTTCGGATAGTATCATCCTTATCATCTATAACCTTCCCAAGTGGGGTTATCGAAACCGGACCTAAATCAACCAGCTTTGGCCATTGTTGTTTGGCAATTAAATACCAAACGCCTATTTCATTTTTCCTGGGTCGCCAACCGGATTTATCCAGGCCATTTGCACACATCATTCTAATACGAGCATTGGAACTTTGCATATTTTCAATAAAGAACTCCCGGCACCGTTTATCTCCAATCTGACTGAGAATAACCAACATTAATTGCAGGTCACTATCGGGATGCATAGCCGTTTCTAAAAGTTTTGGCACTGCTGCTTCGCCAAGATCTACAAGATGCTGGGCAGCAGCTTTTTGCATATCATATTCCGGGTCGGTATTTAAAATATCTAATAAAATATCAATCGATTCCTTATCCCCGATTTTTGCAAAAACTTTGAGCAATGTGGGACGGTTTTCTGTTTTATGATCGAACAGTTTTAATTTGATTGATTTGCGAGCTGATTCACCCAATTCAATAATGGCATTTATTACATGCTCCTGCATTTTTCCTTCAGATTCATTTAGCAACTCAATCAAAGGTTGAATGGCATCAAATCCAATCTCACCAAGGGCAAAAATTATTGTCTTTTTTAAACGTGGATTTTTTTCTTTAAGGGCATAAATAAGAGGTTTTATGGCTTTTTCTTTACCAATTTTCCCCAATGCTTCAGCGGCTGCAATCTGTACATCATCGTTCCAATCCGTTAATGCAACAAGCAGAGCATCCACGGCCGTTTTTACATATAGGTCACCTAAAGCACGCGCCGCTTTAATCTGGACTTCTGTAGATTTACTTTCCAGTGCTTTGATTAAAGCTTTAGAATTGCGCTTTGCTTTTAGCTTTTCAACATTTGGCTCAAATAAACCCATTACACCGCAATATAATTTAAACTGAATAATATTATCTTCGGCAATCAGGCTTAAGAATAGAATTTATGCGGGATAATGGAAAAGAGATGGTCAGATTGGTGATAGTGTTAGGAGAGTCACTATTTTGTAATTTTAAAACACTTGTGCCCTCCAAATAGCTCGAAAACCAAAAAAGGGAGCCGATATTGACTCCCTTACTTAATAATCTTAATTATTTACTTTTCGCCCATAAATGGGTATGTCCAATCCTTTGGCGGCGCGAAAGTTTCTTTCATTGTTCTTACAGACATCCAACGCAAAAGGTTCATCGCGCTTCCCGCTTTGTCATTTGTCCCGGATGCACGCCCACCACCAAAAGGTTGTTGACCAACAACAGCACCGGTTGGCTTATCGTTATAATAAAAGTTACCTGCTGCATTTTTCAGCTTATTGGCCATATGAACAAGCTTGGCTCGATCCTGAGCAAAAATCGCTCCGGTTAAAGCATACATAGAAGTTGTATCGCATAAATCCAAAGTTTTATCAAAATCTTCATCATCGTAAACAAACATAGTCATAACCGGACCAAAGATTTCTTCAACCATTGTTTTAAATTTTGGATTAGTTGTAACGATTGTAGTTGGTTCAATAAAATAACCTTTTGAATCGTCATATTTACCACCGGTAATAAACTCTGCATCACTGGCTTCACGGGCATAATCAATATATCCGGTAATATCCCTGAATGCCGATTTATCTATAACAGCACCCATAAAGTTTGTAAAGTCAGAGACATCACCCATTTTTATCTTAGCTACTTCGGCCACATATTTGTCTTTAAATTCACCCCAAATTGATTTGGGGATATACATCCGAGATGCCGCTGAGCATTTTTGTCCCTGGTACTCAAAGGCACCACGCAAGGCTGCAACAACCAAAGCATCAACATCAGATGAGTTGTGGGCAAAGATAAAATCCTTCCCACCTGTTTCGCCCACGATGCGTGGATAGTACTTCATATTGGAGATGTTTTCACCTACAGTTTTCCACATTCCCTGAAAAACCGCTGTTGATCCTGTAAAATGAATTCCAGCTAAATCCGGACTGGCCATAACCGGGTTGCCAACTTGACCACCGGAACCAGGTACAAAATTGATCACACCCTTAGGCACACCTGCTTCTTCAAGTAATTTCATTAAATAATAGGCAGAATAAACAGCGCTGGATGCTGGCTTCCATAATGCCACATTTCCAATCATAGCAGGCGCAGTTGGTAGGTTGCCGGCAATTGAGGAAAAATTGAAAGGAGTAACTGCAAAAATAAATCCCTCTAAAGGACGATATTCTACGCGGTTCCAGACTCCGGGCGAAGACATTGGCTGGTCAGCCATCAGTTCGGCCATATAATGTACATTGAATTTCCAGAAATCAATCAACTCACACGCAGAATCAATTTCCGCCTGAAAGGCTGTTTTAGATTGTCCTAACATTGTTGCGGCATTTATTGTTGAACGCCATGGTCCAGCCAGTAATTCAGCAGCATTTAAAAAGATTGCAGCGCGATGTTCCCAAGGCATATCCGCCCATTCCTGGCGTGCTTTTAATGCTGCTTCAATTGCCATATTTACTTCTTTTTCACCCGCTTTATGATAAACACCCAAAACATGTCCATGATCATGAGGGATCAGCATTTCTGCTGTATTACCTGTTTTTATTTCTTCCCCGCCAATAGTAAGCGGCACTTCAATTTTTTGTGCGGCCATTTCGGCCATTTTAGCTTTTAACTCTGCTTTTTCCGGGCTGCCCGGCGCATACCCAAGGATCGGCTCATTTGCCGGTTCGGGAACTAAGAAATATGCGTTTGACATTTTGCTCTCCTAAAAAAATAAATCTATTAATATTGATTTGTTTCAATTTGTAAAAGAAACAACCTGAAATTAAATAACTGTATAATATAAGAAATAAAAAACCTCGAATCATAACTTTTTAGCAACAATCACAAACCATAATACACATCGCAGAAATGGAAACGTCGCGCTAGTAGATAAACTCCTTTGGATTATAGTAAATGTTTTCCAAAACACTTAAGTTAAAAAATAATGCAAATATGAAGACTGCCGATTGAATTTGCATATATCATAATACTACCTTACATTGCCATTATCGATTTATACTATTACTTATTATAGTATAAATAATAGTTATTATAATAGCTATTATTCCTTTCAAATCAGAAGACTTATATAGATGAGCCGAGCGCTTACTGAAACTCAATCTGAAACGCTAATAGCATTTGTCCGTTTACATCATGAGCTGTTGCGTTCACCATTGGTCAAAGAGATTGCCACCGAATTAAAAATCGGAGAACCAGCTGCACAACAAAGGGTAGTCAAACTAAGCAAAAAAGATGATATTATCTTTAAACATGGGAGACATTATTCCTGTAATTTTGAAATGCTTATTACAGAAGAAATAAATGCAAAAGCCATTTTAATGGCCTACACCTTTAGAGACAAAAAAAAAGGTACAATACCTCGCGATTATTTTTACCAAAAAATTATCCAAAATAAAATATATGAAAATTCCGAAGAATTCGATCCTGTTTTACAAAATTTTATTGATAGCGGTTATTTAAAAACAATAAAAGGACAAATGAACACCCTACGCCTTACTTCAAAGGTTTTGGATCAACACATATATTTAAAAAAGCTTTCAAAAAACTTTGAAGACGAAATTCATGCGGAAACATTATAGTCCCTGAATACTTGAAATGAAGTTTATTTAGCATTAAAAGAAAACATATCGAATAGTTAGTTTAAGAGATTTGATGAAAATCATACAATTGTGTAACATTATTTTACAAATATGAAAATAATGTTATTCTTTGAATATTATCGATCTATATTTTGTCCACAACTTAAATAATTGGCATGTTTTTTGTTTTAAAAATATAAGATTTAGGTAGATAATTCTAAGAAAAGCCACTACTATTGGAAAATAATAGTTTTTTAAAGAATAAATCAGTCATTTTTGAAAACACTTTAGGTTTTTGTGCGTTTTTACAATAGACCAAAGTTTGGGAGATATTATAATGAATGTAGATAGTGAAATAGGAGAAGTAATTATGGATACAAAGTCCAAGGAGGGACAAAAATTAGATTTAGAATTAGCTTTATCCCAGTTAACCACACACTACGTTCATGAAGTTGATAGGCTTAACAAACAGTTCGTAAAGTCAAGTGGAAAAGAAGTAATTGTAAAAAGTGTTTGTGAATATTACGATAAATTTAAAGCCAACTTTTCTACCCTAGCAGGTAGATGCCATTCTATTTAAACCCTTCCTTATTTTAACTTTTTTTAACCCGTTATTGGACGGGTTATTTTTTTTACTTATATTACGTTATGGATTCAGAATTTTTAAGAATGTCACTAGCGGCATTCCTCGCATTAGAAGCAATTTTATTTACTGTTTTCGGAATAATGTACTCTGTATTTGTAAAAAGTGCAGATTTAATCGAAAACGGTTTTCCTCCTTTGAGCAGGTATGCAAAAGGATTATGCTTTCGAATCATACTATTAATATGTTTTAATCTTTTTTTTGTTTTCATTTCTTTACTCTTAGAACTAGGCGCTCTTCAAATTAACCATATTTATTTCGACTATAAATACGTTCTGGGATTAGGTCTTTTAGTTTCATCTACAGGTATTGCTTATATAGGAATTAAAATTTATAAAGGAATTAGTGGGGGTAATTAAAATGAGTCCTCTTGAATTGTCAGAACTTCGACAGGAAGGTCTTCAAGAATACTGTGACAACAAATTCCACGCTGAACTCATGGACTTTGCATATCTTGAATTTGTAACTCAACTACGCGTTTTAGTAAAAAAGTATATTGCTTGCCTTAATAATGGAACAACTTTTTCTTTTCCAATCATTACAAAAAAAGACTGCCATAAAAATTTTTCTGATATTATTTTATCCTCATCATTATTTTATGAAATTGCCTCCAAAAAAAATATTCTTTATAAACCTAATAAACAATTAAAATTTAGCCGCTTAATGGCTACTTATTTTTTAGAAAAAAATTGGAATGTCATTATAAAAAAAGCTATTTATGCTAAAAATTATTGAAATTAATTGAACAATTGCCTTGGGTTAGAAGCATCTTCTGCACTGCATCTATCAAAAGATCAAATCTGGAAGAATCAGAGAATTGACAATCTGCTAAATCCACAACGCCATTGACAAATTTTAAATATCTACATATTCATTATGAGCTTCACTCGTGGCTGGGTCATATATTACCTCAGAAAATGTTATTTCGGAACGCAACAGCATGAATAGTTTGATAAGAAATGTTTCAAATGAACTCAAAGTAAAGTAAAAATAAAACACTGTATCCAAAGCCCCAATAAGAAAGAAACTACCTTAGGTGATTATATTATTAACCCTTAAACCATAAACAAATGCTTTTTATGAATCTCTTTCCATTAGTTTTGCAAACATCAAGATTCCTAAAAACATGATGACCATCTGCCAGGTTATGATTAATTTTGAATGAAAATGTGCATATTTTTTTTATTCTCCCACTCAAATATTTTACCAAATTTACAACTTTTTAGCAACAACCACCGTTTCTTTCAATTCTTTTATTACACCTTCCCAGTCATTAAGAATTTGCACAAAAATAACATAAATACCCATCCTTACTTTTCTACCCGAGTCGTCTTTTCCATTCCAAACAAGTGATGTATTTTGAGCACTGAAAATATTATCACGCAGGGTACGAATCTTTCGACCCAGTATATCAAAAACTTCAACTTTTATTCGCGCCGTATTTTCAGGAGCATCAACTGTTATAACAACATGATCATCCTTGCCATCGCTGTCTGGGGAAAAAGGATTTGGTGATATTTGCAGTTTGGATTTTAATTCTTTTTCCGGCGCAACATAAATTGAGTTTACCTTTCCCGGTGTAGCATTCTTTTCTGCTACAGATGGCCCCCAGTTTTTCTGCTGTTGTGCGTTAAGTGTGCTGTTAATTCTTTCAAGAGAAGGGTTGCGGTAATCCTCTCCTTCCAGCCAATCCTCAGAGTAAGGCACCTGTTCAAGCCAACCGCCAAGAGGATTAATTAAATAGATCACATCCGAAGCATTATTAAGATTTGGCAATTTTGGCAAAACAGCGATTAGCGAGTCTTCCAAATCGAAGAGCGTATCTAACCCCGCATCTGCCGCAAAAATTTTATACTGACCCGGATATATGAAAATAGAAGAATCTATAGATACAGTATCCTTTTCGTCTGCAATACTCCAGCCCGTCAGCAAAACAGCCTCGTCTCCAGAGTTATAAAGTTCAATCCATTCCGGTTCATTTTGACCTGTTAAAAATTTAATTTCATTAATATGCAATGTTGTGCTGTTATCCAAAATATATAGAGAGGCAAAAGCAAAGTTATTTTGGAGATTGGTATCAAAACTGCTTTCTATTTTTGCAACGAGATTGTAGGTGATGGCGTTTGTAAACTGATGATTAAACTCGATTATTATTTCTTCTGTAGCAGGAATTTGAATTGCAGCTGTATTTTCAAAAACAATTTCTTCTCCGCTTGAATAAGTGGAATCCTTTTCAGAATCAATAAAGACCTGAATTGTCAATGGACCGTCAAACATGTTTAATCCTGTATTTAAGATTGCAAGACTAAAATGAATTGTCTGATCCTTGGTAACATTGAAAGATGGTGACCAACTAAGTGCATTTTTATCCAAACCAAGATCTGTTTTAAAAGGATTGACTGAATTTCGCTGACCGGGAGTGCCGCCTTCAATTAAAGCTTCTTCCCAATTGGATGGATCATTTCCAGAATCAATAATAATTTTCTCATCGGAATGGCCCGATTTATGTCCGGTAGCATAACGATATGAATCTATTTTTGATCCAGATGAATCAATCAAAGAAATCAATTTTGAGCTTGTATTTGTGAGTCCAAAACTATTGCCATCAATTTTAATTATTAATGCTGAATCAGGAATGACATCCTCGTAAGTCGTTGAATTTCCAAAATAGCTGCCATCCAGAATTACAGCGTATTGTTTAGGCTGGAGAAGTATTCCATTACCGGCATCAATCAACTCAATAAATCTTGAAGAATCTGAAAACTGCCAACCCGTTAAATCAACTAGGTCATTTGATAAATTATAGATTTCTATATATTCATCATGCGCTTCACTTGTAGCGGGATCATACATTACTTCGGTCAAAGTTATTTGAGAATACAAAGGGCTAAACAGAAATATCAGGAATAATAATTTGTATACATTAGGTTTCAAATTGAGCTCCGGGAAAATTAAAAATGGAATCCAATCTACAAAACCCTAACATCAAAAGAAACTCCGCAGGCAGGCAAAACTAAACGTAAACTTAAATAGATTAAAATATGTGCTTTAAAATCCCTTATCCATCAGCTCCTGAAATACTTCTAAATGTTTGCAAACGTGATAACCATCTGCCAATCCATGATGTGCATAAATCGCAACAGGCAAGATTTTTTTATTTTCCCTTGTAAACATTTTACCAAAAGTAATCTTTGGGGAACTGTCATCCGTATTAAAATTTCGGGCATGGGTAAGCCCGGTAAAGCTACTCCATGGTAATGAAGAATAATGAACTACATCTTTTCTTTCGGCACCACCAACAAACCTTAATCCAGATGAGGCTTGAACCTTTTTTATTTCTTTCTTTAAATCAGAATCAAATTGCCTAAAATCCAGGTTATGCTCAACAAAAGAAAAGGCAAAAGTCCCGTCGTCCCTTCCAATTGTTGAAGACGCATGGATGGCATCGTAAATGACAACACTATCCTCTTTAATTCTGTAACGAAGTTCTTCAATTTTATTTACGGCCATTAACGAATTATGTAGATAGTAAGAAAAAAATGAAATCTTTTTTTCCCTGGAAAAAGCATGCCCTCTGGTACAATCAATTTCTGCAGTAATACCAAAAAAGGGTTCATCAAATTTTGAGAAAAAATCGAAATGTTCTCTCCGGTTCCAATTGTCTTTGTTCACAAGTTTCATTTACCAACTTTCAAGCTTGATTATTTTTTTAAATTAGCCCCAGGGAAATGGCAATAAAACTGGGACCGTTTATTCCACCATGCATAATTACCCCGGTCCAGGAATTTTGTGTTTTTTGAACAACGTACGATTGAATAAAAATGAGCGGGAGCAATGTAATTAACAGCTGCCAACCAAAAGCAATGTGAAATACCCACCAGCCTAAACCATGCAATAACCAGGCATATTTGCCAAATGATATTTCCTGCCGGGGAAGCATAACACCCCGCCAAAGGATTTCTTCGCCCATAATATTTAAAAACCAATACGGAACCCAAACAGCAAGAATCCAATACCTTCCTGACGACAAAGGTTCAAAAGACATAAATGGAGGCGAATGATCAAAACTGCCAATAACCCATTCTAAACCTTTCATCACCAATCCACTTAAAATCATAACAATCAGTATGCTGCCGAACGTCCACAATAAATCATTCCGTGTCAGCTTTCTAAAGCGTAGCCTCTCGCTCCATGTTTCTTTTGTAAATGCCAAGCCTTCTTTTTTAAGAATGATGGCGGCAAGAATGAGCAATGGAAGAAAAACCCCAATTCCGGAACAAATAAACCAAAAGAGTATTGGCTCCTGGCCGCTAAAATCTGATAAAAAGGGTATTAAATAATTTGTAATTAAAAACAATAAAAGAGCAAAAAAGATATATATCGAATACGAAAACACAAATCCCATTTTTTTCAAAGGTCTATTCATATGTTCCTCTTATTACATATAAAACATGCCTTTTTAACTGACTTTTATTATCAAGGTTTGGATGGTCAAATTCCCCGATTTTTTGCATCCCAATTTTCTGCATAACTCTTTCCGATGCTTTATTAACTGTTGAAGTAAAAGAATAAATTTCTGAAAAGCCCAACTCTTTAAATCCAAACTCCAAACATCTTTCAGCACCTTCGGTGGCAAACCCATTGTTCCATTCTTCCTTTGAAAGTCTCCAGCCAATTTCAGTACACGGTGTAAAAAAGGATTCAAAACTTGGTTTCATAAATCCGATATATCCTATAAATTTATTGCTCTCGAGAATATCAACTGCATGCAAACCAAATCCATTAATATCAAAATGCTGTTTTATCTTTTCGATTAGATTCCCGCTTTCCGCAAATGTTAAAATTTTTGGATAATATTTCATTATCTCAGCGTCAGCAGTCATATCTGCAAAGGGTTTTAAATCACTATCTTTCCAATACCGAAATCCTAAACGTTCTGATTTAAAGATATATTTTTCCATGATCTAAATTTGATGCTTTTCTCTTTTCAATATTTTTAAATAAAAAAGGGATTCAAATTTATGAATCCCTCAACTTAAAACAAACAAGTGCTTTGTATTATTTTTTAACTCTGGATCTGCGCTTTTCTTTTATTCTCACATAAATTAGTTTAAAACGCCCTTTAGGACTATCTCGTTGTTCTACTTCAAAATCTTTAATGGATTTAATCAGTGGAGTCAGTTTTTGAAAACCATAATTTCTGGAATCAAAATTGGGTTTCTTCTTCTGCATCAAACTTCCAACATCACCCAGAAAAGCCCAGCCATCATCATCGGCCACATCGGAAATTGTCGCCGAGATTAACCGTATAACTTTTGGAGTAATTTTATCAACATTTTCTTTTACCGCCGTTTTGCTCTCAGCAAGTTCTGACTCTCCTTCTTCCGACTGATTTTTAAGGATTTCTATATAAATAAATTTGTCGCAGGCAACTATAAACGGGTTGGGTGTTTTCTTTTCCCCAATTCCAAAAACCTGCATTCCTGCTTCACGGAGCCGGGTGGCCAATCTCGTAAAATCACTATCGCTGGAAACCAGGCAAAAACCGTTGACTTTTACTGAATATAAAATATCCATTGCATCAATAATCATGGCAGAATCGGTCGCATTTTTTCCGGTAGTGTAACCATATTGCTGGATAGGTGTGATGGCATTTTCAAGGAGGATACTTTTCCATTTGGATAGATGTGGTTTTGTCCAGTCACCATAAATTCTTTTTATTGTGGGATTTCCATACTTGGCAATTTCTTCCATCATTTCTTTGATGTGTGCAGATGGGATATTATCACCGTCAATTAAAACAGCTAATTTTAAGTCCATAATTTCTCGTTTTTGTTTTTTTCCAATTTGGTGATAGGATACTTACTAATCAATTACGATTTAATTAATTCATCAAAAGTAAGGCTAAATATGGCGGGGAATGATTTTAAAGGAGCAATATATTCAAATGAAAGCTTTTTCCCTCTGAGGGTATAATTATTCATTCTCCAATAACTCAAAAATAGCTGCGTTCCGTTCTAAAATAAGGCTCTTAACATATGTACCGGCCTCAGTTAAATCAGCTTCACTCCAGTTCCCGGTCGGGCTTGAGCCTGGCTTGACGATGGAAGTTGTTTCTTCTTTGTCATTAACAGACCAGGTACACCAGCTAAGATTGTTTTGATCAGCAAAATATAACCAACGCTGGGTTTCTTCATAATCAATATTTCCTAAAGCATTCGCTTGGGATACACCCCACTCAGTAACAAATATCGGTAAGTTTTTATCCAGCATTTTTTGGGCTTTATTCCTTAATTCCTGGCGATGTGTGCCGGTGTAATAATGCAACGAATACGCCACATTCACATCATCAATCGGATCGAGCGCGGCAACGTCAACATCCTGCGACCAATTGGGCGTTCCTACAATTATTAAGTTGTCAGGATCTTCGGATCTGATTTCTGCAATAACCGCTTCTGAGTAAGGTTTCAGGACCTGGCTCCAGGAAATGTTTAAAGGCTCATTATATATTTCATAAATTACATTGGGATAACCGCCATATTTTTGTGCCATTTGTTTGAAAAATGCTTTGGCAACTTCCGGTTGTTGTTCAGCATGGTGGTTATGCCAATCTATAATCACATAAATACCCAAATCAATACAAGCCTCAACCACCGTTTCAATTTTCGCCAATTCTTCCTGTGGATTTTCCAGGTACCCACCTTCTTCTACAGCAAGTGCGGCCCGGATTATTGTACATTTCCAATCGTTGTACAACCATTGGATACAATCTTTGTTATAAAACTTTGGTGCCCATTGGCTCCAAAACATACTCATACCGTGCAAAGCGATTGGGTCACCATTTTTATCAACAATCTGGTTCCCCTGAGTTTGCAGTTTTCCCAAAAGCTCCACAACCGTTTTCGGATTGTCACTTTCCGGTGAATTGCTGCTATCGTTAGAACAAAAAGTTATTGATAAACTTATGAGTATAAAAGAGAGAGCTTTGATTAAAAATTTAAATTGAGTCATTTTAACTTTATTTTATTGAGATTAATGATTTTCGTCAGTCTTACTTTAGCAGGAGCATTTTCCTGTTTTTTTCAATTGATCCTGATTTTAACCTATAGAAATACACTCCGCTAGCAAGATCTGCAGTATTCAGTTTTACAGAGTGATCTCCAGCAGGCAACGCCTTTAATATCGTTTTTATAGTTCTACCCTGAGTATCATAAATGGTAATAAGAATATTACTTTTTGAACCAAGTGAAAAACGGATTGTGGTTTGGGCGTTAAAAGGATTAGGATAGTTTTGAAAAAGCTCAAATGACTGTAATTCACGTCGGTCATCTAAATCCAAACTTGTCGGGTCATACTCGAGTTGATCATCCATCCAAACCAAACGCCCTGCAATAAAATCCTTTAGATAATTTACCTCTTCCTGCCAGGTTGTTGGACCACCACTTGTTGGGGAATCATAGCCAAAACTCCCTGATTCGGGAAAACCAGGATTAGGCCAAATATACTTTCCAAGGATATTATAATATTCAAAGTTCCTTTTTTGCGATTCATCTAATAATTCTACCCATTCATCAATCATTGAAATAATATTAGATTCTGCAAATTGCCCTTTTCTAATCTCGGCCCATCGTGTTTTGCATGAATCATAAAAGGCAGGATCCTGTAAAAGCTGAATCCACCAATTTTTATCCCAGCTACTGATAATAGGATAGTACCAACCGATTGGTGCCCAGCCATCATTATAATCTGCATTACCAAGAGATAAGTTATAATCCCAAACGGGTGAGGCAATAATTTTACCATTTCTGTCTTTATGAAAATATGTACTTAAACGCAGACCATCGATATTTTTTGTAAACTCTACTATCAAAAAATTATCTACAAACGATTGAACATTTATATATTCTGTATAGTCACCATTTCCGTATAATACATTTTCAAAACTGTTTAAATAGTTAAGCAGCCAGGTAGTTTGCTCAGGTACAATATTATCATTTTTAGGCTCAGTAATTATTAATTCCAAGCCTCGTGTTAACGATATAATATTGTCACCTTCATTTACTTTATCTTTTTTGAATATATAGCCACCGGTTACTTCGGGCTCATTTATATCTTGTGGCAACATTTTTGTAACGTTTACCCTGTCATCATCCCGTTTTATTTTTTCAGTAAAAACATAAACCCCACGGTATGTATCATTTAAAACTACCTCGCAAAACTGCACCCGAGGTGCGTAGTGGCCAAGCCCTGCTGCTAAAGAATAGGTTAAGGCATTTCTCATTAGCGATTTATCAGAATAAGGTCCGTGAAGTACCCAATCATTTTCTTTGGGCATTCCCAGCAAAGACACATTTAGGTTTTCGCCAAGCGAATCCCTCGTTTCGAGTCCATAAGATTTTTTTTCAAATCCCAGTGAACTTTGTCCTCTAACTTCTATTCCAATATGACCATCGTACTCATTATAAAAATCTGTCACATAATTTCGGTTTCCGGATCCATTATTTACAATCCCCATTTGAGCATCAATCTTGGGTTCATAAGGAATGCTTTCACCACCTGTGTTAATTATAATGATTGGCAAATTGGAAGAATCAAAATTAAAGGGTGGCTTAAACCAGGATGGTACATTTCTGTAAGTGAAGGAATCGTCTTTGATCCCAACTGAAAAAAAAGGGATTGCGGACATGTCAGACGAAGTTATGCTCTCATTGTGAATTTGAATAGCAAGTATGTTGTTTCCGGTCTTTAATAACTCGCTGGTTTTTTGACCTGAAAGATAGGAATAATCCGGCTCTCCTCCATAGTACATCTGTGCTTCATGAAGGCCATTGGAAGTTTGATTGTAAGCAGGTACATCGCCTGTTTCACCAATGTTAGATCTGGCTATTTCCATACCATTGAGATATGCAACAAAAGCATCATCATAATCAATATTGAAAATGGAGTTTGATATTTTATCAGCATCTTCAATAACAAATTTGATGCGCATATACAGAGAAATTGTCGGGTCTATTTCGGTTTCATCATCATCATCACCATATCCAATACCAGCTGCACCTTTTGCCCAGGATGAGTCATTAAAACTTAAAGAATTCCAATCTGACGCCGGTTCTGATATTCCAACAAAAAAACTCCACTCATCGCCAGCATAAATAACAGTTTCCCAATGATCAACCTCTTGTGAAAAGCCACTTCGAAACAGCAAGACGGTCAAAAATACAGCTCGAACATAACTTAACGGTTTCATTTTGTTTTTCATGTATAGTTAACTAACAATTGCAGGTTCACTTCCCTGTTGTAAATAATCCTTTGTTGTGAAATTTAATTTTGTCCCGCAGCATCTTTCCCGAAATGGAGATATCCTTTTCTGTCCAATTACCCTTTGGCGAAGCGCCATTTATAAGTGCAGCAGATGTTTCTATTTTATCTCCAATTGCCCAGTTGCACCAGCTGATATTATTTTTATCCATAAAATCAAACCAGGCTGCAACCTCAACCGAATCTATTATTCCACTTCCGGTGTATTCGCAAATCCCAAATTCTGAGACAAATAAAGCTTTTCCATTTTCAAGGGCTATTTTCGCCTTATTTCTTAAATTTTGCTTATGGCTGCTTGCATAAAAATGCAACGAATAAACAATATTACTGAATGGCAAAGGATCCATTGCAGCAATATCAACATCTTGCGACCAGGTAGTTGTACCGACGATAATCAGGTTATCAGGATCGATTTCACGAATCGCTTTAATTAATTCTTCGGAGTAAGGTTTAACCTCATCAGCCCATGATATTTGCATAGGCTCATTATAAATTTCATAAATAATGTTTGGCTTATCACCATACTTCTCTGCAATTTTTTGGAAGAACTCAATGGCTTCATCTTTGTTTTCGTGTGCATGGTGATCATGCCAGTCAACAATGACATAGATACCCAAATCGATTGCCGCATCAACTACAGTTACTACTTTATTAAATTCTCTTTCCTTGTGAACAAGGTATCCATCTAAAGAGTCAGCCTCTTCGATACCCATTGCTGCCCTAACAACGGTACAATTCCAATCATCACGTAGCCATTTAATACAATCATAATTATAATATTTCCCCTTTATCTGGCTCCAGAAAAGACTCATGCCATGCAGCGAAACTGTCTTGCCATTTTTATCTACAATAGAATTTCCTTTAACACTCAGGTTCCCAAACTTTTCAACAATTGTTGAATTGTTCTGAAGTTTTCCACTCATGCAGGATAAAAAAATGATTGTCAGAGTTATCAAAAAGAAAGTTTTGGAAATATATTTAAACCAGTTGTGATTTGTTATGTCTTGCATGCCTCCTCCATCTATAACTTTTATCGGTTTCGGTCAGTTTTTAAAGTGATTTTAGCAGTTTCTTTCTATAAAATGAAGAGCAACTATATATATTTTTTCTGTTGATAAATTTACATCATTTTTTAATTTTTACATCATTTTTAGTATGGTAAGCTTAAATATAGTTTTCCAAGTTCATTTAGTTCACCTGGAGATGGATTAAACAAATATGAATATCGGTTTTCAAACCCGCGGCCGATAAACCAGGCATAGCGGAAAACATCATCCCTATTTTCGCAAATAGCCACCATTTCGCGCATTTGCTCAGCTTGTTTGCTAAATGAGTTTATTTGAGCATTCCAGTTAGCCATCTCAGTTACCCATATTTTCTTGCCATACTTTTGCAGCCGATTTAACTGTTCAGACAATCCATAGTCGTACCAGTGAAAGGCCAGATAATCAATCTTAGGATCACGTCCACCATTTGCCGATTTATAAGCATCATAAAAAGCATCCAGCCAAACAACTGGATCCCAGTAATTTGTCATGGTTCCCCAGGTCATTGCCGGACCAACCAGATAAATCGTTCTTTCCTGGGCAGCCAATTCTTCAATTACCTGTTCGTATTGCGGCCAGTTTGCTGCAGCTTGTGCCGGTGTCTGATTGGCCTGGTCTGTTAAATTTGGCTCATTTAGAACAAGCAAGTATTCAATCTCAGGATGTGCCAGAATAAAATTCTTAATTGCAGTAAAGTCCGCAGATTTATTACCACCCCAAAGCATTGGTAAAAATTCCATTTGATAATCTTCATAATAACCATCTGGAGCATCTGTTTCAAAATACCAGTTATACCACCAGGAAACACCACTTTTAAGCGTATCAAGGTCAGCTGCATTAGTCAAATTATATGCAAGGCCACGCTTTGAACTTTTTTCAATTTGATCCAGTGGATTGTCATTTTGGGTGGGAGATGATTTTTCACTACATCCTGTTATTATCAATATTAGTAAGATGAAAAAGAGTACCTTGATTTTTGTAAACATCCTTCTTCTCCAAAAAATTTGTTTTGCTTTTTAATTTAAATTAATTGTGGCTTCTTGTGAAAATCGAAATTTAATGTCCAAAAATTATGCCAGAATTAATAATCGGCCAGGTGTTGATTTTATAGGGTTTACTATTTTTATACTGTAAAAAAATTATCATTAATATAATGGTTATTATCAAAATAATAGTTGAAATGTGTGATGGTTTTTTGGCATCCATTCTATTAACAAAAAAAGGGGCTCAAATATTTGAACCCCTTTCTGAAAACCAAGAATATTATCTCTATTTTTTGAACTTTTCTTTAATCAATTCTGCAACGGTTGGGCTGCCTACTTCCTGAAGCTCATAACGCACACGCTGGGTCGGTTTGTTTATTTTCAACACCCTGCTTAAATCGATTGGTGTTCCAATAACAACCAGTTCCGCATCTGAAGCATTGATAGTCTCTTCAAGATCTTTAACCATATCACCGCCATAACCCATTGCCGGTAAAATTTTTCCGGTTTTTGGATATTTAGCATATGTATCAGCAATTGATTTAACCGCAAATGGACGTGGATCAATAATCTCTTTTGCACCAAAACGCTGGGCTGCAATCCATCCTGCACCATAAGCCATTTCGCCATGAGTAAGAGTTGGACCATCTTCAACAACCAACACTTTTTTTCCACGGATAGAATCAGGATCATCAACAAAAATAGGAGATGCAGCTTCAACAACCATTGCATCCGGATTAATTTTTACAAGATTTTCACGCACAGCCAGTACATCACTGTAATTTGCTGTATCAGCTTTGTTTATGATTATTGCATCGGCTAAGCGAACATTTACTGCACCGGGATAATAACTTGCTTCATGGCCGGGACGATGTGGATCAGCTAAAACAATACTTAAATCTGCCTGGTAAAAAGAGGTGTCATTATTGCCACCATCCCACAAAATGAAATCTGCTTCTTTTTCAGCTTCACGAAGTATCGCTTCATAATCAACACCTGCAAAAATAACTGCGCCATTATCGATATGCGGCTCATATTCTTCACGTTCTTCAATCGTGCATTCATGTTTATCCAAGTCGCTGTAATCTGCAAAGCGCTGAACAGCTTGTTTTGCTAAATCACCATAAGGCATTGGGTGGCGGATTGAAGCAACTTTATAACCCATTTCCGTTAACAGTTTTACGACATAGCGGGTTGTTTGGCTTTTACCAACACCTGTCCGTACTGCACAAATGGAAATCAACGGTTTTGTAGATTTTACTGCGGTATTATCCTGTCCCATTAGTTTAAAATCGGCGCCGGCTGCCAAAACGGTTGAAGCTTTTTCCATAATTGTCTGGTGTGAAACATCGCTATAAGCAAAAACGACCTGCTCAATATTTTCATCTTTTATAATTCTAATTAAATCCTCTTCCGGGAGAATTGGAATTCCAGCCGGATATAATTCGCCGGAAAGTTCTTTTGGGTATTTTCTGCCGTCAATATTTGGGATTTGAGTTGCTGTAAAAGCAATAACTTTATAATCTGCATTGTTCCTATAGAAAACATTGAAATTGTGAAAATCTCTGCCTGCTGCTCCCATTATCAGGGTTCTGATGGGTTCCATGTAAAACTCCTTTTTAGATTACTGTTTGGTTTTAAGCCGACATTGTCAAAGCTTTTTAGATTATAAATATACGAAAAAATTTTGGCTATAAAAGCTTTATCTTGCCAAAGTTCTATTTAATTAGTTGGTATAAAAAAAGAAGTGGCATTAGAGAGATTTTTTCTTTGGGGGTAAAAACATAGGCGCCCAGTTACCTGAGTGCTAAATTGACTACTTTTAAATCAAAAAAATTGGACACAAAATTATTATTCAATTTCGATTTCAATTCCACCGAACCATTTTGCAAATAAGTTATAGAGAAGAGCTTGAATAAGCCCAATAACAAATCCAACAGTAGCAAAGATAAGCGGCATACCAATTAATGCGCCAAATGCAAGCACCGTACCATAACTAAGTCCTGACGTAGATGCAGCAGCCGGGGACACAAACCCCATCGTTACAAGCGAGTCAATAACAAGTCCTCCAAAAGAATATAAAACCCCTGCAAGTAAGCCGAAAAAGCCGGAAAAAAAGGTATGGAATTTCGCCATTGAAAGAATATTGATTTTTTTTAGAACCGTCACAGAAAACTCCTTGTTGCTATAATTATTTCAAAGTATCTAAAAAATAACCGGTAAAAACCAAAACATTAAATCCTACAAAATTTGTCCAGAATCGTTTCTTTTGAGAATGATCTTTACCCAGTTTAAAATTATATAGAGATTTAGTTAAAAATCCTGCAGAGATTAGAATATAACCTGTTTTTAATAGCTTTGATTCGTTTGCAGCAATATTTCCAATACCGGCACCCCCCATAAAAAGATCAAATCCTCCGGCGATTGCAGGGCCATAATCATTATCTCTGCTTGCAAGATAGCTCATCCCTGTAAAAACAGTTTCCATCGCGGTTATATAGCCAAGCTCTACCCAAATAGACGTTTCGGGATTATTTTTATTTTGGTTATTAAATTTAAGTGGTGCAAAGGAAAGCTGAAAAGGTTTCTGATTATCGAAATAGTTATGACTAACTGTCTTATTCGAATATTCAAAATGTGGATAATCAAATGTTTGAGCTGATAATGGGCATGTCACAACGAGAAGCAAAAATAAAAGTAAAAGTTTATTCATTTAATTCTCCCTTATTTTGTTTTTAGGGAAAATAGCTAATCGGCACATTGTTATGTCAAAAATTTGTCAAAGAATGTCTGAATAATGTAAATATTTTAAAATGAAAAAGATTTATAGGTTAAACAACATTTTAAAATAAAAGGTGGGTGACTTTAATTTAGCCCGCATATCCAGATCATCGAACATTGTGGACATGGTTTCCTGGATGGTTTTATTTTTAACAGCTCTGTTTGCAATAAAATTAAAAAGCCATGGACGGTTTATCAATCTTTGCATTGTGTAACTAAGTTTTAATTCATCCCAAAGTTTATCGTAAACAAGCTCATCATACTTCTTAATTGTTTCAGCAGAAAAATCATTTTCTTTGAGTGCCTCTTCGGCAACGTTAGCAGCAAATCGCCCGCTAATCATTGCATTCCCAATACCTTCGCCTGTAAAAGGATCTATCAATGAGGCAGCATCACCAACAAGCATATAACGCTCACCGGACAAGTTTCTTTTTATCGAACCAAGTGGTAAGCCCCAACCTTTTATATCGTTAAGCATTGTTGCATCTTTAAACCGCTCTTTGAGATTGACATTGTTTTCCAATGCATTCAACATCATCTTTTTAAGATTCATTTTCTGGCTTTTAACTTTCTCCGATAAAATACCGATGCCCACATTTGCCTGATTATTTGGCAATGGAAAAACCCACAAATATCCCGGGAGAACTTCTTTTATAAAATGCAGCTCAATAAAGTTTTGAGGATGCATATCTGTTACATTTTCATAATAAACACGCAGACCGGCAGCATAATATCGTGGATCCATCTTATGCCCGGCCAGTTTTTTTGCCACTATCGACCGGTCACCTTCTGCACCAATTACAATGTTTGTAAACAGACTCTTTTTCTGCCCATCCTTCAAATATTGAATTTCAACTTTATCATTATGAGTTACGATATTTTTGACTTCACAACCCATCAATTTTGTTGCGTATTTTTCATCGATTTGCTTAAAAAGGAAATTATCAAAATTAACACGTTTGGAAATAAAGCCGGGCGGATATTTTTGAACTGTTGGATCTTTATCAAAAGGGATATTCAGTGCTTCTCCGTTGGGGGCAACAAACTGCACACCCCAACAGTTGAGGAAGTTATTATCATCTGAATCCAACTGATACACAAGCTCGGGGTCTATCCGATTCAGGATAGCACCCACTTTACCGCTCAAAGCATCGCCGCAGATTTTATCTCTGGGAAAAGTTGCCTTGTCGATTATTACATGATCAATGCCTGCTTTAGCTAAAAAGATGGACGCAGTAGCACCACCTGGACCGGCACCAAGAACTGCAACAGGTATGTCAATATTTTGCATAAATCAAAATCCATAAAATTTCAATACTCAGAAAACATTAATTTAGGTCGATTGGATTTTTCAGACAAATAAAAGATTGATACATTCAAAGTAATTCAATAATCATTCTAAACCCTTAATTATTATTGACATGTAACATTCTTCCCTTTATTATATATTTCGCGTCACTTCTCTACTGTTATAAATTGTTAAATCCTAAATATTTAAATTTATATTTCTATTCCACTTTTTTGGAGATTGTATAATGAAATATCCCGAAGTAAAAAATTATATTAATGGTCAATTTAAAAATTCTACATCCTCAAAAATGGATGTTATTTGCCCCACAGATGGGAGCAAAATTTCTACTGTCCCTTTAAGTGGGAAAGAAGATTTGGACTTGGCTGTAAAAGCTGCCCAAGGCGCTTTTCCCGAATGGTCGGCTATGACCATAAAAGATCGTGTACAGGTCTTTTATAAATACCGAATGCTTCTGGAAAAAAACCGTGAAGAGCTTTCAACTTTGGTAATGGAAGAAAATGGTAAAACCATGGGAGAATCGGTTGCCGAAGTTGATAAAAGTATTGAGCTTACAGAATTTGCCTGCTCCCTGCCACAAATGGTTCAGGGTGAAATAATGGAAGTTAGCAATGGCGTTGAATGCCGGGTAGAAAGAAAACCTGTAGGCGTTGTTGCGTGTATTTCTCCATTTAACTTCCCCAATATGGTGCCACACTGGACTATCCCAAATGCTATTGCGCTTGGTAATTGTATCATTTTAAAACCATCGGAAATAGTGCCTATTAGTGCCATGAAAATGGCAGAACTTTTAAAAGAAGCAGGATTGCCGCATGGCGTTTTTAATGTTGTTAACGGCGGACGTGAAATTGTTGAAGAAATCTGCGATCATCCCGGAATAGAGGCGGTCTCTTTTGTTGGTTCAACAAAAATAGCCAAAGTGGTTTATAAACGTTCATGCTCAAACCTTAAGCGCTGTGTTGCCCTTGGAGGCGCTAAAAATCATTTGATTGTATTGCCTGATGCAAATGTTGAAATGACAGCATCCAATGTAGCCGCATCCATGTCAGGTTGTGCCGGACAACGCTGTATGGCCTCCTCTGCAATGGTTGGTGTTGGCAAGGTTGATCACATCATAGAAAAATTATGTGATGAGGCGCGGAAAATAATTCCCGGTGAAAACCTTGGATCTGTAATTACTCAAGCAGCCAAAGAACGTATTGAGCGCTACATCACGGAAGCAGAGCAGGCAGGAGCAAAAATACTAGTAGATGGACGCAATGCCGTTGTTAAAAATAAAGAAGGTGGTTTCTATGTTGGTCCAACAGTAATTGATTTTGTAAAACCCGAAATGGCCATAGCCAAAGAAGAAGTTTTTGGCCCGGTTCTTTCAATAATTAGGGCCAACGATTTAGACGAAGCAATGACAATTGAAAATAGCTCCAACTATGGAAATGCTGCAGGAGTTTTCACTCAAAGCGGTGGATTAGCTCGTCAGGTTATGGAACGCGCCAGTGCGGGAATGATTGGTGTGAATATTGGCGTTCCCGTCCCAAGGGAACCTTTTTCTTTTGGCGGTTGGAATGAATCCAAATTTGGAGTTAGTGATATTACCGGAAAAAGTTCGATTGAGTTTTGGACACAGCTAAAAAAGACATCAACAAAATGGAATCCGGAAGCCCAGATAAACTGGATGAGCTAAAAAAAGTTGCAGGATGCATGTTTCAGGATTCCTATAGATTTTTAATATCTTCATATTTAATTCTGCTTTTCCTTGCAACTTGCAACACGAAACGTGTAACAGTTTTAAAAGGATAATATGGACCAAGCCATAAAAGAAGTTCACCAAAAGCATTCTACATCGCCTTTATACAACGAACACCTGGCGCCAACACCGCAAACTGAACGAACATGGAATTTGTGGAACCTGACATCCATCTGGATTGGAATGGCCGTTTGCATCCCAACCTATATTCTTGCCTCATACATGATTAAATCCGGAATGTCATGGCAGGCCTCCTTAATAATTATCGGGTTGGCCAATTTAATAATCACCATCCCAATGGTACTAAATGGACACGCCGGTGTAAAATTTGGTATCCCCTTCCCTGTTCTCGGACGGGCTTCATTTGGAACAAAAGGAATTCACATCGCGGCAGTTATTCGAGCAATAGTTGCTTGCGGGTGGTTTGGTGTTCAAACCTGGATTGGCGGATTGGCATTTTATGCTATATGGAATGTACTATCAGGTAGTGAAGCTTCTTTGGGATTGGATCTTGGAAAGTTTATTGGATTTGGTTTGTTCTGGTTAGTCAATATGCACTTTGTCTGGCATGGTACTGAAAGCATTCGCTGGTTGGAAAGCTGGGCCGCTCCCATATTAATATTGATTGGGATTCTGCTTATTATCTGGGGCAGCAACACAGCCGGTAGTTTTAATACCGTTTTAGAACAAGGCCAACAATTAGAACAGCCTACAGCCACAGTTTCGTCAGATGGTGGAACGCACATTGTGAATTTAAGCCCGCTTAAAAATGCAGATGGCAGTTATAAATCTGATGAGTTTCAAATCAGTACACTTGGTTCAAATGGACAAATGGAATCATTATCAATGGGCTGGCAAGAAATTTCAGAAGAAAACAGCGAAGTGTTTCTTTCTCATTTTAATAGCTCTGAAAATCCCAATATTCAAATTCAGTTTCGCAAATTAACTGAAAACGGAATAGTAGAATCATCGATTATTGATGTCCCTTTAGCCCCGGCAGAAAACGGTTCTGACAAATTATGGGGCTATATTTTATGGCTTACAGCAATGGTAGGATTTTGGGCTACAATGTCTTTGAGTATTGCCGATATTACACGATATGCTCATACCCAAAAAGAACAGGTTATCGGTCAGTTTTTAGGCTTACCCGGAACTATGATCCTATATTCGTTTGTTGGAATTTTTGTCACTTTTGCAGCGATTACCAATTTTGAAGATATTCTAATTGCCCAGGATGCACCATGGGATCCTGTTTCTTTGTTGGCACGATTTGAAAATCCCATCGTTGTAATTATTTCTCAGGTTTTTATGATTATTGCCACTTTAAGCACGAATATTGCGGCCAATGTTATAGCGCCGGCTAATGCTTTTGCCAATCTTCTTCCAAAGAAATTAGATTTTCGTAAAGGCGGATTAATAACCGGAATTATCGGGATTATTATCATGCCATGGTGGTTATTAGATGAGATAAGCAGTATTCTGATTTTTGTAAGTGGTTTGCTCGGGCCGGTTCTGGGTATCCTTTTATGCGATTATTTTATAATCCGCAAAAAAGAATTAAATCTGGCTGAGTTATATAATCCTAAGGGCGAATACTCTTACTCAAGCGGTTTTAATATTGCAGCCGTACTTGCCTTCTTAACTGGCATTTTGCTGGCTTTGATTGGTTATTGGGTTCCAGCTTTGAACTTTTTATACAGCTTATCCTGGTTTACCGGTTTTCTGATTTCCTTTGTGGTTTATTATGTTTTGTATAAAGTAATTTATAAAATCCCGGATGTTAATTAATCCAATTGTCATGTCATGCTGAGGCACGAAGCATCCCCTCCGGGAAAGGGATTCTTCGCTTAAATGCGTGCCGCTCAGAATGACATCGATATTGTATAGATCAAGAGTATGATAAGCAGAAAGGACTAAAAAATGTCAATCTTAATAAAAAACGGACGGGTTTTTACAGCAGCGGATGATTTTGTAGCTGATATTTTTATTGAAGGAGAAACCATTTCGGCAATAGGGAAAAATTTAAATGTAAATGCAGACCAGGTAATAGATGCACAAGGGAAATATGTTTTTCCCGGTGGCATTGATCCGCATGTACATCTCGATTTGCCATTTATGGGCACCTTTTCCAGCGATAATTATGAGACCGGAACCAAGGCCGCTTTACACGGTGGTACAACATCTATTATAGATTTTGCCATTCAGGTTCAGGGCCAATCAATGTATTCTGCAGTAGACGAATGGAATAAAAAGTCTGAAGGAAATGCTTATGGCGATTATTCTTACCACCTGGCTGTAACTGATTTTAATCCTGAAACTAAAAAGGAAGTAAGCAAACTAATTGCTGATGGAATAACATCCTTTAAAACATTTATGGCCTATAAAGGGGCTTTAATGGTTGATGATGGCCAAATGGTAGGCCTAATGCACGAAGTTAAAAAACAAGGCGGTATGGTGACAGTCCATGCTACAAATGGTGACATGATTGACCACCTTATTGCCAAGCACCAATCTGAAGGGAAGCTTTCACCGCTTTATCATTATTTATCTCAGCCGGAAGTAACAGAGGCCGAAGCGTCCGGGCGATTTATTGATATGGCTGAATATACAGATGTTCCAGCCTATATCGTGCATCTTACTTGCGAAGGCGCGCTCAACCAGGTGCGAAATTCCACTCGACGCAATCAAAAAGTTTTTGTTGAAACATGCGTTCAGTATTTGCTGCTCGATGCTTCCCTTTACGAAAAAGATGGTTTTGAAGGCTCAAAATGGGTAATGAGTCCACCGCTCCGTCAGCCAAAAGACCAGGCCACTTTGTGGGCCGGGATAAACCAGGGTTTGGTGAATGTTGTTGGTACTGACCACTGCCCTTTCTTTATGGAACAAAAGGAAATGGGCAAAGATGATTTTGCAAAAATCCCTAATGGCCATCCTGCCATTGAGCACCGTTTGGAATTACTTTTTTCCGAGGGTGTTAAAAAAGGCAAAATCAGCATGAACAAATTTGTTGAAGTGACATCGACCAATGCAGCTAAAATCTTTGGGATGGATAAAAAAGGATCAATAGCCATTGGTAAAGATGCAGATATAGTTATTCTTGACCCAAATGAAAAACACACGATTTCAGCAAAAACGCATCATCATAATTGTGATTATTCAGGGTATGAAGGCTGGGAAGTAACTGGCAAAACTAAAACGGTTTTGATGCGTGGAAAAGTTGCAATCGACAATGGCCAGGTTCTTATCAACAAGGGTTATGGCCGTTTTATAAAACGGAGCCAGGCTTCTAAGGTGGTTTGATATTCAATTATTATTAATAACACAGAGGCGCAAAGAACGCCGAGAAAAACTTAAACTAAATATCAAAAGTGTTTTTTGAAGTGCTAAACTTTGAAATAATATACCTAAGTATATTTCTCAGAAAACTCTGCGTCTCTGCGGTGAGTTTGTTCTTTTAATATTAAATGCGGAGGAAGAAAATGCCACGATTGATCAAATCAGGCTTGATACAAATGAGTATTCCAAAATCGGAAGGCGACGGAAGCATAGAAGAAATAATGACGGCTATGGAAGAAAAGCATGTTCCTTATATTGAAGAGGCCGGTAAAAATGGCGTCCAAATTCTCTGCCTTCAGGAAATTTTTAATACACCATATTTTTGCCCCGGACAAGATGCAGCATGGTATGACTCTGCAGAGCCGGTTCCAGGCCGAATTACTGAAGAGCTGTCTGTTTATGCCAAAAAATATAACATGGTTATGGTTATCCCTGTTTTTGAAAAAGAACAAGCTGGATTTTTATACAACACTGCAGCCGTAATTGATGCCGACGGGAAATATCTTGGCAAATACCGCAAAAATCACATCCCTCATACATCCGGATTTTGGGAGAAGTTTTTCTTTAAACCTGGCAATATGGGTTATCCGGTGTTCCAGACAAAATATGCCAAAGTGGGTGTTTATATTTGCTATGACCGCCACTTCCCTGATGGTGCACGTATCCTTGGATTAAATGGTGCAGAGATTGTTTATAATCCATCAGCCACAGTTGCAGGGCTCTCACAATATTTATGGAAATTAGAACAACCTGCCCATGCGGTTGCCAATGGATATTTTATGGGCTGTATCAATCGTGTCGGTACTGAGAAACCCTGGAATCTGGGTAAATTTTATGGTACTTCTTATTTTGTTGATCCAAAAGGGCAGATTTTAGCGGAAGCTTCTGAAGACAATGATGAATTGCTTATTTCCGAATTTGATTTGGATATGATAGAAGAGGTTCGTTCTACCTGGCAATTTTTCAGAGACCGCCGTCCGGAGACCTACCAAAAATTGGTAGAATTATAGAATAAATCCGGAACTTTTGAAATCACAAATCGCAAACTACAAATAACAAATAAATGACAAAAACAATTTCTAAATTTCAAACTGGTGTTTTCTAAGTTTAGGTCATTGGGTTTTATTCTTTGTTGATTTGTTTGATTTTTATGATTTGTTTTTTGTGATTTTATTAGAGATTGTAACACCGCAATAAAAAATGGAGAATGTATGCCGGAATTTAAACGGCCAAAAACAGAAAAAGAATACCAGGAAAATTTTAAACAGATTAAACCGCTAATGAACAATACAGAGGCCCATGTAGAAAGTGGCCGTTGTTTGTTCTGCTACGATGCGCCATGCATCAAGGCTTGCCCAACCGGGATAGATATTCCTTTATTTATTCGGCAAATACATTCGGGAAATATTAAAGGTTCAGCAAGGACAATTTACAGCGCAAACTATTTCGGCAAAGCTTGCGGCCAGGTATGTCCCACTGAAGTTTTGTGCGAAGGCTCCTGCGTGTTTACAGAGCAAAACATTAAACCAATCGAGATAGGAAGGCTTCAGGCTTTTGCAACCGACAATGCAATCAAAGAAAATAGCAAATTGTTTATCCCGCAAAAAGATACTAACAAGAAAGTCGCCATAATCGGCGCCGGTCCGGCAGGGATTTCTGCAGCGTGTGAGTTACGATTGGCCGGTTTTGGTGTGGATATTTTTGAGGCTAACGATAAACCATCCGGATTAACGCTTTATGGCGTTGCCCCGTATAAAATTGATAATGAAACTGTTTTATCAGAAATGGATTATCTGCAAAAAACTTTTGGATATAATGTGCAATATAATTCACATATTAATCCTCAAGCACTTAAAAATCTTGAAAAAGACTATGATGCGATTCTTTTGGCCATTGGCCTTGGAACCACGGGTGAATTAAATATTTCTGGTGAGGATTTAGAGAATTATTTTGGCGCCATCAATTTCATAAAAGACATTCGTATAAAAAAACAGAAAACTTTGGTTGGTCAAAATGTACTTGTACTTGGTGGAGGAAATACTGCAATGGATGCAGCCTCGGAGGCGGCGCGTATGGGTGCTGAAACCGTGGCGCTTTGTTACAGACGATCTAAAGGAGAAATGCCTGCCTATGATTTTGAGTATGACCTGGCGAAAAGCGTTAGCGTCTTTGGAATTTTTAATATTGCGCCAATGGAAATTTTGGGAGATAAAAAAGTAGAAGGTGTAAAATTTATCCGCACCAATGTAGTTAACGGCAAAGTGGAACCAATCAAAGATAGCGAGCATATTCTGCCTTGTGATATGGTGATCCGGGCGACCGGGCAATCCAAGTTTGTGGATTTTTTGGATTCAATCGAAAATATCAATCTGGATAAAAGCGGAAAGATTGTTGTGAATGAACAAACCTGCCAGACAGATAATCCAAAATATTTTGCTGCAGGTGATGCGCTTAATGGTGGCAAAGAAGTTGTAAACGCTGCCGCTGAAGGTAAACTTGCTGCAAAGGGAATTATTGAATTTTTAGAAGCCCGTTAAAATTAAAACACAGAGGCACAGAGTACACTGAGTTTTTTTAACATGTTGTTTTCTCTTGTCCTCAGCGTCTCCCTGTTAAATAAAACACTTGAGGAGAAAAATAAATGCCGGATTTAAAAACAAATTTTGCCGGAATCACATCACCCAACCCATTTTGGCTGGCTTCTGCCCCGCCTACAAACTCAGGCTATCAGGTAATGAAAGCCTTTGATGCCGGTTGGGGTGGCGCTGTATGGAAAACACTGGGCGTTCCAATTGTAAATGTCTCCAGCCGCTATGGCGGTGTAAATTATAAAGACAAACGTCTCGTCGGCTTAAATAACATCGAGCTGATTACCGACCGGCCATTAAAAGATAATCTTGATGATATTGAAGAGGTCAAAAAGCATTTTCCGGATCATGCTGTCGTTGCTTCTCTGATGGTGCAAAGCAAGGCAGAATGGCATCAGATTGTAAAAGATGTTGAGAATGCCGGCTGTGACGGGATTGAACTCAATTTTGGCTGTCCGCATGGAATGTGCGAACGCGGCATGGGCTCAGCTGTAAGTCAAAATCCTGATGTTTTAACAACCCTAACAAAATGGGTGATGGAAGTTGCCAATGTTCCGGTTATTGTAAAATTGAGCCCAAATATTACGGATATTCGCGTTCCGGCGCGAGCAGCAAAAGCTGGTAATGCAGATGCCATTTCCTTGATCAATACAGTGCAAAGCCTTGTGGGTGTGGATATCGACAACTTTGTCCCTTACCCGGTTGTGGATGGTAAAAGTACAAATGGCGGTTATTGCGGTCCGGCTGTAAAACCAATCGGCCTAAATATGGTTAAAGAATGTGCACAGGATGAACTAACTAATCTGCCTATTTCAGGAATTGGAGGCATAGAAAACTGGCGGGATGCTGTTGAATATATTCTTCTTGGCTCAGCAAATGTTCAGGTTTGCACAGCTGTTATGCATTATGGATTTGGAATTATCCGTGAAATGATCAGCGGCCTTGAGCAGTATATGATCGATAAAAGTTTTAATACAGTGGATGAAATGGTTGGCCTTGCCCTGCCAAATGTAAAATCCTGGGAAAACCTAAATCTAAGCTATAAAGTGATTGCTGATATTAATGACTCAAAATGTATAGGCTGTGATCTATGTTATGTGGCTTGTGATCATGGCGCGCATCAGGCGATTGGTTTAAATAAGGACACAAGGATTCCATACATAATTGATGAGAATTGTGTGGGTTGCAATCTCTGCTCTTTGGTTTGCCCGGTTGAAGAATGTATCACCATGAAACAGGTTGATTCCGGCAAAGAGGAAGTTACCTGGAAAGAACGAACCGACAAAGATGATATCCCAAAGACTTTTAATGATAAACTTGCCGGTGGTATAGGGCATTTTGTACCAAAACCCGGTGATGCTTTTAAGAAATAGAAAATATGTGATGACTGAGCTTGTCGAAGTCTGAAACCACTACAGAATCAGTTCCCTTCGACAGGCTCAGGGAACAATATTTAAACAAGAGGATCAATCATGAAAAACGATATTTTAAAAAGACACAAAGATTACCTGTTTCCCAGCGTTGCCAATTATTATAAGGAACCTTTAGCCCTCGATCATGGAGAAGGTTGCTATTTGTTCGATGCAGACGGCAATAAATATCTGGATTTTTTTGGAGGTATTCTTACTGTGAGTGTTGGGCATTGTAACCCAAAAGTTACTTCCAAAATAAAAGAGCAAGTTGATAAACTACAGCATACATCCACTTTGTATCCAACTGAAAATATTGGGAAGCTTGCAGAGAAGTTGGCGCAAATTACACCCGGCAAACTACAAAAAACATTCTTTACTAGCAGCGGCACAGAAGCGGACGAAACTGCTGTTTTTATGGCGCGTCATTTTACAGGCAACCAGGAACTGATTGCTTTGCGGCACGGATACAGCGGCCGTTCCATGCTGGCAATGACTTTAACGGCGCATGCTCCATGGCGTCACGGCGGCGTGCAGGATGCAGGAATTAAACATGCTGTAAATCCATATTGTTACCGTTGCCCTCTTGGATTAGAATATCCATCTTGTGAAATAAAATGTGCCCAGGATATTGAAGAATTGATCATGACAACAACCTCCGGGCAAATTGCAGGGTTTCTGGCAGAACCTATTCAGGGTGTTGGTGGATTTATCACTCCTCCAAAAGAATATTTTGAAGTTGCTGTTCCGATTATCAAAAAATATGGCGGTGTTTTTATAAGTGATGAAGTACAAACAGGATTTGGCCGAACTGGAAAACGCATGTTTGGAATTGAGCATTATGGCGTAGAACCGGATATGATGACCGCTGCAAAAGGCATGGCCAACGGCACACCGATCGGGGCAACAATTGCTCGCACAGATATTGCCGATAGTTTTACAGGATTAACCATTTCCACATTTGGCGGTAATCCGGTTTCTATGGCGGCGGCCCTGGCAACCATAGAAGTTATGGAAGAAGAAAAACTCGCTCAAAATGCGTATGAAATGGGCCAAATACTGCGCGATGGCTTGAATGGCCTAAAAGAAAAATATCCCGCGATTGGTGATGTTCGTGGTATGGGCTTAATGCAGGCGTTGGAATTTGTTGGCGAAAACAAAACCCCCGATCCGGCAACTGTTGGTAAACTTTTTGAAGAAGCAAAAAAACAAAATGTTCTTATTGGTAAGGGCGGACTTCATGGAAATGTTGTGCGGATTGCGCCACCATTGAATATTTCTAAAACTGAGATTGATGAGTTTATCCGTGTTATGGACGCTGCTTTGGCGAAGTGCTAACATAATTATCATGCTGAGTAATAGCGAAGCATCCCAACCGGGAAGGGGATTCTTCGCTTCTCTGCTTTCGCTCAGAATGACACTATAGTATTTGTCATGTTGAGATTTTAAAAGATCTTGTCATTCCTGCAAGCTTTAAGCAGGAATCTTAAAAATAGATTCCCGATTGAAACATTCGGGAATGACAAACATTAGTTCTAAAAATACTGGGAATTCACTTTGGATAAATTCATGCAGGTAGCAATTGAAGAAGCCGAGAAGGGCTTAGAGGAAGGTGGAATTCCCATTGGCTCTGTGCTGGTTTATAAAAATAAAATAATCGGCCGAGGCCACAACCGCCGTATTCAATCGGGCAGCCCAACACTTCATGGAGAAATGGATGCCCTGGAAAATGCCGGAAGACAATCTGCTGAAATATACCGGCAATGCACTCTTTACACCACACTTTCACCCTGCTCAATGTGTTCCGGTGCTATTTTACTCTACAAAATACCAACTGTTATAATCGGTGAAAATAATACCTTTTTGGGTGAAGAAAAATTGCTTAAATCCCGCGGAGTGAATATAAAAGTTCTTCAAGATAAATTGTGCATTGAACTTATAACCAATTTTATTAAAGATAAACCTGAGCTTTGGAATGAAGATATTGGAGTGTAAACTTTAAGCAGGCTTTCTTCGATCCCGACGCGCCGGGATTTCGCATGCTCAACAAGCTCCCCTTCGACATGCTCAGGGTGCAAATTATCGCAGAAGTAACATGCGCCGGCTTTGGTTAAAATTTTCTGTAACCAAAGTATAAATATAAATACCAGAGCTTACATGTTGGAGCAAATTATTTGTCCCATCCCAGGTAATTTCAAAACGCCCTATTCCCAGATCACCCAAAAGAAATTCTTTAATTAGCCTGCCCTGGATATCATGAATCAATATTTTTGGAGAAGTTGCCTTGACCAATTCAAATGGAATGTAGGTGATTGGATTGAACGGATTTGGATAGTTGGACAATAAACTTGTAGATTCGGGCAAGAATTGCTGATCAACAAATTTGATTTCAATTGATGCAACAACTGTGATTTCCGCATTCAATTGTTTAGAACCTGCAAAATCCTCATCCCACAAACGGTAAATGTAAATATCGCCTTCACGGATTTCAAAATCGGTAAAAGTATATGTTTGGCTTTGTGAAGAAGTACCAAGTCCAACTAGATCATCATTATTTCTCCATGAGGCAATCTCATGAAACGGGCCATTATTCTCAGATTTCTCTAAAATAAATCCGGCGTTATCAACTTCAGAGGCTGTTTGCCAGACCAACGCAATTTGGTCCCGAAAATAATTTCCTCTAAATGAAATCAATTCCACAGGCAATGCTGAATCAAAAGTATGTTGTCCTAAATCATCATAACTTTCTGCAAGATCGGACCATTCTGAACTGTTATAAATTGCTACCGGTCCGGTAACGCTGGAACTGCGCTGCAAAGTGCGGTCATTATACAAATTGGAGCCATTACCTATTTGCCCAATTATGTCAAGGTCAGAGCTGTTTTTTCGTAGAACAACCGCATCATTTCCGTTAAAACTTAAACTTCCTGAGGACAAATCTGCAGAACCGGGCCAATTTGTTGCGGATGAATGGGCGATCACAAAAGCATCATTCTGCAAAATTGTTCCCGAAAGGCTAATTGTAGTTCCGGCGCTAGTGCTTCCATTGAAATAGATTTGAATATCATAAATACCTAAATCTACACTGCCACCGGTACCATTATAAATTTCAAGATATTTGTTAGAACCACTGCTTCCCTCTACATATTCAGAAATAAATAAGTCATCTGCAGTTTCACTCGCCTCTCCACTTAATGCAGAGGTTGTTTCAATCGTACCATCCGTCTTATAATTAATATTGGAGGCGCTGTTGGAGTAAGAGTAGATCTTAAAATAATAAGTCGTGTTCGGGTTAAGATTTGTAAAAGAAAAGCTTTTTACACCGTACGATACATTTTTTGCGCCACCACCGTCAGATAAATCTTCGTCATCAGCTTCGCTAGTTGCGTCTGTTGGATCGTTAATCGCTGCAAAATTTACTGTTGAAGCTTTTATCAGATAGAAGTCCGGCAATGTATCGCCAATGGCGTCAGTCCAGGATAAGTTAATTGTTGTTCCTACAGGGCTTGCAGAAAAACTATTTGCGTGATTTGTTGGTTCACCTTTTACGCCGGAACTTCCCCAAATCAAATCCACATATTCCGGATGATCTATAAAAGGATTGCGGTTACCTTGATAGCCAAAAATTTTGTCGTTGCGTATAATTTCCCAATTATCTACCGGGTCTTGTTGGTGCCATGCCTGAAGAACCGAGAGTTTTGCAAAATTAGGTCCGCTGCTGGGAATTGATTCCTGCAATTCAAGATCATAGTTGCCATCATTTTCATAACGGACTTCCATATAAAACATCATTCGTGCAACATCACCTTTTACTTCATCACGAGGTTCCCAGGAGTCAGAATCACTAAAACAACCTGTTGCTTCAGAATGGGCTGTACCGCCATTATCAAAATCCTTATTACTTCTTGAACTATTTATCGAGGCATCGCATGGGCGCAAATGATGAACGTCTGTGTAGGCAGTATCCGATTCATTTGGAAAACCATGTGATTTTGACCAGACATGTTCCCGATTCCAATAGTCACCATCCGGGCCAAGACTGCCGTTAAGGCTTTTGTCCTGGGAACGTCCACTGTAAAGCAAGATTACATTGTTGGCGTTTGTGGTGTCTTCATCTGTGTCCATCAAAATATCCCATACATCGGTAGAAGTTGAAGTGTATGGAAATTTTGTATGATTCTTTATGATTTGATGTAAGGCATTATTTAACGCTACGCCTGTTTTACCGGAAGCACTGTCATAATATCCGGCAGGAATTGAATTAGTCTTTTCGTAATTTCCAGGATAGTTTTGATTTACGGTAAAACCGGGAACAATCAATAAAATAATCCAGGCAGGAAGTAGTTTTTTATATGAAAATTTGTTTAATAGCATTAAAGAAATATCGGCATAAATAATCGGGTAACTAAGAATTTTAAACAAACTGGATTATCACAAAACAGTTGCTGTTTATTTACCTTAAAAGCAACATGCGTTTGCTGAGTGACAAATGATTTGAGGTTAACTTATAGATATATATTCCGGAGCTTACCAGTTGTCCTGAATCATTTTTTCCGTTCCAGGTTGTTTCATAACTACCAGAGTTTAGAAAACCTCTGAAGGCATTTTTTACATGTTTTCCTGAAATGTCAAAAATATCCAGTTGGACTGTTGCGGAAGAAACTAAATCAAAACCAATTTTTGTAGTCGGGTTAAATGGATTTGGAAAATTATTATAAAGTATTGTTGATTTGGGCAAAATATGATTTTTAAATTGGCTGATATTTTTATTCACAGATTCCACATCAATTTCTGCGTTTAATTCACTCGCCCCATCGTAGGATACATCCCAGAGCTGATAACTATATTTTTCATTTAAAAAAATATCACTATCTGTGAAATAGTATTCCCCTCCTATAGACGATGTCCCAAGGCCTACTAAACCATCATCTGTTTTAAACGATGCGATCACTTCAAATTCCGGGCTATTGCCCTCTTTGCGCATAATAATAAATCCAAGATTATTTATTTCTGAGGCTGTTTTCCATGTTAATAAAATCTGTCCATCCCCGAAGTTTGCCAAAAACGAAACCAATTCCACTGGCAAAGATGAATCGGATGTATGCTGACCAAGATCACTGTAGGTAATAGCCAGATCATCCCACTCTGCAGAATCATAAACAGTCACCGGATCGCTCACAGAAGATTTACGCCGCAAGGTTTTATCTTTATAAAGATTGGCCGTTTCACCGACCACACCAATTTTATCCAGGTCAACACTGCTTTCCCTCAGAACTACAACATCATTCCCATTAAATGTTAAATCGTTTGAAGTCTGGTCCGGTGTTCCACCCCAAAATGTAGCAAGTGAATTCGCTATTACAAAAACATCATCATGGGCAACTGTTCCACTAAGGCTAATTGTATTGCCTGCCGAAGAACTGCCATTATAAAAAATCTGAACATCGTAGCCGCTTAAATTTACAGAGCTACCCGTTCCATTATAGATTTCCAGATATTTATTATTGCTTAAACCCTCAATGTATTCTGAAATAAACAGATCTGAAACAGAAGGAGTTGTGCCTGTTGTTGCACTTGCCGTCTGGACTGTGGCATCTGTTTTATAATCGATATTTGCTCCGGAATTAGTGTACGAATAAATCTTGAAATAATAAGTTGTTGTTGCAGATAATCCTGAGAATGAATAGGATTGAGTTCCCTGGCTAACATTAGCCGAGCCTGTTCCATCGGAAAGATCAGCATCGGATGATTCGGCAGTCCCGTCAACTGGATCTGAAATTGCGCCCAATCCCGATGAACTTGCCTTGATTAAATATTTATCCGGCAAAACCGCGCCTGTGGCATCAGTCCAACTCAAATCTATACTTAGCCCATTCCCTGTTGCGCTAAAACTTGTTGGATGATTTGAAGGCTCTGCCTTGATTACAGCGCCACCCCAAATATCCGTTGCATACTCCGGATGATCGATAAATGGATTGCGGTTGTTTTGATAGCTGTAAATTTTTTCGTGACGCTGTTTTTCCCATGCATCGGGTGGATCATCGGCATGCCATTGTAAAAGTACGCTTTCTTTGGCAAGATTTGGCCCACTGGTTGGAATAACCTCAGACATCTCCAAATCATAGTTGCCATCATTTTCATAACGAACAGCCATGTAAAAAATCATTCGCGCCACATCGCCTTTAACTTCATCACGCGGCTCCCAGGAATCACTGTCTGTAAAACAACCTGTTGCCTCAGAATGCTGTGAACCACCATTATCAAAATCTTTGTTGCCACGATCTGAGTTAACAGAAGCATCGGTTGGCCGTAAATGATGCACATCGGTGTAAGCTGTATCGTTTTCACTGGGAAAGCCATGCGATTTTGGCCATGTATGTTCACGGTTCCATGCATCAGGATCATTATTGCCGCTGCTGTTAAAAGTCTTGGCTTGAGAGCGCCCGGTATAAAGCAGGATTACATTGCTGGAATTTGTAGTGTCTTCATCCGTGTCCATTAAAATATCCCAAACATCGGTTGAACCGGATGTGTATGGATAACGTGTATGGTCGTTAATAATATAGTGCAAGGCTGATTTTAAAGAAGTGCCTGTTAAACCGGAAGCACTATCATAATATCCGGCCGGAATAGCACTTGTTTTTTGAGGTGAGTTTTCAAACGAGAAAAGGTATGTACAACTCAACAGCATTAAAAAGAGAGATAGTATCCATGTCATTGGTAGATTCCTTAGAAATAGAAAAGAGAAATCTAAGACTAAAAATAAATATTTGCTGTGATAATTGTACCTGTATTTATCGTCATTTTACCAGGGTTGCCAAATTGGACAGACTGTTTGTCCGAAAAAGTGGCATTTAGCTGTCCTTCTATCCCAATGCTAAATTGATGATGGAAAAAATATTCTCCGCCTGCAAATATGCCTGCCACATAATCAGCGAAAAATTCATCTCCTCTTGAAAGATTTACAAAAGCCGCCACTAACCTGCCCCCAAAATATGGTGAAACATCATCAATGTGCTTGTATTTTTTAAACGCAACTCCGGTCCCAAACCTGGTTTGGCTGTCTTCCACTGAAGCAAGATAAAATGAAGGGGCAACCACAAAACCTTCTGAAGTCCAAATAGGAAGTGAAATATCAAAATGAGAACCTTGTATTACGGCTGTAATTCCAAAACTTCTTTCCTTTTCCGTTTCCTGTGCAAATAAAATTGAATTGAAAACCAGAAGAGTAGTAATTGTTAATATTAAAAAAGATCTTGTTCCTTTCATCTGAAACATTAGCGTAGTCCTATATTAATGGGTTTATTTACATGGAAATATATTGTACAAAATATCTCTCAATTCAAAAGGTACATTGCATGGATTATTAAATAATATCATGTCGCGATGGTATTCTGCATATTTAGTAACAAGATAATATCGATATAATCCATCTTTGTATTTCTGGCCGGAAAGACTTACTTGATGCTGCCCTGCCGGCATTTTCCTATCAATTAAAGTCTCAATAGCAAGCCCGCCTGGTATATTTATTGATCCATTAGCGGAATTACCATTTGGCACAGAATCTTTTGGATTAAGAACTGCAGGGACGACATACATTAAAACATGTGTTGATTGTGGAATTGAAAAGCTAATACTGATAGATGGGGTTGTTGTTTCCAATGGATTTGCAACGCTAAGAATGTTTTGTACCTTATCCCAACCATATGAACTTATTTTATTCTTATTTGAAATACTTAGTTCGGATTCAGTCTTAATATATTCTGGATTTTTCCATTCACCTAAAACATTTCCGTTAAAATCTGTAAAAACTAAGCCCTCAACAACTGGATATCGCCAATCTGGATGGTGTACATTATCCGGTCCGTTTGATGAACTACAGGCCAACAGTAAAAAAAGGAGCGAGTTCAGAATTATCGATTTCATTTTAACTCTATTCCATTTTGGAAGGATTTCTATTTTTTTGGTTTTCGAATGCCATCCCAAACTGTGTCATCAACACTGTTGATAACATTTTGATACCTGGCAATTACAAAGAATAAATCACTTAAACGATTTAAATAAATAATAAGCTGGCCACGGATTTCAATTTCTTCGGCAAGCTTTATAAGCATTCTCTCTGCACGGCGGCAAACTGTACGCGACTGATGTGCATAACAGGCTGCTTCAGATCCACCGGGCAAGATAAATTGTTTTAGTGGTGGCACTTTTTCAGATAGCTTATCAATTGCATTTTCCAGTGCACTAATATGTGTTTCGGAGATATGATCGGTAAACTGATCCAATTTTGCTGCTTTTGGTGTGGCTATTTCTGAACCATAAGTAAACAGTTCATTCTGAATATTTTTTAGAATTGCGTCTACATCATCATCATTATTTTTGTTTCGCAGAAGCCCTAAAAGAGAGTTCAATTCATCCAGTGTTCCGTACATCTCAACACGCAAATGGTTCTTCTTAACGGTTTCACCACCAAATAAAGCAGTTTTCCCTTCGTCACCATAGCCAGTGTAAATTTTCATCTTTCCCCCATAATCATTATTCTTACTCTTGATCATTCTCATAATCTTACTCATTTTAAAAAATGATTTTGAGTAAGAGTATGAGTACGAGAATGCGTTGCACAAAATAAATTTAAAGTAAATGGCAATTAAATTACAATTAAATATCTTTCTTTCTTATATTCAAATCCCAGATAACGTACCCACCAAAAAAAAGTATTATGTCCCAAAAAGCAATTGTTATTTTAGAAGACGGAAGCAAATTCGAAGGATTTGTTTTTGGTTATGCAGGATCAACATCGGGCGAAATTGTTTTTAGTACCGGCATGATCGGCTACACTGAATCATTAACCGATCCATCATTTTATGGTCAAATCCTGACGTTGACATTCCCACTAATCGGCAATTATGGAGTTGGACAAAAATCCGATCAATACCGGCTTAGCCCATTTGAATCAGGAAAAATACAAGCCAAAGCATTGATTGTTTCTGAATACTCGCCACAGTTTGATCACTGGAATGCAGAACAAAGCTTATCCGATTGGATGAAGCAGGAAAAAATCCCGGGAGTTTATGGCATTGACACCCGCTCTTTAACCAAGCACCTCAGGGAAAAAGGTACAATGCTTGGCAAGATTGTGATCGGTGAGAATGATGTTAATTACTATGATCCAAATAAAGAAAACCTGTTAGATAGAATCAGTATCGAATCACCACAATACTATGGTGAAGGAAACAAAACAATTGCACTGCTTGATTGTGGATGTAAAGAATCCATTTTAAAAAATGTTACAGAACATGGTGTTAGGGTTTTACGCTTACCTTGGAATTGGGATGTATCTTCAGAAAAAGTTGATGGATTATTAATCTCCAGCGGCCCGGGTGATCCACAAAACTGTACTGAAATAGTAAATCAGATTAAACAAGCTATAAGCAAAGAGCTGCCAACTTTTGGAATTTGTCTTGGCCATCAGGTAATGGCTATTGCCGCCGGCGCAAATACATATAAGTTGAAATATGGCCATAGAAGCCAAAACCAACCTGTAATTAAAACGGGAACAAACAAGTGTTTTATAACATCACAGAACCATGGATTTGCTGTGGATAATGAATCACTTCCCAAAGATTGGAAACCATTATTTACAAATTTGAATGATGAAACAAATGAAGGTTTGATTCATGAATCAGGCCGGTTTTTCAGTGTTCAGTTCCACCCGGAAGCCGCTCCGGGGCCTTATGACACAACCTTTCTTTTTAATGATTTTTTAAAAATGGTAAAGTGATAAATGGAATATTCTGTATTAATTATTTTTGCTTTTGGAATACTAATCTGGATTTATTTGGATAAAAATAAAAACTCAACAAAAGATTATACTAAATCAGAATTAAAAACTCTTAAAGTTAGAACCGATTTTTTACATGATCCGGATAAAAAACCATCTATTGTGCAGGTTGAATCTTATCTTGAACCAAAAATTTTACCATTATTTATGTATATAAGTGAGCAATTTGAAGACCTTGGTGCTCCCGCTTTATTTTGGCGCGGAAAAGAGAACGGCTGGGTTCTTGGATTAAAAGAAGACGAAACTTGTGGTTCAGTGATTTTGGCAAAAGAAAACCTTGTTGGCCAAACATCTCGAAAAGTTTTTAACACTGAGGGATTTGATTCAAATATTGACTTTATAAAATTCGAGTTAAAAAATGAAAATGATATTGCTGAGTTCTATGAGCAGATAAAATATAATTTTATGTCTAATCTTTAAAGATTTAAAAAAACAATCGGAAAATGATGAATTCTGAAATAAAAAAAGTATTAATCCTTGGCAGCGCGGCCTTAAAAATTGGCGAGGCCGGTGAATTTGATTATTCCGGTAGTCAGGCCATAAAAGCACTTAAAGAAGAAGGTGTTAAAACGGTTCTGATAAACCCTAATATTGCCACAATTCAAACCTCTGAGCATTTGGCTGATAAAGTATATTTTTTACCTGTAAATGTAGAGTTTGTCGAGAAGATCATAAAAAAAGAAAAACCCGATGGTATCTTGCTCAGCTTTGGTGGACAGACAGCCTTAAATACCGGGCTGGAGCTTCATGAAAAAGGCATCCTAAAAGAGAATAATGTTCGGGTTTTAGGAACGCCTGTTCAAACCATTTTGGAAACTGAAGACCGTGACTTGTTTGTAAAACGACTGAATGAGGTTGAGATAAAAAGCGCCCGTAGCGCTGTGGCGACATCAGATGAAGAAGCAAAAAAGATTGCCAATGAAATCGGTTACCCGGTTATGGTTCGTATTGCTTTTGCCCTTGGAGGCCTTGGTTCCGGAATTTGCCGCGATGAAAAAGCTTTGCTTGAAAAATGCCACATGGCTTTCAACCATACCTCCCAAATTTTAATTGAAGAGTATTTACTTGGTTGGAAAGAAGTGGAATATGAGGTTGTTCGAGATAAATATGATAATTGCGTTACCGTCTGTAACATGGAAAATTTTGACCCGATGGGCATCCATACCGGTGAAAGTATTGTTGTTGCACCAAGCCAGACACTGAGCAACCGCGATTATCATCTTTTGCGTGAAGTGGCCATAAAAGCCATAAAACATCTTGGTATCGTTGGGGAATGCAACATCCAATATGCGTACAATCCACATACTGAGGATTACCGGGTTATTGAAGTGAATGCACGATTATCAAGAAGCTCTGCCCTGGCCTCTAAAGCAACAGGTTATCCGCTGGCATTTGTTGCTGCAAAACTGGCACTTGGCTATGGCCTTTTTGAGCTGACTAATGCTGTAACCAAAACGACCAATGCATTTTTTGAACCTGCTTTGGATTATGTGATTGTAAAAATGCCACGCTGGGATTTACGTAAATTTAAAAAGGTTTCTTATCGAATCGGCTCCAGCATGAAATCCGTTGGCGAGGTAATGGCCATTGGCCGCAATTTTGAAGAAGCGCTGCAAAAAGCAATTCGTATGCTGGAAACAGGCCCGGTTGGTTTCGCAGGAAATGATGAAATTAAATTTGATGATCATCTTGATGATGAAATTAGCCAGCCGACAGACTTTCGTTTGTTTGCCATCGCTAATGCCCTGCGCAAGGGATACACGGTGGAAAAAATTCATGAACTCAGCCATATCAATAAATGGTTTTTGCATAAGCTGGCAAATATTATCCAAATTGAGAATGAATTGATTGCTGAGGATGTTAAAAACTATGAACATAATTTTCTTCTTAAAGCCAAGCAATTTGGTTTCTCCGATAAACAAATCGCCAAAATAAAAGATTGTGATGAAAAAATTGTTCGGGATAAAAGGCATAAATTAAATATCCATCCTTTTTTACGGCAGATTGATACACTGGCTGCGGAGTATCCTGCACAAACCAATTATCTCTATCTCACCTACAATGCCATCGAAAATGATGTGCAGAAACATGATGGTGAAACTGTTTTAATTTTAGGATCGGGCGCATACCGGATTGGCAGCTCTGTGGAGTTTGACTGGTGCGCGGTAAATGGCGGACGATCCTTGCGTGAAATGGGTTACAATACAATCATGCTTAATTATAATCCGGAAACTGTTAGTACAGATTATGATGAATTTGACATGCTCATTTTTGATGAGATAAACCTTGAAGCCGTAATTGAGGTTTTCCATCTGCTTTCACCTGCCGGAACAATTATTTCAATGGGTGGCCAGGTACCAAATAATCTTGCTGTTTCATTAGATGAAAATAATATTCCTGTTTTGGGTACTTCTCCAAAATCGATTGATATGGCTGAAAACCGGCGCAAGTTTTCAGATCTACTTGATAGCCTTTCCATTGATCAGCCTGTATGGCAAGAACTCTCTTCCGTTGACCAGGCATTTAAGTTTGCCAAAGAGGCCGGATATCCTGTCCTTGTTAGACCATCCTATGTTTTAAGTGGTGCCGCAATGGCAGTTGCTTCTAATCCGGATGAGCTTGAAAACTTCCTTCAAAAAGCTGTAGAAATTTCTCCAGATCATCCAACAGTAATTAGCAAATTTTATGAAAATGCCAAGGAGATCGAATTTGATGCGGTAGCAAAAGATGGAAATATCATGGCCTATGCCATCTCGGAACATGTGGAAAATGCAGGTGTGCATTCAGGAGATGCAACGTTGGTTTTTCCGCCTCAACGAACATATCTTGAAACCATGCGCCGCATACGCTTGATTGCAAAAAAAATTGCCGGTGAATTAAAAATAACCGGGCCATTTAATATGCAGGTTCTTGCAAAAAACAACCAGGTAAAAGTAATTGAATGCAATGTACGGGCCTCCCGCAGTTTTCCGTTTGTCTCTAAAATAATTAAAAAGAACTTTATTGGATTGGCAACGCGGGCAATAATGAAAGATAATGTTGAACGAATGGATTCATCCTTTTTTGAATTTGATTATGTCGGTGTAAAAGCGCCACAGTTTTCCTTCACCAGATTGGAAGGAGCTGATCCGGTTTCCGGGGTTGAAATGGCTTCGACGGGAGAAGTTGGCTGCCTGGGCGAAGACTTTCATGAAGCTTATTTGAAATCGCTGATATCCGTGGGTTACAGGTTCCCGATTAAAAGTATACTTGTATCATCCGGGACAATTGAATCCAAAGCAGAGTTGCTTGAATCAATGCGCATTTTTCGTGATTTGGGTGTTCAGTTTTTCGCGACTGGCGGAACAGCCAAATTTATGAGCGCTAATGGATTTGATGTTCAATTACTTCACTGGCCTCTTGAGGATAAAAAACCTAATGCCATCGATTATATTAAGGGTGGTTTGATTGACATGGTTATCAATATTCCAAAGAACTACCAAAAAGATGAGTTAACAAACGGTTATCATATTCGTCGTGCAGCTGCGGATTTTAATACCATGCTTATTACCAACCGCCAGCTTGTTATGCGCCTTGCAGAGGCATTAGCAAAATATGATTCACATGACCTGCAAATAAAAAGCTGGAACGAATATTCGCATTAACATTTTTTGATTTTAGGATTAAATTAGACTAAAAAAAAAGAGAGGGTAAATAATTCGTCCTTTAAAGGAGGGGAGGTTTGGAGGCTCTTGCATTAAACTCACTTTTTAAAGGAGCAGTTTTAGTTGAATTATTTATTCCCTCTCAACCAACGACCTAACTCACTACATTTACATGCATTTTTTATGCCAAATCTGCAGTTACTCGTCGACCCGCTTAAACACTGCTTTTATAAAAATGAAACATGATTAATAATGGTAAAATTGTCGAGATTTAAAACACCTTTGTGTTGAGAATAAGGACATCGGATAAGATGCAAGAGCAAAGATTATAGAATAAAGATATTAGATATTATCTTAAAAATAATGTGTTAGGGTAAATAGATTCTTAATGCTACTTTCAATCTTGTATCACTCCCAGGTTGTGCCCTCTCGTGAATCTTTTAGAGTTATATCAAGTTCGGTAAGTTTATTGCGTATTTCATCTGCCAAAGCAAAATTCTTTTCTGCCCGGAGTTGAGCACGTAAACTAATTAATAGCTGCATGACACCTTCCATTTTTTCAGATGATGTATCATCTTGCTCAAACGAATCGGGTATTAATCCCAGCACGTCACCAAACAACGCTTCAATAGTATGCACTAATTTTTCGTGAGTTGGATTTGAAATTCTTGATGGATCATTTTCCAGCCAGGGATTGATTTTTTTTACAAAATCAAAGGTTGCTGCTATTGCTCGTGGGCTGTTAAAATCATCATCCATAGCTTCACGAAAGGATTTTTCATATAAAGAAATCTCTTTATCAAAATTCTCATCGGGGCTTTCTAAACCAGGTTTTATTGCAAAAACTTTTGCCATAGCAGAGTAAATTTTCTGCAGGCCTTTTTCAGCTGCCTGTAAGGCTGTATCACTAAATTCCAATGTGGCGCCATAATGGCTTGTTAAAATAAAGAAGCGAATAGCCATGGGTGAGTATGCCTGTAAAGCTTTTTTAAGGGTTGTAAAATTTCCCAGGGATTTGCCCATTTTAACCCCGTCAACATTTACCATATTATTATGCATCCAGTATTTAACAAATGGCTTACCATTGGCCGCTTCACTTTGGGCAATTTCAGATTCATGATGCGGGAATTTATTTTCCATACCACCGCCATGAATATCAAATGTTTCACCTAAATACTTATTGGACATGCATGAGCACTCCAGGTGCCAACCAGGATATCCTTTTCCCCACGGGCTATTCCAGCGCATTATATGGGTTGGATCTGCCTTTTTCCAAAGTGCAAAATCAGCCGCATTACGTTTTTCGCTTTGTACTTCAACCCGGTGGCCTTCCTTCATTTCATCAACAGTCCGGCCGGATAATTTGCCATATTCTTTGAATTTTTCTACTTCATAATAGACATTTCCGTTTGCCTCGTAGGCATAACCCTTTTTGATCAAAGTCTCAATCATTTCAACTTGCTCCGGAATATGACCTGAAGCGCGTGGTGAAATGTCTGGCCGTAACACATTTAGAACGTCCATATCCTCGAAGTAGCTGCGTGTATAGTTTTCCACAACTTCCATCGGCTCAAGGCGTTCCAAGCGCGCCTGCTCTGCAATTTTATCTTCACCTTCATCCGCATCACTTTGCAGATGTCCTACATCAGTAATATTTTGCACATAGCGAACTTTGTAACCAAGGTATCTGAAATAACGCACAACAATATCAAAACTGATGCAGCTTTTTGCATGACCAAGATGCGAATCACTATAAACTGTTGGGCCGCAGACGTAAATGCCCACAAAGCCTGGATTTATAGGTTGAAATTTTTCTTTCTTACGGGAAAGTGAATTGTAAATAACAAGATTATTTTCTTTTAACTTCATAATTATATCGCATCCTGAACAATTTTTTCGATTAATTCTTCAAACGGGTATCCTGCTTCTTTTGCCGCTTTTGGAAACAAACTCGTTGAGGTCATACCAGGTAAAGTATTGGCTTCTAAAATATGTAATCGATTTTCTTTACTGACTATAAAATCAATCCGCGTATAACCACTACAGCCAAGCAATTTATACATTTTACAGGCATATTCCTGAATTAAGTTTGTTGATTTATGATCCAGTTGTGCCGGCACTTCATAACTGCTCATACCCGGCGTATATTTGCACTCATAGTCATACATTTCATGAGTTGGTTTTATATGCACCAAAGGTAAAGGTTTTCCGTCTAAAACTCCCGCTGCAATTTCTTTTCCGGAAATGAATTCTTCAATTAAAACTTTCTCACCATATTCAAAAGCAAATTTAATAGCTGTTTGAATTTTTGCATTGTCGGCAAGAATTGTATGTCCAAGGGAAGAGCCACCATCTGCAGGTTTTACTATTACTGGAAAACTTAGTCCGCTTAAATCGAATTCATCAGTTTCATTTTTGATAGTCACAAAATTTGCGGTCGGTAAGCCATTTTGCAGAAGTAACATTTTTGAAATCTCTTTATCCATAGATTGCATACATGCCATACTGCCAGAACCTGTAAATTTAATATTTAAGGTTTCCAATAAAGTCTGGATTACCCCATTTTCACCATCACCACCATGCAATCCATTAAAAACCAAATCCACGTCGAGTTGCTTTAGTAAAAAAATATTGCCGTATAAACCAGACTCTTTTTCTAAGATTTTTCCTTCATCTAAACTGATATTCAAATCAGTAAGAAGCTGCTTGGTTGGCAAAGAAGGATCTATTTCCAAAACTTGATGGCCATTAATCCTTAGCGCTTCTGCAATATTTTTTCCAGAATCAAGAGAAACATCTCGCTCAGGGGAACTTCCGCCTAAAAGTACTGCTATTTTCATATAATTAGATTTCTATTTAAAACTGTATTGCCCTGATTGGTTAATGATAATTTTCGGAAGTTTATGTTTTTTTTCAAAATAATCAAAACCATCTTTTAGATTAGCCCAAAATATTTTGTGTTTATCATTAAAACTTCTATTTATTTTCTCAAGGTTTATTTGCGACATTTTTGCCGGATATATATGAACCGGTATTTTACTTTGCCCGCTATTTTTTGAATAGACTGCTATTACATAAAGTTCTTTGATTAATGCGTTGGTAATTGGAATACATCCGATTGTGACACAATCACCATGAATAAAAATATCTCCACCTAAGTTGTTGTTTTTATTCAGAATTCTATCAGCATTGTTTGGATAGTTTATCCCTAATGATAAATGAAAAATGCTATGAGGATTAAATCTGTTTAAGTGATAAAATCCCTCAGGAATCTGAAAATCCCCTTGTTTTGTTTTGGGGCCAAGGACTCCTGAAGTAGAGCAAAACTTATAGGATTTAATTTGGCAAAAGGTATCAACTTTGCTTGATTTAGCCCACAACTCAATTTTCTGCTCAGATTTGAATACTCTTAAAAATATTTTTTGTGCCGGGAAACCAACACCCTTTGATTTAAACAAAGTATCAATATTTTTCAGGCTTTGATCGATTGCCTGTCTGACACGTGGATACTTTTTTTGTTGTTCCAAAAATCCAGTATCAATGATATTAACATTTAAGATAATCAAACAAACAGCAACTCTAATCATTGTTTAATAAACTTTTTGTAATCCATTCAGAATATTCAATTATCCTACTTCTTACTTTTATTCGCCCAGCTATCACGCAGGCCAACTGTTTTGTTGAAAACCGGTTTGCCCTTTTCCGAATCAACAGAATCTACACAAAAATAGCCCTGTCTTAAAAACTGAAAGTACATTCCAGAAAGAGCATCTTTTAAACCAGGCTCAGCTTTAGCAGTTATTACCTGCAAAGAATCAGGATTTATTGATTTCTCCAACTCTTCCTTATCAGGTTCGGGAGAAGTAAAAAGATGATCATACAGGCGAATCTCTGCATCGTATGCATGTTCAACGGAAACCCAATGCAAAGTGCCTTTTACTTTACGGCCGTCATCGGACCATCCACCACGAGTGGCAGGATCATATGTGCAACGTATTTCTTCAATTTCACCATTCTCATTTTTTATTACATCAGTACAAGTGATGTAATAAGCATGTTTCAGACGTACTTCTTTACCTGGAGATAACCTGAAATATTTTCGGGGAGCATCTTCCATAAAATCCGCGCGCTCAATATAAATTTCTCTTGAAAATGGAATTGTTCGTTTTCCGGCACTTTCATCTTCCGGATTATTAACAGCTTCCAACTCTTCTGTTTTACCTTCCGAATAATTTTCAATCACCACTTTTACAGGATCCAGGACAGCCATCACACGCAGAGCCCGTTTGTTTAAATCTTCACGTAAACTGGCATAAAGTTGCGCAATATCGACAAGGCTATTTGCTTTGGCTACACCAACGCCATCACTAAAACTGCGCAAAGCTTCCGATGTATAACCGCGTCTTCGCAGGCCAGCAATTGTTGGCATACGTGGATCGTCCCATCCGGAAACATGACCATCCTGTACAAGTTTGAGCAGCTTGCGTTTACTCATCACTGTGTAAGATAAGTTTAGCCGGGCAAATTCAATTTGTCGAGATGGATGGATTCCAAGTTGCTCCACAAACCAATTGTACAAAGGACGATGATCTTCAAATTCCAGGGTACACAAAGAATGGCTAATGCCCTCTATAGAATCGGATTGACCATGAGCCCAATCATACATTGGGTAAACACACCATTTATCGCCAGTGCGGTGATGATGGGCTTTTAATATCCGGTACATAACCGGATCACGCATATTCAAATTTGGTGAAGACATATCAATTTTAGCCCGAAGAACTTTGGAGCCTTCATCAAGTTCACCATTGGTCATTTTTTTAAATAGATCCAGGTTTTCATCTATTGTGCGGTCACGATAAGGGCTATTTTTTCCGGGTTTGGTAAGCGTTCCCCTATACTCCCTAATTTGATCAGCATTTAAATCTTCAACATATGCTTTACCGGCTTTGATAAGTTGTATGGCATATTCATGAAGCTGATCAAAGTAATCTGAAGCATAATACTCTCGATCGCCCCAATCAAAACCAAGCCATTTTACGTCTCTCTTAATAGCACGTACATATTCATCTTCTTCTTTAATTGGATTTGTATCATCAAAGCGCAGGTTGCAAACTGTTTCATAAGATTCTGCCAAACCAAAATTAAGGCAGATGGATTTTGCATGACCAATATGTAAGTATCCGTTTGGTTCCGGTGGAAAGCGTGTTAAAACTTTTTGATATTTTCCAGCCTTCAAATCTTCATCAATAAATGTGCGGATAAAGTTTGAAGGGGATTTTGTTTCATCATTTTTGTTTTTTGATTCTTCCATTTCAATCTCTAATTTATGTTAATTCAATTCTGTTATTATAGGATATTATTTAGAATTTATATTCTATTAATCCTTTAAACATATTTTGATATTGCCTGGTTTACAAAGCTAATTACCTTTTCTTTTCCAAAAACATCAATCACAAACGGTAAGTCAGGACCGGAGATAACACCCGTTAAAGCCACGCGTACCGGCTTCCATAATAACGGACCTTTTATACCCTGCTCCTTTTGTATTTCTTTCATGATGGGTTTAAAAGATTCGGAATTCAGTGAATCCAATCCATTTACTTTTTCTTGGAATGTACTTAAAACAGTTTTCGCTGTTTCCTCTTTTAAAATCTCAAGGGCTTCCTGTTCTTCAATTTCAAGCGTATCATTTATAAATATTTTAGCAGCCGTTTTAACATCAGTTGCTTTGTCGATCCGTTTTTGAACGGCCTGGCAAATTTTCAATAACTTAATTTGATCTGAAGTATCAACACCAGCTTCTTTTAAGAATGGTGCTAAAAAACCTACCAATTTGCTTTCATCCAACTCCCTGATATAATATCCGTTCATCCATTCCAATTTGGTAATATCAAAAACAGCCCCGGCTTTATTTACGTGTTCTAGCGAAAACTCATTAACCAATTCATCCATGGAAAAAAGTTCCTGATCAGATTTATCTCCCGGACTCCAGCCAAGCAGAGCTACAAAATTTACCAATGCCTCCGGCAAAAATCCTTTTGATCGATAATCTTCAACCGCTACATCACCCTGCCGTTTGCTTAATTTGGATCGATCAGCGTTCAGCAAAAGAGGCAAATGGGCAAACTGAGGTAAATCCCATCCAAGAAACTGATAGAGTAAAACATGTTTTGGAGTACTCGGCAGCCATTCTTCACCACGGATAACATGACTAATTTTCATAAGATGATCATCAACCACATTTGCCATGTGATAGGTTGGGTAACCATCGCTTTTTAAAATTACCTGATCATCTAATACTTCATTTTGAAAACGAACCTCACCACGGACAATATCATTAACTATTGTCTCTCCATCCTGAGGAACACGCAACCGGATAACGTATGATTCTGTTTTCATGCGCTCCAAAGCTTTATCTTTAGGATAATCTCGGTAACGGCCATCATATTTAGGATCCTGACCATCGGCAATTTGCTGCTCACGCATTTGTTCCAGTTCTTCCGCTGTTGCAAAACAGGGATATGCTTTGCCTTCATCTATCAATTGTTGTACATATTTTTTGTAAATAGTCAATCTTTCAGATTGCCTGTATGGTCCTAAATCCCCTTTATTATGTATACTTTCATCAAACTCAATCCCAGACCAATCCATTGTTTCAAATAGGTTTTCAATAGCACCTTCCACAAAACGAGCCTGGTCAGTATCCTCAATTCTCAAAACACAAGTACCATTATTTTTTCGCGCAAAAAGATAATTATATAACGCAGTCCTTAAACTTCCGATATGAACAAATCCGGTTGGACTCGGGGCAAATCTTACACGTACATCAGGCATTTTTCTTAACCCTTTTTTTTATAAAAAATTTATAGATAATAAAACCACCGACCAATAAAACAGTCAAAGCAATAACAATTTGATTATAGCGACTGACTATATCTGTAATACTTTCCCAGTTAACACCCAACATATAACCGGCATACATCAAAATACCATTCCAGATTAAAGCACTAAAAGTGGCCAGAACTAAAACCCAAAGCCAGTTTAGTTTGAATATTCCGGCAAACAAAGAAATGACACTGCGCGTTCCACTTAAAAACCTATTTGCAAAAATTACCCAGTAACCATATTTAGCAAACCAGACTTCAATTTTTTCCATACGGTCAAATCCAAAAATTTTGGCTCGTTTTTTACTGGAGATAAATTCCTTACCAAGTTTAGAACCTATCATATACATAGTAAAAAAACCAAGTACACTGCCTAAAGTTGTGGAAAGCCAAACGCCAGTAAAACTAAGTTTACCGGTTGTAATTAAGTAAGCACCAATTACAGTTACGGTGTCCCCGGGAATAGGAGGAAATGTATTCTCAACAAATGCGCTCGCAAAAAGAATAAGATAAGCCAAAAATGGATCGACTTGGGAGATAACGTTTTCAATATACTCGATCATATTTTGTAAATTGCCCGTTTTAGTTTATAATTAAAAAGACCTTCAAGGTAAAAAGTACAACCTTGAAGGTCAATGTGTATTAAATAAATCTTACTATTATTTTAAGAAATTTAAAAAGAAAAATCTTAAAAAATTAATAAATAAACATTGCGTCGCCATAGCTGTGAAATCGGTACTTTTGTTTAATGGCTTTTTTGTAAGCTTCCATCATAATATCCCTGTCAGAAAATGCACAGGCCAATAGAAATAAAGTTGAACCTGATACATGAAAGTTTGTGATCAAAGCATCTACAACTTTAAATGTATAAGGCGGATGAATATACTTGTCAGTCCAACCTGAGTTTGCTTTAACATACTTGTCTACAGTTGCGGCAGTTTCCAGCACACGAACAGAAGTTGTACCGACGGCAATAATCCTGCCACCACTTCTTTTTACTTCATTAATCTGCTGTTCCGATTCCTGGGATAATTCATAATATTCTGAATCCATCTGATGGCGTCCTAAATCTTCCACCTGAATAGGCCGGAACGTTCCAAGCCCAACATGTAAAGTAATCGGGATTATTTTTACACCCTTTGCTTTTAACTTCTCAATTAAATCTTCTGTAAAGTGTAATCCCGCTGTGGGTGCAGCCACTGCTCCAATCTTTGATGCGTAAACTGTCTGATATTTTTCTTTATCCAGCTCTTCAGCTTCTCTTTTGATGTATGGCGGTAGTGGTGATTTACCTACTTTGCCGATTAAATCAAAAAAATCTGAGCCATTATAGTCAAAGCGCACAACCCGTCCGCCGGATGTTGTATTATCAATAACATCGCAACCCAAATCTTCTGTGATTTGAATCCGGTTTCCAACACGTACTTTTCTGGCTGGTTTTACTAATACTTCCCACATGGTACTGGCTAATTGTCTTAAAAGAAGCAGCTCTACCTGGGCATCTGTTTTGTCTTTTACACCAAAAATGCGGGCAGGAAAAACTTTTGTTTCATTTACAACCAGTGCATCACCCTCTTTAAAATAATCGATAATATCTTTAAAAATTTTATCTTCAAGAGTGGAATCCTTCCGATTGACGACCATCATTTTTGACTCATCGCGGACATCCACAGGATATTGTGCTACAAGTTTTCTTGGTACGTCAAATTGTATTTCAGAAAGCTTCATAATATTACTCCTACTTACTTTGTTTTAAAATAAGGACTGCTGATTAAGCGGTCCCTGTTGTTTTCCTTGTGTCAGGCCAAAATGCTCATATGCTAACTGAGTTACCATCCTGCCCCTCGAAGTTCTTTTAATAAACCCCTGCTGAATTAAATAAGGTTCATAAACTTCTTCAATTGTATCACTTTCTTCACTTACCGCCACGGCGATTGTATTCAGGCCAACCGGCCCGCCCTGGTATTTTTCAATAATGGTCATCAAGATTCGTTTGTCCATATCATCCAGGCCTTTGCTGTCAACATCAAGCCTTTTCAATGCATCATCCGCAACAGCTTTGGTGATTTTATTTGATGCCAGTACCTGTGCAAAATCGCGCACCCTTCTTAAAAGACGGTTCGCAATCCTGGGTGTGCCACGCGACCTTCGTGCAATTTCCATTGCACCTTCTTTTTCAATCTCAATATTTAAAATTTTTGCCGATCGTAAAATTATTGTGAACAGTTCATCCGGCAAATAATAATCCATGCGCAACACAACGCCAAACCTGGCACGCATAGGAGCGGTTAATAAACCTGCTCTTGTTGTGGCGCCAACCAGAGTAAATGGTTCCAAATTCAGCTGAACAGATCGAGCACTCGGTCCTTTATCGATAATAATATCAATATGAAAATCTTCCATAGCCGAGTATAAATACTCTTCCACAACGCTGTTTACGCGGTGGATCTCATCAATAAAAAGAACATCTTTTTCCTGCAGGTTAGTTAGTAAACCTGCCAAATCACCTGGTCGTTCTAAAACCGGCCCTGATGTAGATTTTATATCAACGCCAAGCTCCTTACTCAAAATCATTGCCAAAGTAGTCTTACCGAGCCCTGGCGGCCCATACAACAAAACATGATCAAGGGCTTCCCCTCTTTGCTTTGCTGCCTCAATAAAAACTGCCAGATTATCTTTTACTTTTGACTGACCAACAAACTCACCCAGTTTTTGCGGACGAAGGCTAATCTCAAATTCATCGTCTTCAATTAAATGGTCTGGGCTGATAATATCATTCATAAAAGCTAAATAACCTGCAGTGCATGTTTAAGTAAATCTTCAACTACTTTTATTTTTCCACCGTTTTGTGCTTTTTCAATGGCTTTACTTGCTGAGACTCGTGTGTATCCTAAAGAAATAAGAGCCATTATTGTTTCTTGCTCAACGCCATTAAAAGATGATTGAGCGGAGCTTTTACCAGCACCGGCAACTATATCAATCTTACCAAATTTATCTTGTAACTCTACTACCAGGCGCTGTGCAGTTTTTTTACCAACACCGGATATTGTATTCAGCGTTTTCTCATTTCCTGTTTGAATCGCATTGATCAATTCATCAGGCGTTAATCCTGATAGAATTGTTTGCGCAAGCTTTGGGCCAATCCCTGATATTGACAGCAAACTCAAAAACACATCACGTTCTTTTTCATCTATAAAACCGAACAGCTGCAAAATATCTTCACGTACATGAAGATAGCTTTTGATTTTAACTTTTCTGCCTGCTTGTGGTAAATGTTTATAGGTAGATAAAGATATCTTAAAAAGATAGCCAACACCATTTACATCAACTACAATCTCAGTTGGCTTTTTGGTATCTATAATCCCGTTAATGTATTCGAACATTAATTTTTAGCTTAACCCTTTTGCTTCTAATTGCAACCTGTTCATCTGGCACAAGGCTACTGCCAGTGCATCCGATGCATCTTCAGGCGTAATTTTTTCTTTTATCCGTAAAATATTACTTACCATAAAACTAACCTGATTTTTCGATGCCGCGCCATTTCCAACTACGGACATTTTTACTTCCCTTGCTGTAAACTCAGTAACTGATGCATTATTTTTTGTTGCCGCCACAATCGCTGCGCCACGCGCATGCCCCATAACTATAGCCGTTTTAACATTATCTGCATAAAAAATATCTTCAATTGCAACTCGGTCCGGCTTAAAATCTGCAATGATTGCGTCCAATGAATTAAAAATTACATGCAGTCTTTGCGACAAACTTTCTTTAGCCTTTGTGCGAATATGCCCAAACTTTACCAGGCTTGCTTTATTTTTTTTTATATCGATCAACCCATATCCCGTTGTATTTAATCCAGGGTCGATTCCAAGAATTCTAAAATCACTCATTATTCGGAAAGTATTCTTTCCATTTCCTCATCTTCGATATCAAAATTTGCATAAACATTTTGGATATCATCATGATCATCAATCTGGGTCATCAGCTTCATCAACTGTTCAGCTTCTTTACCTGCAACCTGAACAGTATTTTTTGGGATCATTGTCTGCTCTGCTGACTCAATTTCAATTTCGTTTTCTTCTAGAGCTGCGCGAACCTGATTAAAATCCTCAAAAGATGAATAGATGACAAAATCGTCATCATTTGTTTCCATATCCTCAGCGCCACATTCTATTGCCAACTCAAACAATTGATCCTCAGTATACTTTTCATTTGCAACAGTGATCATTCCTTTACGCTCGAACATCCATGCAACACTGCCATTTTCACCAAGATTACCACCTGCTTTGCTTAACATAAATCTTACTTCTGCAACAGTACGGTTTTTATTGTCAGTAACCGCATCGATATAAACAGCAACTCCACCAGGACCATAGCCTTCATATACTACATCTTCATATACAACGCCGGGCATTTCGCCTGTGCCTTTTTTTATAGCATTCTCAATATTTTTAGCGGGCATGTTTGCGCCTTTGGCAGCACTAACAGCTACACGCAGCCTGGGATTCATTCCAGGATCGCCGCCACCAACACGAGCAGCAACGGTTAACTCTTTTATGATTTTTGTAAAAACTTTGCCTCTTGCAGCATCTACTTTTGCTTTTTTATGTTTAATGGAATGCCATTTGGAATGACCCGACATTAAGTAACACCTCCAGGTATATAACAAATGAAATATAAGCTTTAGAAACTATCTGACATCTAAATAATAACAACTTATACTAACACTGTTATATTCTAAATTGTTGTTTATATTTTCTCTGACTATTAAGTGAGCTTGCTATTAAGATTGCAATATTTTAAGAGGGTAAATTTACACAAAACAGGAGGGTTTTCCAAAAAATAATTAAGCTTGAAATATATATAAAAAAACTAGACAAAATCCAACTAAATCTAAATATTTTTATTTTTTTAATTCATTTTCGAAATAAGGAATTGTTTTTTTAAGGCCTTCTTCTAAAAATATTGTTGGTTGCCAGTTTAATTTTTCTTTAGCCAGGGAAATATCCGGTTGTCTTTGAGTCGGATCATCAGCTGGAAGTTCCTTATAAATTATTTTTGAGCGTGATCCTGTTAATTCAATAACTTTTTCTGCCAGGGCCTTTATAGTAAACTCGTTTGGATTGCCAATATTAACCGGACCAATAAAATCGTCTTTCTGCATCATTTTAATCGCTCCGTTAAGAAGATCATCAACAAACTGAAATGACCTTGTTTGAAGACCTTCTCCATAGATTGTAATATCTTTGTTCTGCAAAGCCTGTATTATAAAATTACTAACAACACGTCCATCATTTAAAGCCATTCGCGGACCATATGTGTTAAAGATTCTAATTATTTTAATATCAACTTTATTTTGGCGGTGATAATCCATCATCAATGTTTCGGCAACACGTTTTCCTTCATCGTAGCAACTCCGCACGCCAATAGGATTTACATTGCCCCAGTAACTCTCAGTTTGGGGATGAATTTTGGGGTCGCCATAAACTTCACTTGTGCTGGCCTGCATTAACCTGGCATTTACGCGTTTTGCCATGCCAAGCATATTTATCATTCCCATAACACTTGTTTTTATTGTTTTTACCGGATTGTATTGATAGTGCACCGGAGAAGCAGGGCAAGCAAAATTATAAATCTGATCAACTTCTAACATTATGGGTTCAGAAACATCATGACGAATTAATTCAAAGTTCCAATGGTCAATTAAATGCCGGATGTTATTTTTAGAACCTGTAAAAAAATTGTCAATACAAATTACGTCATGTCCTTCATCAATAAACCGTTCGCATAAATGTGATCCTATAAATCCTGATCCGCCGGTTACTAAAATACGCATTGAAACTCCATTCTATTAATAATTGCTAGGCTGAAAAACTTTTTTAGCTGTCATTAAAAAAATCTTCTTTCACTATTTTTCTATTTAATTTTATTTAGAGCCTGTGATAGATCGTTAATAATATCAACCGGATCCTCAATCCCAACTGATAACCGAACCAGGCTTTCAGTGATTCCAACAGCTTCTAAGTCCTCTGGTGAATACGTGGAGTGTGTCATTGAAGCCGGATGTTCAATCAATGAATCCACATCACCGAGACTAACTGCCAAGGTTATCAGATCAACTGAGTCCATTAGCTTTTCGCCCGCTTTTCGACCACCTTTAACCTCAAACGCAATCATTCCACCAAAACCGGACATTTGTTTCTTTGCCAGTTCATATTGTGGATGAATCGCCAGCCCAGGATACATTACTTTTTTTATCTTTGGATGGAATTGAAGATATTTTGCAATTTGTAATGCGTTTTCCTGGTGTTTTTCCATTCTGACGGCCAAAGTTTTTAAACCGCGTACCAGCAACCAGGCGTTTAATGGGCTGATAACCCCGCCAATATCCCGCAAAATAGACATTCTTAGATTATCGATATATTCCTTGTCAGCGATTGCAATCCCGGCAACTGTGTCTCCATGGCCGCCAATATATTTTGTTGCTGAATGCACTACAATTGAAGCTCCAAGTTCTAAAGGGCGTTGAAAGTAAGGTGTTGGAAAAGTATTATCTACAACAACGGGAATTCCATGTTTTTTAGCAATTTTGACACACTCTGCAATATCAATTATTGTCATAGTTGGGTTGGCAGGTGTTTCAATATAAATGAGACGTGTATTTTCATCGATTGAGTTTTTTATATTATCTAAATTAGTTGCATCAATTTCCCTTGCCTCAATATCCCAACGAGGTAAAGTTTCTGCAAACAGCTGATGCGAGCCACCATAAAGCGTATCAGACGAAACAAAATTATCCCCGGATTTACACAAGGAAAATATAACGCTGGAAATAGCAGCCATTCCGGAGCTAAATGCCAAAGCGGCTTCCCCACCCTCCAAAAAAGCCATTTCTTTTTCTAAAGCCTCTTGCGTTGGGTTGCCAATACGTGTATAAACATAACCTTCTCTTTCACCATTAAATATTTCTGCACCGGCTTTTGCATTTTCAAAAGCAAATGTCGAGGTTTGATAAATCGGTTTTCCAACAGCGCCGGTTGCAGCATCGTAACCTCCGGAGCCATGAACACATAAAGTAGATATTTTTAGATTTTTTGTATTTCCTTTAGACATTTTGACCTCATAAATAAAATTCTATTATAAGAATAAATTCAGTAACTAATTTAGTTAATATAAATCAAAAATTAAAGAATAACATTTATCTGTCATATATTATATTGATAACAAGAAAACTGGAAAAGGAGATCCAATGCTATCAAGCAGCACTGTTTACGCAATCCGGGCAAGTATATTTATTGCGGCACATAAAAATGAAAAATATTTACCAATATCTACAATTGCCGAAAAATTGGATATTTCGTTTCATTTTTTAACAAAAATTTTACAAAAGTTAACCCAAATAAACCTAATGACCTCCTATCGTGGACCAAATGGAGGTGTTTCGTTTACTAAACCAACAAATAAAATATTTCTAATTGATATTGTTGATGCAGTAGAACCAAATCCCATTTTTTCAGAATGTCTGCTCGGAATCCCAGGCTGTGCAGATGCCGAACCCTGCCCGCTTCATGAAGATTGGGGACCTATCCGGAAACAACTACGCTCGAAGTTTGAAAAAACCAATTTAGCCGATTTAGCTAATAAAGTTAGCAGGTTTAACGAACGGTTAAAATAAGTTGTGATTTAATTAACTTTATTGCATTTAATTGATCATATATTTAAGATAAAGTAGTACTAATTAATATTTAAGGACTTTATGCTTTCCAATGCAGCTATTTATGCCATAAGAGGTCTAATATATATTGCTTCACAAAATGACAGAAGTACCATTCCTATTTCTGAAATATCCGAAAAACTAAATATTTCATTTCATTTTTTAACAAAAATATTTCAAAAATTTACGAGCAAAAATATCCTATCCTCAAATAGAGGGCCAAAAGGTGGTATTTCATTTAGCCGCTCCCCGGAAAAAATTTATATTTTTGAAGTTGTAGATATTGTGGATGGAGGTGGAATATTTGATAAGTGCGTGTTAGGTTTACCGGGTTGTGGAGAGTTGGAACCATGTCCAATGCATGATAACTGGGCCAGGGTAAAAGATGACATTAAACAACAATTTGAAGAAACAACAATTCACGACCTGGCCACAAAATTAAGTGCACGTAATGCTATTTTCAGGGTTTAATATTTTTTTCAATTACATCAATTAGTTCATTTCTTTCAAAAGGTTTACTTATTACAAAGGCCTGCTCCCCTAAAACTTTATTGTTCATATTTTCCTGGCCAAAAGCAGATACAATAAGTATCGGGATTTTCTTATCCTGTATGCGAATTTCTTTAGCTAAAGTTAACCCATCCATTTCAGGCATTTGAACATCTGTTATTACCAGATTATATTTTTCTTTTTCAAAAAACCTTAATGCCGAACGCCCATTTTTTGCATAGGTTATTTGATAATTCTGGTCTCTTAAAAAGATCTCCACCATCTTTTGAATATTTGGATCATCATCTACAAAAAGTATTTTATTGCTCATAATAAAGTTGATAATTGTCCATATTATCCATTACCCATCCGATGGGAACCTTTCATTTGTTTATTTATTAATTTGGAAGAACTGCAAAGCTATTCCTGTAATGCAAGATTTGCAAGAAAATGATCCAAAGTTGTAAAAAATTTTGCTAGGGGGAATCCCACAACATTTGAATAAGCGCCATTTATTTTTTCAACCAGCATAGCACCTTGCCCTTGAATGGCATATGCCCCTGCTTTATCCATCGGCTCACCTGTATTTACATAAGCCATTATTTCATCATTATGCAAATCCCGCATTGTTACCTCAGTTGTGCAAGTCTCGATGAGGGATTTATCATACTTAAGTAAAAATAAACCGAAAGCTGTATGCACCTTGTGGCTTTTCCCGGACAATGCTTGTAACATCTCAGCGGCATGTTGCTCATTTTTTGGTTTTCCAAAGATATTATCACCAATTGTTACAATTGTGTCTGCAGAAATAACTAAGTGTTGCGGGTATTCCCTGGCAACCACCAGACCTTTCTGATGTGCAATTTCTTCAGCAAGTAAAATCGGATCGGAAATATCTACCGAAGATTCATCAAAAGAACTTGGGATAACCTTAAACTGAATTCCTGTACTAGCCAGCAATTCATAGCGCCTTGGCGAAGCAGAAGCTAAAATAACGTCTAAATGTTCCAGATTAGTAATTAGAGAAAATATCATGATTTGCTCCTATGTATATTGCACAAAGCCCAATAAACATATCAATTTTTAACATCAGGCTTACTCTGTTTAACCACATAACATCATTCTTAAACCAAAGCAAAATTGAAATAAGCAGAAGAACAGTTGCAACGCCAGGAATTATGATATAAATATAATAAATATTGTATTGATTTAATACAAAAGGAGCGAATAAAAATAGAATTAAAATGATAAAAATAATATTTATCAGTAGAACAGATTTAGTTTTCCCATAACGACCGGCAAAAGTAACAACCTCTCTTGCTAAGTCTCCTTGCACATCTTCCAAATCCTTAACAATTTCCCTGCCAAAATGGAAAAGAAAAGCAAAAACAGCCGGAGCTACTCCAACAATCCAATCATCAATTGCCATAGCGCCAAATATAAAAGCCAATCCGGATATAAGACTTACAACAAAGTTACCGGCTAATATTGTCCGTTTAAAATAAAAACTGTAAAAGTAAAGAATGGCGGCTGAATATAATGCAATAAGGAAAAGAATAAATCCTGCAAACCATGCTAAAAGTAATGACACAATATTAATAATAAAATAGGCAACCCATGCATTTTGGATTGACACTTTCCCTGAAGACAGGATTCTGTGTGGCTTGTTGATCTTATCGATCTCGATATCATAAATATCATTTACAATGTTTGCTGCAGCTGTAATTAAACTTGCAGAAATCATTGCAAGAATCACAGTTTTGGAAAGAAAAAAATTAGCAGACAGTGATGCAGCAATTAAAACGGAACCACCTGTAATGGCCACATTTAACGGGCGTGTAAGTTTTAACAGATAGAAAAAAATCATCGTTCATGTCCAAGGCTTACAAAATTTATTTTCTCACAAGTCGCGGCCCCAACTGCCATAAAAGGCGTATTAAAAGCAAATGCAATCTTTCCGGCATTATTAATAAAAATAACTCCGCCATCGCCATTTACCCTTTCTCTCATGTAAGCAACCGAATCATTTACGGCTTTTTGAGGACTTACTCCTGCTTTTACACGATCAATAACTTCTCTGGCCAACTGAACCCGTAAAATTCCTTCGCCCCAACCAGTACATGCAACACCGCCAAGTAAATTATCTGCAAAAAAACCGGAACCGGCTATGGGACAATCGCCAACTCTGCCAGCCATTTTATGTGGTGTCCCACCTGTTGATGTACCCACCACAATTTGTCCACGACTATTGATTACAACCGCCCCAACTGTATCTGAAGGCACTTTTTTTTCAAAGAAAGATTTGATGTTTACTTCTTTTTGTTTTGATAGCTGGGTATGTAATTTTTTTTCTCTGCCAACCAGCAAATTTTCAGTCTTCGCTGCCTGGGTATTATGTGCACTGGCAAAAGAGGCAGCACCCACTCCTACAAGTAAAACATGTTGCGATTTTGTCCTGACCAGGTTTGCTACTTCGATGGGATTTTTTACATTTTGAATCGCGGCCACTGCACCAATACTTAGGTCTTCTCCAACCATTATCGCCGCATCCATTTCAACTTCACCGGCGCTATTTAAAAATGAACCTTTACCGGCATCAAAAGTCGGGTTATCCTCCAAGTTTTTGATAATAGCCAAAACAGTTTCTAAAGAATCATCTGATTTGGATAAGATTTCCCGGCCAACGTTCAACGCATCTTTTATTCCTTTTAGATGCGCTTTGTGAAGAATTTTAGGAATGTCCCATGCACCACCGTGAATGATAATTTTCGGAGTCATGTTTATTCGGTTTTTTCAGGAGTAATTTTTTGCAGTTTTTGTAAAAGGGACTGAAGCTTTAATTGAACATCAGTTTCAATTGTTGGGTCATTTAATGCAGATTTGACCATTGAAATCACTTTGTCACTTTTTTGGGCTGGAAAAAACATGATATTATTTTCACCGGCATCGCGTGTTTTTATCAATCCCTTATCAGCAAGAGCAGACAAAGTTGTTTGCAATTCCCTTGCAGTGGTTTCGTTTTTTAAATCTGTTGATAAGTACAGTTTATCAATTCGTAAAGGTGATTTTATCCAAAGCTTTTCTAAAACTGAAAACTGTTCATCGGTAATTAGATAGTCTTTTGCTTTAAGTTCAAATAGTTTATCAATTTCAAGTTGTTGCGCGGCCACCTTTGCAGCAAATGCAGCCATAGCTAAAACAGGAACAAAGTTATCAGACCTTGGCCGATTCATAATCTGATCCATTTTATCCTGTACATTTCTTGGAGTGTAATAAGAGCTTGTTCGGGTATCAATTTTCAATGGATTATTTGAAAGCTTAGGCATCGTAATAACATTTTTGGGGATTTTCTTATTTACCGGGTGAACAAGCTGTAGGGAAAGTGAATCATTATTGATAAACAATGCGCTATCGAGTGATGCTTTCTTTAATGAATCAATTTTTGTTGAATCATTTGTTGTCGTCTTAATGGAATCCTGGCTGAAAAGAAAAGAATTAAAAAGAACGAAAATAAAATATATAAAAACCAGGTTCTTCATTACCATAATATCAGCCTAATTAATATTTTAAAGTAATTTTTTACGCAAGATTTCATTTGTCTGTTTCGGATCAGCTTTTCCCTTTGAAGCCTTCATTACAGCGCCCACAAAAAATCCAATAAGCTTCTTCTCACCGTTTTTGTAGCGTTCCACTTGCTGTGTGTTTTCAGAAATCACCTGGTCAATCAGTTTATCAAGTTCACTGCTGTCAGATATTTGGGCAAGGCCTTCCTGTTCCACGATTTGAGCAACACTTAGTTCCGTTTCTGCCATTTTCTCAAAAACTGTTTTTGCGGCACTACCGCTGATTGTTTTATTTTCAATCGAATTTAACAAATCGGCAAGCCGGGCCGGAGTTATCGAAATATCACCAATCTCAACTTTTTGCTGGTTCACCAGGCGCATTACCTCACCCATAATCCAGTTACTTGCAAGTTTTGCATTTGCCACACTTTTCACGGTTGTTTCATAATAATCGGCAACATCTTTACCCGCGGTTAAAACTTCAGCATCATACTCGGGTATTTTATATTCTTTTACAAAGCGTTCTGTCCTCTCATCAGGCAACTCCGGCAGAGATGTATGGATTTCATCCAACCAAAGTTGGTCAATTTTTACCGGCACAAGATCAGGATCTGGGAAGTAGCGATAATCATGCGAATCTTCTTTTCCACGCATCGATTTTGCCACATTTTTTACAGGGTCCCATAATAATGTTTCCTGTTGAATTGTACCGCCGTCTTCCAAAACGGATGCCTGTCGTTTGATTTCATATTCCAATGCCCGTTCAACGTTACGTATAGAGTTCATATTTTTGAGTTCCGCTTTGGTACCAAACTCTTCCTGGCCAAAAGGCCGCAAGCTGATATTGGCGTCACAACGTAAACTGCCTTCATCCATATTGCCATCACAAACACCCAAATAGCGTACCAACTGGCGGATTTTTGTAAGATAGGCTGCAGCTTCCTGTGCAGAACGCATATCCGGCTCGCTAACAATTTCAATCAGAGGAACGCCGCAGCGGTTGAGGTCAACCAGCGTTTCATTTTTATTGACATAACTTTCATCATGCACAGATTTTCCGGCATCTTCTTCCATATGGATTCGCGTAATGCCAATTTGTTTATGCTGGCCATCAACAACAATATCGATTGAACCATGTTCACAAATAGGCTCATCAAACTGCGAAATCTGATAACCTTTTGGCAGATCGGGATAAAAATAATTTTTACGTGCAAATGTATTTAAGCGGTTTATTTGCGAATTTGTGGCCAGTCCCATTTTGATGGCGTATTCCACCACTTTTTTATTTAACACAGGTAAAACGCCGGGCATACCAAGGCATACCGGACAAACCTGAGAGTTAGGAGCAGAACCAAATTGGGTGCTGCATCCACAAAATATTTTTGTTTCTGTTGCAAGTTGGGCGTGTACTTCCAACCCGATTACTACTTCGTATTTCATTGGTATTTAATATTCCTAATTACTGGTCACAAAGTTATTACCATTTTGCCATGTTGGATAATCGGCATGTCCATTACTTGAAAGTCTTAATAAATTACCGCTCTCAATTGAGAGTAAAAACACTTTTCTTTTTGAGTTTAATGAATTTGAAATTAAAGTGATATAATCCAAATCATTTGATAAGTCTGGATTCCCCATCGAGGCCGTTTCAATTTTACGATAAAACTGTTTTTGATTTTTTCCAAAAATATCCGAAATATAAAATGCCATTTTTCCTTGGAATTGTCTTCTAAGATTTTGGCGAAAATTATGAACACCCCTTTCCCCAGATTTTATCCCTGTTTGAAAAATAATTTTATCTCTAAACCATTCCAACCAAAAAACAGGTAAATCTCTTTCTATTTGAGAAATAAGAAAAGAACTATCTGCATTTCCAAAAACGAAAATAGTATTTCCTGATGAAAATAATATTTTTGACTCATCGACTGAGACTGAAATGTTATCGAAAGGATAATTATTCTTCCTGTAAAAAATTTCTGATCGTTTATTAGATTCCAAATCTATTCTAACTAGAGATGAGTCATTTGAATATAAAATGGAGTTTTGAGTTGGTAGAAAGCAAAAATCAATTATTGATTTATCTCGTACCAAAACTCTATAATTCGATGAGAAATCACACTCAACAATCTCTTTCTCGGTAGAAAATATTACAGTTGTATCATTGCGAAAAACAGGGGTAAGATTTTTTTTTGGTAAAACATTGTAATTATAAAGAGTTTTGCTAGTAAGATCATTTAAATTTAGTATAACTAAACTTGCTTCATCATCAGAGTTTTCAAAAAATGTTAAATAATTATCATTCATAGACCATGCTAAAGAAACTATTTTCTTATTTTCAGCTTCGTAAATTTGAATCTCATTTTCTCCTTTTGCATCGATAAGAAAAATTTTTGAACCATCTTTAACAAATGCAATCAGTTGTTCATTACTAATTTCACTCTTTAATAAAGCATTCTTTTTAGAACAGCTATATGACAAAAGTAATGATATTAAAAATATTATTTTTAGGATATAATTCAGCGACTTCATTTAATCAGTTTTTATAATTTTTTCTATAGAACTTCCCAAATCAAAAATAGCTTGTTCGTTAAAAGCTTTGGCTTGTAACTGAACTCCAAAAGGCAGACAGTTGCTGTGTGTTCCCGCCGGGATACTCATCCCGCAAATACCTGCCAGATTAGCCGAAACTGTATAAATGTCCTGTAGGTACATAGAAAGAGGGTCGTCTTTTTTCTCACCAATTTTAAAAGCTGTAGTTGGTGTAGTTGGCGAAAGAATCACATCACATTTTGTAAAGGCTTCATCAAAATCATTTTTTAACAAACGGCGCACCTGCTGCGCTTTTTTATAATAAGCATCATAATAGCCGGCAGATAAAACATAAGTCCCCAGCAAAATACGGCGCTGTACTTCCTCACCAAAACCTTCATTACGCGTTTTCTCATACATATCTATCAAGCCTTTGCCCTCATCCAAACGAGCACCGTAGCGAACACCATCAAATCGGGATAAATTGGAAGATGCCTCTGCTGTTGCAATGATGTAATAAATGGCAATCGCGTATTCTGCCGTTTTTAAATCTATATTTACAATATCAGCACCCCGGTCTTTCAGCTGTCCAACAATTTCCATAATACGTGTATTAATTTCAGGATCAAGGCCTTCTGCAAAATACTGTTTTGGGACACCTATTTTTAAACCTTTTATTAAAGGATTGATTAAGCCGGCATAATCCGGAATTTCAATATCAGCCGATGTGGAATCCATTTTATCATGCCCGGCAATTGTGGCCAACACAAACGCAGCATCTTGTGATGAATTTCCAAAGATTCCAATCTGGTCTAAGGATGATGCAAAAGCCACAAGCCCATAGCGAGAGATTCTTCCATAGGAAGGTTTAAGACCAACTGTTCCTGTAAATGAAGCCGGTTGCCTGACCGAACCGCCCGTGTCACTTCCCAGTGCTATATCGGCACAACCTGTAGCAACTGCAACTGCAGATCCGCCGCTTGAGCCGCCGGGAACCATTTCATTGTTATGTGGATTTTTAACCGGTCCAAATGCAGAATTTTCATTTGAAGAGCCCATAGCAAATTCATCAAGATTGGTTTTGCCAATGATGATTGCGTCTTCGGCTTCCAGTTTATTTATAACCGTAGCATTATAAGGGGATTTAAAAGGTTCAAGGATTTTACTGCCGCACGTGGTTATTTCATCTTTTATGTTGATATTATCTTTAATGGCAATAACCAACCCGGCAAGAGTACCAACGGAATGACTATTTTTAATTCTTTGATCAATATCAGCGGCTTTTTTTTTTGCTTTTTCCGGGAAGGTATTCAGGAAAATATTGAGGTCTTTGTTTTCTTGAATCTTTGTAAGACATTCATCCAAGTGATTAACAGCTGAAAGTTCCCCGCGTTGGATCGACTGAACAATTTTTATTGCTGGCATTCATTTACTCACTCTTTGGTGTTTCATCTTCTTTTTTTGCACTCTTTTCATTCTTTTCCTTTAGAGGGGCATTAATATCCAGCTCACTTTGAATATCCTGTGATGCTCTCTTAAATTCATTAATTCCTTTACCAAGACCTTTTGCCAGCTCCGGTAATTTTTTAGAACCAAATACCAATAAAATAATGAATAAGATAACAAGTAATTCTGTTGTCCCTATTCCAAACATTTTGCACCGCCTTTTTGAGTTGTTTTAAAAATTAATGTAATCCCAAACCAAAAGATAACAGCTGTCAGGTTTTTTGTTACAGGTTACAGGTTGCGAGTTATTTTAACATGCAACTCGAAGATGCAACCAAATCCTTAGTTTCTAAATATATTCTAGCAACAAAAAATACTTATTCAATATCGTTTTGTTGCTTACTTTCAACATTCTCATTTTGTTCAGTTTTATTTTGCGATTTTTTGGCCGATCGCTGGCTACGTTTTTCTTTATATTTCTGCCTGCGTTCACTGGTCTTCATAAAAAGTGTTTTAATAAGCCCGCCACCTATATATAAAAGCATTGCAGGAAAAATTAACATATTTGGAAAAAACAAAATACATATTCCAAAAATTAACAGGAATGCTAAAATAATTTTATGTCTTGTATTACCTTTTAAAGAAATTTTTGCGACCTCATAGCGAACATTGCTGACCATTAAAAGTGATACAATTGCCGTAAGTGCCATTAAAACTCTTGGAAATGGCTCACCATCAAAATACCTTTCAACCAAAACAATATAACTTATGATTGTAATTGCCGCTGCCGGAATTGGCAAACCGCTAAAATGAGTTTTTGTAAATCCACTTAGTTGTACATTAAAACGGGCCAGACGGATACTGCCAAATAGCAGTGGCATAAAGCTGAATAAAAAGCCTACATTATCAAGCTGGTTAAAGTAAAAATGATAAATAAGAAATGAAGGCGCAACACCAAAAGAAACAACATCAGCCAAGGAATCATACTCAACACCAAATTTACTGGAAGAGTTTGTAATACGTGCAACTTTGCCATCTACTGCATCTAAAAAAGCAGCCAGGCCAATCATCCAGGCCGCCATTACAAAATCTTTTTCAACCGCAAAAAACATCGACAAGTAGCCAAAAAGCATATTGCCGACAGTAAAAGAGTTTGGTACAACCGAACGCGAAATCCGTATCACATTAATACTCCCCGATAATTGTACTGCCGCTTCTTACTTTTTGCTTAAGCTTAACATTAACTTTTACCGAAAGCGGAAAATACATGTCAACCCGGGAACCATATCGGATTAAACCAAAGCGTATCCCTGCCTGTGTTGTATCATCTTTTTTTACATGATAAACTATACGGCGGGCAATAAGACCTGCAACTTGTTTAAACAAAAGTCTTTTCTCGCCAGATTTAATTCCAATAATAGTGCGCTCGTTTTCAAGATCTGCAGAATCTGCAAAAGCAGCCATAAATTTACCCGGCGCATAATCAAGATAATCTACTTCTCCGGAAAATGGGAAACGGTTTACATGAACATTAAAAACGGACATGAAGATTGTCACACGTTGTACTTTTTCATTGAAGTATTCTTTTTCCTCTACCTCATCTACTTTAATGATGGTACCATCAGCCGGTGCGATAATCAGGTTATCACCTTGTGGCGTCTCGCGGTCCGGATCACGAAAAAAGAAAAAGTGAAAAATAAATATGGCTAATATAACTGCAGCCAAAGCTTTTAAATAGATTGTATCAAGCGAAAAGCCCAATGCAGCTATCACAAGAAAAATTATTCCCGTCCAAATTATTATAGGAATTCCGTCTTTAGCGATCATCAAAACCTCTTTTTAATAAAACTTAATTTTGTCTATTTAAGCTCACAAATGAACTTATTTTAAACCGACTTTATTGAAAATATAGTCAACTTTACTCAACCGTTTTTCAATCGAACAGAGATCATCTATTTCTTCTGCAGATAAAGCTTCTTTTAAGTCAGGATCGGCTTTAAGCAGTTTAGCAAAATCCTCTTTTTCTTCCCAAACTTTCATGGCATTACGTTGCACCATTCGATATGCCTTTTCCCGTGATACACCTTTTTGTGTAAGTGCTAAAAGTACCACTTGAGAGCTAAAAAGGCCGTTTGTTTTTTGCAGATTAGCCATCATATTTTCCGGGAAAACATTTAAATTAGCTATCAGCCCATTTGCTTTTTTTAACATGTAATAAAGCAGCATAGTGCTGTCCGGCATAATTATCCGCTCTACGGAAGAATGCGAAATATCACGCTCATGCCATAAAGCTACATTTTCCATGGCAGTATGGGCATTTCCACGCAGAAGTCTCGCCATCCCGGAGAGTTGCTCGCTAATAATGGGATTTTTTTTATGCGGCATTGCAGATGAGCCTTTTTGCCCTTTTGTAAATCCCTCTTCTGCTTCCAATACTTCTGTTCGCTGCAAATGGCGGATTTCAACAGCAATTTTCTCAATCGTTGCGCCAATCAAAGCCAGTGCAGACATATAATGGGCATGCCTGTCTCTTTGTAAAACCTGTGTTGAAATATTAGCAGATTTCAATCCCAGCTTCAAACAAACATAATCTTGTACCTGTGGATCGAGATGATCATAAGTGCCAACAGCGCCTGATATTTGGCCAACTCTGATTGATTCAACGGCCTCTTTCAACCTTTCTCGCTGACGCTTGAGTTCATCATACCAAACTGCAAGTTTTAAACCAAAAGTAATTGGCTCGGCATGTATACCATGCGAACGCCCCATCTGGATAGTATTCTTAAATTCTACAGCCCTTTTGCCAATAGTTTTTATCAAAGCTTCAAGCGCATCTGAAATCAGTTTTCCTGCCCTAACAAGCTGAACGGCTAAAGCAGTATCCAGTACATCTGAAGAAGTAAGTCCATAATGAATGTAACGCGCCGGCGGACCAACGTATTCTGCTACATTTGTTAAAAAGGCGATAACATCATGTTTAACTTCAGCCTCAATCTCAAGAATTCTGTTTGTTTTAAAGTTGGCTTTTTCTTTGATTGTTTTTAAATCTTCATCGGGAACAATTCCAAGCTGGTTATTTGCTTCACTTGCTGCAATTTCAATTTCCAGCCAAATCGAAAAACGTTCCTCGTCTGTCCAAATTTTTTCTATTTCCGGCAATGAATATCGTGCAATCATTTTTTCTCTATCCTTAATACATATTCCTGGATGCAGATCCAGGATATTCGGTTTTATTTTTAATTCTGTTTTTTGAGGTGGTCTGATGATTTAAAAGAGTGGTCATCACTGACTCACTCCATTAATGTCTTTTTCCAATATTATATTTACCGGCTTAATCTTACCTTCACGCCAGACTTTCATATTTAGCTTATCTCCAACCTTAAGATATTCTGTACCCATGGCAACCTTTACTGATGCCTCATCTTTTACAGGCAGGCCATTTATCTCAATTAAAACATCTCCCAATTCAAGACCGGCTTTTTCTGCGGGGCTGCGTCGTTTTATATTAGAAACAAAAATCCCTTCCTGTTCAGGATATCCAAGCTCATAAGCAACTACCCTGTTTATTGGACTGTAACGAAATCCCACCCAAAAATCCCGGTCAATTTTATTCTCTTTTAAACCTTTAACAATTTCCTTTATACGATTAATTGGAATGGCAAAACCAATCCCAACCGAGCCTGATGAATATTGACCGCCCGTATAAATAAAAGTATTCATACCGATAACTTCTCCGGCTGCGTTAACAAGCGGACCGCCACTATTACCTGTATTTATTGAAGCGTCTGTTTGTATCATATCCTGATAAATACGGCCTTCTTCAACCCGCCCAAAATCCCTGTCCATTGCACTAATAACACCAACAGTAACCGTTGGTTTACTTTTTTTAAACAGGCCAAATGGATTTCCCAGTGCAATAGTCCATTCGCCAATAACCAAATTATTGGAATTACCCAAAATAGTTGCCGGCAATGTATGATCATCAATTTTTAACAAGGCGATGTCAGAAACAAAATCCTGTCCAATCAGCCGGGCCGGATATTCATTTCCATCAGATGTGTTTATTGTAATCTCAGTTTTTTCTGAATGACCAACAACATGATCATTTGTAACAACATAGCCATCATTGGAAATAATAAAACCAGATCCCAGCGAAGGCACTTTCTCCCGGTAAACTCTGTCACGATATATTTCTGGAAAGAATCGTTGAAGAAATGGATCACCTCGCCAAATTCTTTTTTCTATTTTTGTAACATTGACGGATACAACCGCAGGGCTGACCATTTTTACCGCTTCAGTTATTGCAGTTGTGCGGCTATTATACAGACCATCATTTAGTGGTTGTAGCTTTTGTTCTACCTGGCCGGTAGTTTCATTTTGACCAGACAATGGCTCTGGATCATTTTTTTGGGTTCCACATGAAATTATCGCAAGTATAAAAAACAATCCATACACGTATTCTTTTTTAAATCTTTTATCCATGTCTTTATCCAGCAAAATTATTAGCTTATGTGATTAAACCATCTCTACAAATAATGTTTTATTCCAATTATATGGATTGAAATCACCAAATAAACTCAGGCATTTAGCCATAAATTTTCTTGTAATCAGCTAAAAATGTTTCAATACCTTTATCTGTTAAAGGGTGTTTTAGCATTTGTTCAATAACATTAAATGGGATTGTTGCCACATCAGCACCCATCATTGCGGCTTCAACTAAATGCATTGGGTGGCGAACACTTGCCACCAGTACTTCTGTTTCAAAGGCGTAGTTACTAAATATCTGTACAATCTCGCCAATCAGGTCCATACCATTGGAAGAAATGTCATCCAGACGGCCCACAAAAGGGCTAACATAAGTTGCACCTGCGCGGGCTGCAAAAAGTGCCTGAGGTGAGCTAAAAACCAAAGTAACATTTGTCTTAATCCCTTCGGAGGAGCAAACCTTTACAGCTTTCATTCCTTCTTTTGTCATTGGGATTTTTACAACAATATTTTTGTGGATCTTAACCAGTTCGCGGGCTTCCTTTAACATGCCATCGGTATCCAGCGATAAAACTTCTGCACTAACCGGCCCATCAACAATGGCGCAAATTTGTTTATAAATTTCAATTGGATCGCCACCTTCTTTGGCAAGCAAACTTGGATTTGTTGTAACACCATCTAAAACACCAATACTATTGGCCTCTTTTATTTGATCAATATTTGCAGTGTCAATAAAAAACTTCATTTAATCTCCTTTAATATGTAATTTCCTCAAGAAACAACCCGTGAGCCGGCGCGCTAAACTTAACTTTGCTTCGATCTTGAGAATTGATAATTTCTAAATATTGTTTATAGGTTATCTTCCCCTGGCCCAATTCCGTTAACAAACCTACAATTGCCCTAACCATTCCATATAAAAAACGATTTGCCTGTATTTCAAAAACCCAAAAGCCGGAAGCGAGATACCATTTTACCCGATGAATTTTGCATTCATAGGTTTTAACATCATTTCCCGTTTTACAAAATGTCTTAAACTCCTGTAATGTAAACAAATTATCTGCTGCTTTTTGCATTAGTGTAAAATTTAGAGGATAAGAAATATACCAGGCCAATTTTCTATTTATAGCCGTGGGAGTTTTTGATATGTAATATCGGTATAACCTTTTTTTTGCGTCAAAACGGGCATGAAATTCCTGGGAACATTCTTCTATATTTTTTACAACTATATCGTTGTCTAAAATACCGTTAATTGATTTTTGTATTTTTAATAATTCTAATTTATTACCTGCAATTTCCGGTATATCGCAATGCGCAATTTGATTTCTTGCGTGAACCCCGGCATCTGTGCGCCCAGATCCAAGAATATTAATTTTTTTCTTTAATATAATTTTTAAGGCGCGTTCCAGCTCGCCCTGTATGGTTTTATCTTTTTTCTGAAGCTGCCATCCACAATAAGCAGAACCGTCATATTCAATAGTAAGTTTTATTCTTGGCATTACTCAGATTTATAAAAAATTAATCGTTGAATATACCGTTTTATAGGTTTCTTTTCAAGCAAGAGAAAGTTGTCTATTTAAAAAAAAAGGCTGCGAAAAATGCAGCCTTTATAAAACATTTATAATCTATTACAGATTTAAGTTTATAATCTCTGAAGTTTTGTTCTATTGACTAAGGTGGTAATAAATCCTATAAACAAGAGACCAGTTCCCAACCACAAAATATTAATTAAAGGCTTTTTAGAAACCTCAACGGCTAGCATTTCTTTCTTGCCGGCTGAAGTCTCATTTTGGTCAGTGTTAGAAACTGCCAAAACTAGAATCTGCTCTTCAACTGATAAGCCATCAATAGTAACTTGCCGGTTTGTCCCGGGAAAAGTGGCTGGCAAATCTTCTTTTTCTTTCCCTTTCATTCTGATTCCAGGCTTAATACTTTCAATAATTTGACCGTTTTTATCCAAAACATCAATCTTGGCAAGAATGGTCATATCACCGGCGCCCATTTCATGCATGTTCATTTCATATTCATTGAAACGAATGCCATATTCTTCGAAAGAGACAGTGCTTGCTTTTTTTATTTGAAATTTATCGCCACTCTGTTGTTTTGCATCTCCTTCAATAATCTGAATTGGAGAGATATACAAATCTTCCAACAAAGAATTTGTAACGGACGGTGCAATCATATACGCGCGGCTGTACTCACTCCAGTAAAAACGGGCAAATGATTCCTGATCCTGGTTAATGGTAAGCAAAACTTTATCTTTGCCATTTGCTGCCGTTTCCTTGCCATTATATCGTAATTCATACCCCAAAACGGATGTGTGTTCATGCATTGGCAATGTAATTTTTTGAGACTCATCATATACAGATGATGTAATAATTCCAATAAACATTAAACCAATACCAACATGAGCCAAATACCCACCAAAAGCATATGATTTTTTTGATGCCATTTGAAAAACGATTTGACCATTTATTATAATCACAAAAACAGCCGCAATAGAAATAATTAGAGGTAAAATATCGCGCATACCTAAAAAGAAAATAACCACACCAGTTGTCAACGCTAAAACAAAATGAATTAAAACACTTTTTATTTTGGCAAGATTGTCTCTCTTCCAGCTAAACACCGGAGCCAAGGCAATTAATAATCCTAGGGCAATAGCCAACGGTCCTCCAATACGGTTGTAGGCATCCGGGCCAACACTGCTGGCATTATCCTGGAACCATGCTGATAAAAGCGGCCAAGATGTTCCTACGAAAGTAAAAATTGCCAATAGTAAAATAAGCATCATTCCAAAAGCAATAAAAAGTTCTCGGGTAAAAAAGCCTGTATCAAGATTGGCCCCTTTTACACCCCGAACCCTGAAAATGTATGTTATAAAACCAATCCCTGTAAACAAAAACAAGAAAGCAATCAGATATAATTCAAGTTCAGACTCTCCGAATGAATGCACGGAAAAATCAGTTAAAACGCCACTTCTGGTAAGGAAACTGCCATATAACACTAAAATAAAAGTACTGATAGCCAGGAACAGATTTAAGCGCTTCATACCTCCCTGTCTTCGCTGAATTACAATTCCATGGAAAAGGGCTAATGATACAAGCCAGGGAATTAATGAACTGTTTTCTACAGGATCCCAGCCCCAGTAACCGCCCCAACCAAGTGTTGTATAAGCCCAATATCCACCAAGTATAATCCCCGTTCCAAGTGAAAGGGCCACATAGAGTGCATAAGGGTAAGCGGTTTTGATCCAATCGTCATGCTTGTTGCGAATAAGGGCCGCCATGGCAAATGAAAAAAGAATCATTGTTGAAGAATATCCGGAAAACAAAATGGGGGGGTGAATTACCATAAATGGATCCTGCAATAGCGGATTTAGTCCATTTCCATCAAATGGAATTGCGCCTTGCTGAAAACCAAGAGGATTGACATCCCAGACATACATAAATGGGTTTTTTTTGATCAATATTAAAACGATAAAAGCCTGGATCAAACCCATAAAGCTCATCACCAAAGGCTCTTCTTCATTGCGATTGCGGATAATGATTATTCCATAAATAGCTCCAAAGAGGAGCCATAATAAAAATGTGCCTTCCTGACCGGCCCAGAATGTAGATATCAAATAAAAGATTGATAAATCTTTTGATGAGTATGAAAATACATAAATCCACTCAAAGTGATGATTAAGAATTCCATACATTAAAATTATAACCTGAAGCAAAATTAAAGCCGATGCTCCGAAGTACCCGGAACGTGCAATTTTTAGCATTGGCTCTTCCTGGCGCAGATAATATAAATAATTAGCCGCGATACTGATTAGGAGAAGTACAAAAGTGAGAGATGTTAACGTTATTCCAAAAATCATACCTGGCTCTCCTTTGTAGGAATGCTCTCAGGATGAGCACCTTCTTCTTCATATTTGGATGGACATTTTACAAGTATGTTTGTTGCATGGAATTTCCCATTTTTAAAAGAGCCCTGGCACACAACTTCGATTGCCTGATCAAAATTACCCGGTTTAGCTCCGTCATAAATTACATCTATTTGTTTACCGGCCTCGTCCTTTAATGTAAATTTGAACAGGTTCTCTTCGATATCAAAATTTGCATCGCCAACCCGTTGGCCTTTTACCTGCACAGATTCGCCGGATTCAATGGCTTCTGCGATAGAAACATATGGCGTAATAGTTCCTTCAAACGAACTAATTGCCAGAAATGCAAAGGCAACTATTATTACAGTTCCTATTATATATTTTGTTTTCATTTTTTACCTCTGATATTGGTTTTGTCTTTTTTTGTTTAAAAACTATAAAACTAATAATTACATTTTTAATAAAACTACTATTCCGATAACTTTTCGTCCAACCGTTTTTTTAGTTGAGAAATTTTACTTTGTAATGAGAGTAAATATCCAAAAATACCCACCCATACAATTAAAATTATACCCAATACAACGTAAATATCCGACATTTAATTCTCCTGATTAACTAATTTTTCAAAATTTCGTGAAATCTGTATCAAAGATTTTTTAAGGTGCATCATCCAGAAAAAAAGCATTGTAAAACCACCCAGCGATGAAAGGAAAACGGTAAGCATTTGTCCATTCATTTTCATCTTTGCTTCCTGGTTTATCAATGGGTCCGGATGTAATGATTCATAAATTCTTGGAATTATAAAAACAAAAAACGGCACGGTTACAAATGCCAAAATTGAATATACAGCCGATAAACGCGCGCGGGTTTCTTCCTGTTCCACAGCAGAACGCAGTGAGAAATATGCGCCGTAAATAAGTAATAAAATAAAAATGGAGGTCTGGCGTGGATCCCAATTCCAATAAGCACCCCAGCTTTCCTTTGCCCATAAAGCCCCGGTTACCGTGGCCAACAAACAGAAAATAACACCAAGCTGGCTTGCTGCTTCTGCATACAAATCAAACATTATATTGCGTTTCCGTAGATACAATACGCTGTAAAAAGCCCCGATAAAAAAAGCAACTACCGTTACCCAGGCAGCCGGCACATGGAAATACATTACACGTGTAAATTCGCCTAACCCCTTCGCCAATGGTGCATATAAATATGCGGCCACAATTACCAGGCTAAGTAAAACAAACAGAAATCCCTGCCAGGCGTATGTTAGATATTTTTTGTTCAATTTATTGATCCTGTTTTTCTATTTTTTTCACAACTAATTTTAATATTTAAAGACTTTAACATTGTAAGAATAAAACCCTGGAGCCCCGTTCTTTCCAGCATCAATATTACAATTATCAATCGTAAATTGTCAGTCGTTCCAAATAAAATCAAATAACATAATGGCTGCTGTTGATACAATTACACAATATGCAAACAAAGCTTCAATTTCCGGGATCATGATCCCAACATCCATTTTTTTAAAAGCTATCCGTGTTGCGCTTATTCCTAAAATCAATACCGGTAATAAAATTGGAAAGGCAAGCACGCTAAACAAAGCCCCGCGCGATGAAGCTTTTGCAATCAATGCCGCAACAATTGTCCCGCCGGCCGTTAAACCAAAGGCGCCTAAAAAGACAGTCACCAAAAATAATGGAAAACTTTTAACCTCAAAATTAAAGACACCAATATAAAGCGGTATAATCAAAATTAAGACAGCCGTTAATAAAACAATGTTAAACAAAAATTTACCAAGCAAAATTTCCGTTGGGCCGGCAATTAATTTCAAAGTATCTGCCGTGTGCGATTCTTCTTCTTTTAGAAAAACATGCGAAAAACCGGACATCGCCGAAAACAGAATAATTATCCACAATAATGCGGCCAAAATATCGATAGAAATTGTAAAGTTACCAATTGAAAAAGATACCGCCGTCAAAGTTACAACCGCAAATAGCAAGATTGAATTAATGGCAGCTTTAGAGCGGATTTCCTGCTGAAAATCTTTTAAAAAAATTGTTAAACTATTACGCATCTACTTGTACCACCTGGTCTGCCAGTTTCAAATCGTTTTCATCATTTGTGGCAAAAATTAAAATTTTTTCCTGCTTTTGATTCTTCATAATCTCGTAAACTTTATTAATGCCATCCTTATCAAGATTTGAGGTCGGCTCATCAAGAAACAGAACATCCGGTGATGAAAGCAATGCAAAGGCATATTTCAAACGCTGCTTCATTCCTGAAGAATAGGTTTTTACAGGATCGTGCGCCCTGCCTTTTAAGCCAACCTGGTTGATTAAAGAAAAAGCGGAATCATCACCATTTTTTATTGATTTTAGCCGTGCTAAAAATTTCAGATTTTCAAAAGCAGTCAGTTCTTCATACAATTGCAGATAGGGGCCAACCAATGAAAAATGATCTTTAAAAAATTCCGGTTTTATAGTTTTATCATTTTTGCTAAATACAATCTCACCTTTATCCTGCCGGGATAATGCACACAAAATTCGGATTAAGGTTGTTTTTCCGGAACCATTATGTCCGGTAAAAGCAAGGCTTTGCCCTTGGCTAATTTCAAAAGAAATATCTTTTAGAATTCTTTTGCCGGAAAACGATTTTTGTATACCCTGTACAGCAAGTTTCATTGATTTATTCGTTATTTTTGATTTTCTAATATACGAAATGGATCAATCGAATTCATATTTAATTTGGGAAGGTACAAACACAAAAGCTGGATTTTTAGAGGATGTGGAATTGTAATTTTACAAGAATCTCTACGGCGAAACAGAATTATTATTTCACAAAAAAGATTTCTATGGAATAACATCTTGTTATGAATAAACTTAAATTTAATTCATCTGTTCACTTGATCAAAAGAATCTTTCGAGATTGATTGTATTTTGCAGATTTCAATTGGATAAAGTATTGCCCGGAGCTAACACTGCTTCCATTTTGCGAACCTCCATACCATTTAAAACTGTGTTCACCGGCCTGGTTGTTTTTAATTACTTCATACCAGACTTTTCTGCCCATCATATCAAAAATAGTTAGAACCACATCCTGCTTTTGAGGCAGGTTATATTTTATAATTAACTCTCCGTTAAAAGGATTCGGGTAGGCAACAATTTTGAAACCTTGTGGCAAAAAATCATCATGGGTTATTGCTGTCGGCGAATTTGACAATCCCGGCGTAGGTGATAAAAATTTCAAGTTATCTGAAGCATCCGGGTGTCTTCCATAAGAGATGTCAGCAGTCTGTGCGCCAAAAGAAAATGAATCCACGATGGTTACGCCATCCGGGGCAACAAGGGCAACAAATTCTCCGGCGGAACTCAATTTGAAATTTGTGTGAAATACGCCTTGCTGCTGGTCTTCGTCGCACCAGGCAATTAAAAAACCGTTGCCGGGAATTGTTGATGAATCAACCGGGAAGGCCCATTTTGTAAGATTATCTTTTTTATCGGTCAGGAAATAACCGGAGAGATCAACATCACTTGGCGATGTGTTATATAGTTCGAGCCAATCATCCGCCTCACCAGCTTCATCCTGCAATCCTGTTTGGTTTACAGCCAGAATTTCATTGATAAAAATATTTTCATTACCAGATGTGAAAGTTGAAACATTGATCGTCTCTAATTGGGGATAAAATTGAATATTGCCGTTATTATCTTTGGCAAAAATAACAAAATCAATACTACCGTTTTCACCAAGTGGTGGCAAAATAACCTGCCAGCGATCGAAGTCTTCTACTTTTTTAGAATTTTGCACGGGACTTGCTTTAAATGCTGATTTTATAAATTCGTCAGCACCATTTAATTTGTAATGAAGTTCAACCAATTCAAATCCGGGATGTGCAAAAATCGATGCAGATATTTTAATGCTGTCGCTTGGTAAAACCGCTACTTTACTGTACTTAACATTGTAAATATTTGGGTTTGCATCTTTATATGAAATCTGAGCAGGCAAAGATTGATTACGCATATTTACAAACTCACGAATTCCCCGTTTTACATGCAACGATGAAAAATGGCTCGCAGTAAATGAATTCGTAAAATCATCCGTTGTGAATCCATAATCTTTTGTTCGGAAAGTATCCTCCGTTGCCGGTTGAAGAATCTGGTTATACAAACCCGAAAGTCTGTCTTCCCAAAGAGACAAAGCGTAAACGTTTTCAGAAAAGAAAGAAATAAAATGGGAATAAAGGTTTCGGTATTGATCATTGACCAGCAATCGATCTGTTAAAGGCCGGGACCTATCATTAATTTTGGGCCAATTGTAAATATCCACAGTTGCCCAATCAATATTGAACCAATCTATTCCCATCGTATTATCATAATCATAGGGAATCCAGTAAAACTTATCGATAGAAGGCTGATGATAAAGATAAATATTATTCACATTAGACCAATAATCATCCCAACTGCCAAGCAAAACATTCATAGCCATATATTTTAAAACCGAAGGCACATCCAAAACTTGTTCCAACTCCCTGGCAAAATTGCTATCTGTGCTATTATTTATAACATCGATCAAATTTGCCAGTTTAGAATAATCATCTAATTCTTCATTTGTTTTAAGGTCATAAACCTGCCGGCTGCCCTGGTAAAACTTATATGAGTCCGGATCATCTCCTTTATAAACTAAATCTACCGGCCATAAACATTTCCATAAATTGCCAGTATCATCGGAAAAATTCTTCTTTAAAAACTCTTTATCATAGTGCTCCACTGAGATATATAAACCATAATATGAACCGTTAATATAAACCTTTGCATGTGAAGCTCGTGATGATTTTACGCCAATCTCCTGAAAGAAATCCCATGCCAGTTTGGCCCTGATAATTGATGGATCATTATGTTCGCCGTTGAGATTCATTTTATCCACATTATAAAATTCACGTCCGGATTTAAAGTGTTCAAAATCCAGCTTAAATGATTTTTTTTGTGAATTACGTGATGTGTTTCCACGGATGCGAATACCAACGGAATCAATTGTTTCATCAATTAAAGCATTTTTAAAATGGAGAGAAGCATAATGCAGTGAATCGCTCGAGGGATTGTCAAACATATAATCAACAGCATCTTGCGATGTTGTAATATTTACAACAGCCATTTCAGTGTCGTCGTATAATTTCCAGCTTTCATCCTGGTCACCCGAGTAGGCGGATTCGACTATTGGCGAAGCAAATATTGTAGATAAAAATAAAAAGAATAAAATTGAATATTTCATAACCACCTAAGAATTCTCGTTTCAGTTAATAGAAATTTACTACTTTATTAAAAGATTGCCTAAAATATTTGTAAACCCTTTTATCATTCCCCCGTCATGTAGGGCAAGGGAGCAAACACAGGTCTTATGAACGAAGAACAAATACTGATCAGTAAGATACAATCCGGAGATAGAAACGCCTTTAGAACGTTTGTAGATAATTACAAACAGGATGTTTACTGGATGGCATATCGCCTTACCGGAAACCATGTTGATGCGGATGATTTATCACAGATTGTATTTATTAAGTTTTTCAAAAGTATTGAATCCTACAGGCAGGAGTCTGCTGTGAAAAAGTGGTTGTACAAAATTGCTGTAAACAGTTTTATCGATAAGAAAAGAAAAAAGGTTGATCAAATTATGTTTCGATTTTCTCAAAATGAAGATGAAGATACTTATGAAGAAACCATCATTTCAGATAAGGCCAATCCCGAGCAAAAAACTGAAGCCGTTATAATAAATAAACATATAAATGAAGCAATGGAAAAATTATCTCCAAAAGAAAAAAGTGCTTTCGTGCTAAAACATTTACAGGGCCACAGTTTAAAAGAAATTGCGGAGTTAATAAATACAAGCGAAGGAACGGTAAAAAGTCTGCTTTTTCGGGGAGTAAAAAAACTACAAACCGCCCTGGCCTTTTACAAACCGGAGCTTGGATTGGAGGAAAGCAATGGGTGAATTAAGAAACAAAACATCCTTCGTCTTTGCTCAGAGTGAGGCGACAAAATGCAGCAAAACAGAAAATTATCTACTTCATGGTGAGCGGAGCCGAACCATACGCCTTTCTTTGGTTGGATTTTGGATGGAGGAAAGTAATGGATAAATGCCAAAAATTCCTTGAAGCCTTGAGCGACGGCAGCTATGACAACATGAATGCTGGTGACAGAGAGAAATTTGAGAACCAGCTAAAAAAAGATGCCGGCTGTAAGAAAGAGTTTGAAAAAATGAAAAAGACCCTTGATATCCTTAAAGAAAATAAAACACCTGATCCCGGGGCTGAATATTGGGATTCTTTTTATGACCGTGTTGAGAGCAAGCTAGGTTCCTCCCAGACCAAACGCAACTACTGGCCTGTTCTTTTGCAGGCTGCCGCATTTATTATTGGTGGAATTTTTATCGGATACATGCTTTTTAACAAACCTGCAAGTGAAGCTATCACAAGCCATATTTCAAATGCTGACATCAAACAAGCTGCTTTAAATGAGGAAACAGCAAACATGCTGGAAGAATCAAAAGTTTTACTGTTGGGCATTGCTAATTTCAGTGATTTACGGAACAGCAACGAAAAAATAGATTTTAGTTTTCAGAAAGAAAAATCAAGCACATTGCTTTTACAAACGGCCGATTTGAAAAAGAAACTGGCCAAATCTAAAAACAGGCGTGTAATCAGCCTTATAAATGATCTGGAACTAATTCTGATGCAGATTGCAAATCTTGAAGATGAGTTTGATTTACCGGCAATTGAAATGATCCGGGATGGAGCTAATAAACAATCTTTACTTTTTAAAATAAACATGGAAAACCTGCTAATTGAAGCGCGCAAAGAGCAGCCACAAAATACAAACAATACAAAGGAAATTTAGGAGAAAACAAATGAAAAAAATTATATATAGCTTAATAGTTTTGTTTTTATTTGCCCAATCAAATTACGCTTTAGATGCCCTTGATGATGAAGCTAACAAATTATATCAGGATGGCTATAAACTCATATTAGATAAAGATTGGAACAGCGCCATCGAAACTTTTGAAAAGCTTTTAGATAAATATTCTGATAGTTCCTGGGAGGATGATGCAACTTTCTGGATTTGCTATGCTCACGAGAAAAAAGGCCGCAAAAAAGAGAATTCCTTTGAATGCTATGAAGATTTTATTAAGGACTTTGAAGACAGCAAATGGCGTGATGATGCTTTACAAAATATGGCAAAAATTGCTCAAGAAATTGGCAATAGTGATTACACTACAAGGGTTAAAAACCTGGAGAATGAATTAGATGACGAGCTTTCCCTCGCAGCAATCAGGGCCCTTTCGTCTCGTGGCGATACAAAAGCATTCGAATCAATAATCAGAATTTTTAATTCCAATAAAAAACCGGGTCTTCGCAAAAAGATGGTTTATATAATCGGCAGCTTTGAAACAAGCGCTTCTGCTAAGAAGCTTATGGAAATAGCTGAAGATGATGCCGACAAAGATGTAAGGCGCGAAGCTATTTTTTGGTTGAGCAATAATGAGCCTACCGAAGAGATTGCAGATTTTCTGGTAAATAGCGCCTTAAACGATAAAGACCGTGATGTTCAGAAAAAAGCACTCTTTTCATTAAGTAATATGGACAATCAGTTTGGAATTCCATATCTGTATAAAATTGCTGAAAAACATTCAAATGATGATTTGAGAGCGGATGCAATTTTTTGGATAGGCCAAAACTCTGAAGATTTAGAAAGTTTAAAAAAGCTCTCCAATTTTGCCCGCGAAGACAAAGCTTTTGCAGTACAGAAAAAAGCGATATTTGCCATTTCACAAATTGAGACATCAACAGCTCTTGATGAATTGGTAATTTTGTCCAAAGAACTTAAGAACAAAGAACTTAGAGCAAATGCACTCTTTTGGCTTTCGCAAAATGCAACATCAAAAAAACATATAGGCGCCATAAGAGACGCTGCATATAATGACAAAGACGGGCACGTTCAGGAGAAGGCAGTATTTGCCCTGCACCAGTTAGAAAAGAATAAAGGTTTGGATGATTTGATAAAAATTGCCAAAGATCATCCTTCCAGCCGGATTCGCAAAAAAGCCATTTTCTGGCTTGGCCAGAGCGATGATGACCGGGCAATCGATGCGCTTGAAGATATATTGATGGCCCCAAAAAAATAGGTTTAACAAATAAATCCGTCAACCTGAACTTGGTTCAGGTTCCAGTATAGGATCCCGAAATAAACTCGGAATGACGTTACCTAAAGGAGTGAGTATTATGAAAACATTATTAATAATTATTACAGCCGTTTTACTTTGTACAAATGTTTCTGCACAGGAAATCATTCCTTATTCCGGTGCAGAAAAGAATCTCGAAAACCGTTGGCAATGGGCAAGTGAAAAAGCAAATCAGACAAATGAAAATAAATATTGGATTGTTTATACTTTTGAACGGCTAATGAATCAGAATAGCTATATTGGAAGTTTTAACCGGCACTATAAAGATGAAACAAAACTTGGAGAGTTGTTATATCCAAATGCGCCAAAAGATTATTTTGAATCTTTGAATTATTTAGATCATAATACAAGTAAGGCTAAAGTAAAAAAAGAACTGGCCCTCTTGTTTAGAATCCGTAAAGGTAAAATTATTGATACACAAATAAGTACAATAGACTTACCATTCCAGTTTGAAAAATTGCCGATATATTGGCTTGGTATTGCCGAAGAGCAAGAAAGTATAAAGCTGATTATTCGAAAATATGATCAAATAAAAGATCCGGAAGCAAAAGAGTCTCTGGTTTCTGCAGCCGGAATGCACAAAAATGCTCCGCAAAGTTTTGATTTTTTAAAAGAAATAATCGAAAACGAAAAAGACAGCGAATTACGCGAAGATGCTGTTTTCTGGATTGGTCACCTGGATGATAAAAAAGCTATCCCGTTATTAATAAATATTGCAAAGAATGACCGCAGCGAAGATGTTGCAGAAAAGGCTGTTTTTTCTTTACACAACATCGAATCTGACACGGCTGTTGATGCTTTGATAGACCTTGCCAAAAATCTTAGAAACGGCGATGTCCGTGAAAAAGCCATTTTTTGGGTAGGACAATTGGCAAGTAAAAAAGCTGAAGCAGCACTAAATGATATTGTTTATTCTGATGAGGAAACCGAAATCCAGGAAAAAGCAGTTTTTGCCCTTTCGCAATTGGATGATGGCAGAGGTGTTACAAAACTAATCAAAATTGCTAAAACTCACCCCAATAAAGCAGTAAGAAAAAAGGCCATTTTCTGGCTTGGACAAAGTGAAGATGACCGTGCGCTTGATGCATTGATTGAAATGGTTCAGAAGTGAACTAATTGAAGCATTAGAAATAAATCAACACGGTTGAAAATGTTACGGGTTACAAGTTGCGAGTTGAAAAAACAGGCCTTGCAACTTGCGACCTGCAACAATCTTTTTATTTTATTCTTAATCCCCCACCCTTTAAATTCTCGCCCATAAGAAGATTGTAATTAATCACCCGAACGAAAGCCTATAAATGATTAAGGTATTATTTGATCTGAAAAAGGAATATTATTTTAATTCCCTTTATCCAATCTATAAAGAATTAAAAAAAGACCCGGACTATGATATTTACTTTAATATCGGAAAAGACCAAAAACGATTTCTTGGCCTTTTTCTGATTGAACAAAAAAACGAAATTGAAGAGCGACTTAAGGAACATAATCTAAAATTTACGGATGATGTTTCAGGATTTGATTTGGTTGTTTGCGGTGATGCATTAAAAAAACCCGAACGTTATGGCGATACAATCCGCGCCCATATGGATCATGGCGTTGGCATTAAAACTTTACGTATCCGCAACATTGCCCGTCAAAAAAACTACCATTACCATGTTTTTCTGGAAGGCAAATATTGGTATGATTATATAAAAAGTATCAATCTTGAAAACTGCGCAGATTTTTATATTCAGGGAATCCCAAAGCTGGATCCATTTTTCTGGGATGGTTTTTATGATAATGCAAAATTATATCAGCAAACTGGTTTAAACCCTGAAAAGAAAACGGTTCTTTTTGCGCCATCTTATAAGCCAAGTTGTATAAAATATGTTCAGGGTCGGATAACAGATCTTCTGCCCAAATATAATCTGCTGATAAAATTACATCCTTATAGTTGGGGTGGAAAATATGCTCCACATTCGCAGCATAAATTTTATCAAAAGCTGGCAAAAAACAATAATGATGTCTGCCTTATCGCAGAAGAGGATTTTGACATCTACCCGTATCTCAATCTCGCGGATACAATTATCAGCGACACCTCCAGCGTGATAAATGAATTTTTGGCCCTGGGCAAGCACGGCATTATTTATGTGCTTCCTCATGAAAAGCTAAATCACAGTGATGGAATGCCCGTACTTTCAATTGATCCGGCGGAATGGCTGAAAGGTGCTTTTCCACAAATGCATAAACCGGAAGATTTACTGCCGGCTGTGGAAAGCGCGCTAAATCCAACGACAGAAATGAAGCAAAAACTAGAAGAATATAAAAACTACTTTTTCACAGGATTGGATGGCCGCTCCGGTGAACGGGTAAAAGCTGAAATTGACAAACTGATGAAGAAGTAAAGTTGAAAATTTAGTACCACTGAGACACAGAGAGCGCTGAGAATTTAAAACCATTTTCTAAATAAATGGTAGGAAAGGTAAAACATATATGGCTGGTGTTACAAAACTTGAAGGCAAAGATTTAGTCATCGCGTTAAAGATGCTTAAAAAAGTCTCCAATTTTTTAGAAAAAAATAATATTCCTTATCTGCTTGAAGCCGGCACACTTTTAGGTGTTGTCCGCGAGAATCGTTTGCTGCCTTGGGATACGGATATGGATGTAACTGTCACCGATAAGAATGAAAAACGCCTTCTCTCAAAATTATGGAAGCTTAACCTTTTTAGCCGTCTCCGTGTAAGTGTGCGCCACTATAAACAAGATGCCGGGCCTTTTAAAAAAGGGCAAATCAGGATTATTAAAATCCATAATTACAAATGGCTGCTTTTTAAGGGGAGCATGCAACTTGATATTTTTTTAAAACGCGAAATCGATGACGAATATTACTGGACCATCGATGTGCGAAACCCTGTTTTAAAATCGGTGCCTAAAACTTTTTATGACAACCTGGGAACGATTCCTTTTGATGGTAAAGAATATTCTGTGCCTAAAGATTATGAGGGTTATTTAGAATGCCATTATGGCCCCGATTGGCGCACGCCTGTTAAAAAATGGGAAACCCGTACCGGAGATCAAAATGTAAGGGAAGTTTTGAAGGTTGATGGGAAGGTTTAGTTATATTTCAAGTTCTTCACTGGCCAAATTGTATATAAAAAAACCTGTTTGTATTAATGCTCAATGCTAATTTCTTTTTGTTTATCCTTAATTATTACAATATATTCATAACGTAATTAGATGATGCTTTATATTTACTGCATATTTAGAATATACCTATTGGAGGATGAATGCCTAATTCAATAACAAAAATAAGTATTGGAGATGCGGAACTAATCGACTCAGTTTCATTCTCTCCGTTGACTGAAGAGCCTATAAAGCTAGAACTAAATGTTGATGGTGAAGAACTTACAATGGTTATCGAGCATATTTCAGATCAAAATGATCCCAAGAAACGATGGGAAGTTTCATTCGAAGATGATACACCAGAAATAATAATATTTCGGCTAGTAAATATTAAAATAAATGAAAAAGGATATACAATAGAACCAGTTCCTTTATGGAAGAGTGATTACTCAAAAGTTTTTCTAAAATTTGATAAGTCCTATAATCAATCTAATACCCCATCTAATATTAACCTTTCATTCTATTTGATAAGACAAGGGGAAAAAAATGGCTGATTTTAAACCAACTATCTCTAAAGGGGACATAGAACACATTTCAAACTTAGGTCAAATTATCATTACAACAACTGAAGATAAATTAAAGAATAATCTTAATGAATTTATACCTATTATTGGTCTTCGAAAAGCGTGGTTAACTCCTTTTGCACTCTGTGTGAGTGTTTTGGGAACTTTGTTAACAGCAAACTTTGCTGATAAATTCGGACAAACAGGAGATTTTTGGAATGCTTCTTTTACGATAATTTTTATTTTCAGTGCTATTTGGACAATATATAGCCTTTTTAAACTTGCCAAAAGATGGAAAGACACACAGATTGAAAAATTACTAAAAACAATTAAAAATGAGAATTGCTAATTTTTATTTAAAAATTTAACACCTTCTCAGTCTCCGCCACAAGAACTGCAAGAAGAACAAGACGCATCACTGCCACTATCAAAATCACCACCTGATGAATCACCAAACCAGGAATCTCCATCAGATGAACTGCTTGTATCAACTTCCGATTCATCAATAAATTCATTGCCACCAATAACCTCAACATCTTCCCCTTCAGGTACTGAAAAATCCTCATCGGGATTTAGTGCGGCTTCTTCCCCGGCCATAAAACCTTCTTCACCAACATCAAGAACAGCATCTCCTGCCGCATCGACAATCATTACATCATGACAATGGATATTATGCATATGCATCGATTCCGCCCAATACCAGGAATAAAGATAATAATCGTCATAACCATAATAGCCATAATGAACGGGTCTGCCATCATGGTTATGCTGAATTTCTTTTACATTTTTAATTTTTTGATTAGGGCGGATTATACTTGGTTTGGAAGTCACATTTATTTGATCAACCTTGATAAACTTGCGGGTTTCCATATCCAACTTGTCAATGAAGCGGTTAAAGCTTGCTTTTTGTCCTTCAACAAATGAATCATAGCTCTGCTGGTTTTTAAAGACTTCATTTAAAGCACTTTTCGGATCTTCATTCTTTGAATTAAATTTTGCCATCAGTCCGTCAATTGCGATCTCAATTGGGAAATCGGCCACTGCGTGCGTGCGGTTTATTTTAATTTCGATCAGGTATTTTATCTCTTCTTCTTCGTGCTCCAAAACCAGGATAAGTTGATTAAAAAGCTCCGATTCAATATTATTCATATCGAGGGAAAAATTATCCATGGCCTCTTTTAGGTCATCTTTTTTACCTTCGGTATCGAGGTAAAAATCAATCCCGTCCTTGGAAATCCGTACAATATTATTGATCCCCATTGAAACAAAAACCCTGTTTATTTCCTGCAAAATAGAAATGGCCGTAAAAGATTCCACTTCTTCTTTTTCTGACAAAGTTCCGAGAGTGAGTTTATATAAAAGTTTTCCAAAAACTTTTGTCGGTTTTTTGGCTTCAATGTTTGTTAATTGGCTTGGATCAATTGTCATTGTTCCGGATAATATCATATTTCCTCCAAATGTTTTTAAGAAATTTCATTAAAATAGTTAAATCTGTTTTAACTTCTAAAATCAACATTCTGCATTCACCACTCAACAATCATGTCAGATTAATACTTATAAAACTTTTGATTTACGAGTGTCGACTGATGATTAACGATTTTTGAAGTATTGTCAAACTGCTTCACAAGAGCCACAGTTTTCGAAATTGTTATCAGTTCCCCAGAAAAAATATGGCGGCTCCCCAAAATATTCGTTGTATGCCTTTAGGGTGTTTTTGAATTGCTGTCGGTTTTCTTCATCTTTGCCACCGGGGTGATGATGAATAAATCGATCGAAATGCGTTTTGCAAATTTGATCATACATTTTTGTGCAAAGAATGAGTTCGTGCCAAACTAAATCTACTTTTTGAGAAGGTGTAAGTTTTTGATTTGTGTGTGAAATAAGAAATAAAAATTTTAGTACTTCGAGTAGGCCTTGACTGGCTATTTCAGAATCTGCATTCAGGGTATTTTCTATGCGCTGTCTAAGGATTGGTATTTCGGAATTGATTTCTTCTACAATTTTATTTAACTCAATCCCAGATTTACTCATATATTTTTCCACTTAATGGGAATAAGAACAATTATTCAGATTTATCTTTATTCTTTTGTGATCTCGATAATCCTATTGCTGCGCCTATGGCTACACCAACTCCAATACCAAGTGCAAGATTTCCCAATGCGACACCAATCCCGGCACCAATTGCTATTCCGATTCCCATTCCCCGGGCGAGATCTTTGTTCGAATTTTTCTTTTGCGGGTTTTGATTAGTTTCCATTAAACTTCACCTCTTTTTATTGTTTGAGCCTGGTGCTTCTTTGATTTGAATTTCTCAACCATCAAATCTTCCACAAGTTTATAGTCAATCGACTCATCGCATGTAAAAACATCAATAGCGGCATAATTATGTTCCGGCCAGCTGTGAATGGTGATATGGCTTTCTGCAATCACAACAACACCGCTAACACCGTGTGGTGAAAAATGATGAAATGATTTACTTACAAATGTGGCATTTATTTTATCAACAATGTCTAAAAGATTTTTTTCAATTGCAGGAATTGAATCCAGAATATTATCCGGACATTGATATAGCTCCAGCAGCATGTGCCGGCCTAAAGGTGAATTCATTTATTTTCTTTCAAGAAAAGATTAAAGAAGCAAGATTAAAGACGCAAAAAAGAAAAACTAAAAACACTGTACTTTAGAAGTTGATAAACTAAATCATTAACCTCGTTCTTTCTTTTATCTTTAATCTTTTTTCTTTCTTCTTAATTATTTCCCAGTTCCTAATTGTTTTTTCATTGCTTCAAGCTTAGCGGTAACTTCCGATGAAGTGCTGGATGTACCCAAAGCTGAAAATTCTTTTTCCAAAGAATCACCCGTTACCGATTCTGCCATTTCTTCAGCAGCATCAGCTTCAAAGCCTGCACGTTCGGCCTTTGCGGTCATACGCGCCATTAAATCATCTGCGCTCTTATCATTAGACATTTTAGCCTTGGCCTGGTAAATCTGTTTTTTAACTTCTGCTGTTTTCGATTGGGCAATAATAAAATCTTTATTGCGTTTAAACTCTGCCAGTTCATCTTCCATTTTTACAATTTCAACTTTCAATTGGTCAACGCTGGCCTTTTGTGTTTTCCAGGTCGCTTCTAAATTAGTTGTTTTAGATTCGTGTTCCTGGGAGCGGTTTAATGCTTTTATGGCCAATTCTTCATTGCCTGCTTTTAGGGCTTGCTGAGCTTTGCCTTCCCAGTTCGCTTTTTCATTTTGTTCCTTCAACAATAAAGCTTTTGTCTGGCGCTCTGTTGCAATCACAGACATGACAGATTTCTTCGCTTCACCAATTTGCTTGGCTTTGTCTTTGATGGCTTGTTCAAGCATCAATTCCGGTTTTTCCATTCCATCAACAATTTGATTGGCTTTTGCTTCGCCGATTTTAAACATTCTTTTGAAAATACTCATTTTTTACTCCTGCTTTTAATATTCTTTATTTAATGAAACGTCATGCCGAATTTATTTCGGCATCCTTTTCAAGGACTGGATCCTGAATTGAATTCAGGATGACGGGTTCTATTACTTCATAAAACCGGAAAGCAAACCTTCGGCTTTATCAACGGCCAGTTCCAAAGCATCAAAAACAGCTAAAAGTTCCTGATCATTCAAATCGCCTGTTTCGCGGCTTTCCACTAAAACCAATCTCGGATCTTCCGGATTGCTGTTATTGATTCCAAAGCTAACCGGTAAAACTTCTGTGTTCATATCTAAAAGCTGGAAATACATATCCTGGCTGGCAAAAGAGCTTACATTCCCAAGATCAACCTCAAAATACATATTAGCATTATTTATGCTTATATAAACAGGTAATTCTTCTTCTTTTTGAACTCGGATAATATTGTCACCAATTGACTCGACCTCATAGTCATTTAATTCAAGAAAAGGTACAAGATCGGCTTCTCTTCTTGAAGCGATTTTTACATTACTCATCTTTGTTTCTCCTTTTTTTTATTCTTCATTATATTTTAACAAAACTCAAAATTTGATTTTCTCATTACGTTATATTTTGCTGTCAGGTTTCAGCAATCAGGAAGAGAGAGCTTCTGTTTCAAAATGCTCAAAATCTGTCCGTGAATTTGCTAAAACAATCAATTTATCTCTTTCTTCTATGGAAAATGTTTTTTCAGGATTCATAATCGATTGACCGTTTCTGTTTAAGCCCACAACCTGAACAGGCTTATTAAAATCAATCGCTTTGCGTTGTAAATCCCCAAATATTCTACCGCTTAAATCTGTATCTAAAATATAAAACTGGCTGCCGGATGCATTGCTTAAAATCTCATGAAACACATCATGCAAGCCCGGATACATAAATTCCTGGGCAATTAAAACATCCATAATTCCATCGGCGCTGACAATAGCATCCACTTTAGAACGTTTCATCATTTTTAGATTATTCTGGCTGACCATTTCCACAACAACTTTTATCGGCCTTTTTTCTTCTCGTTCCATCATTTCTATTTGCGTTCCGATGGCAAAAGTTTTTGTATCAGAACCAGGGTCTTCTGTGTCTTCGGCCAAAATAAAAACTCCTGCACATTCTAAAATATTGGCCTTTATTAAGATATCTTCCCGGACAGGATCACCCTTAACAAAATTTATTTTTTGTTCGATTAGAGCCTCTGGCAATTCGTTTATTTTATCAGTAATCAGTACAAATTCGCTTTCATTATAGCGCCGGCTCCGTTTTAACTCGTTTTTTAAGCGAAGGATTTTTTGATCGCCCGGATAATTACATACAATTATATGATTGGTCATTTTTATCTCCAATAATCCTTTTCTCTTTCGTGATCCGCGTTCCAGCATATTCTCTGCAACAACACCAACAAGATATCCTATTATGCCAATTCCTAATAGCATACATGGGTATGAAATCAAAAAACGCCCGGTAAAAGTTTGCGCAAAATGATCTCCATATCCAACTGTGGTCATTGTTACCATGGCCCACCATAAGGAATCTAAAAACGTTAATTCCGGCTGGACATCCCGTTCAGCAAAATAGTATAATACACCAAAAACAAGGTTTAGGATTAATGCAAAACCAATAACACGAGTCACGTTTTGATTGGTTGTGTTGGCAAATATTTTTTTAAAAATTTTTATAAATATAGTCATATTAAAAATATAATTATTTGGATAAAATAAATCGTCATTCCGAACTTGTTTCGGAATCCCTAATTTGATGAAGCTGAATCAAGTTCAGGTTAACGATAACGCTCTGAATTTTAGTTTTTCCAGTTTTTACTTTTATACTTTGGATCCAGATAGTTTTTATAATGGTCCGAATCAAACTCAGGTGGCTCTACTTCGTCCACATAATAAACGGCGTCCACTACAGTACTTTTACCATTAATCTCTTCAACAGAACGTTCACCCAACAGATCCAGCATTATTTCTGTGCCCTGTGTGATAATATCCTCAACTACTGATTCAGCAGGAACTGTGCCCTGCTCATCTTCAAAACCAAGCTCCTGCCATTGGATTGATTCTTCACAAATAACAAGGATTTCATCCCAAACCGATCCGAGGAGTAAATCAAATTGCCAACCGGAGGCATCACGTCCAAAACGGTGTTCATTGATAAAATTCATAAATACAATTTCAACCGCATTCATACCTTTATACTCAGCAACGGCAACTCTTAAGTCATCCCAGCGTTCATCTTCGAGAAACTTGTGAAATTCCTCATCCGTTTCATAATCTTCCCAGCTTTCGAATGCAAATTCACCTTTTTCAAGATCGACCGCACAAAAGATATCAAACATGGTTAGATATTCACTATACCTGGCCATAAATTTCTTAAGATGATCGCGTCCCTTTTGGGTCGGGATATAATTCTCATCACTTTTTATTTCAATCAAACCATTGGCCATTAGCCATTCCAGAACTGTTTCCAGATCCTGATCATTTCCCTGTAAAAATATAGGCGGCGAATATGGCGTATTGATCATATATTCCAAAAGATAAATCCCGGCAAATTCTTTTTTTTGTTCATCCGAGATAGTATATTTTTTTGACATAATTATTCCTTTTACCACCATGTACACAAAGATTCCACAAAGTGCACAAAGTACATTCTTTAATTGATAACCCTTTTAATTCCATCTTTTAAAAGCGCGACGTTAAAATTTATTAGCAGACCTAATTTGAAATGTCCTAATTTTAAGTAAGTCAAAACTTGTGCTAAATGTACATTATTTAATTTTTCAACAGCTTTTAATTCAATTACTAATTTATTTTCTACTAATAAATCTAACCTGTATCCAACATCAAGATTCACTTCTTCAAAAGCAAGTGGCATGGGTTTTTCCTTCTCAACTTTTAACCCGGCTTTATCTAATTTATAAAATAAACTTTCCTTATAAGCAGATTCTAACAATCCAGGACCAAGCACTTTGTGAACTTCTATTGCCATTCCAATCGTTTTCTTTGCTATCTCGTTTTCAACCATATTTCTATCTCATTTATTAACACAATGAAACCTGAATTCAATACAAAATAATTGTTATTAAGTATTCTTTGTGGACTTTGTGGCTTCTCTGTGTCCTTTGTGGTAAGTCTCTTACCCTAAAAATGCAGGGACCATCAAAAGAGCTATTCCAACCGCAACTGTGCCTTCTACAAGAGCTGCACCCCAGTTATGGTCTTTGCTGATTTCCTCATCTAAAAGTGATCCAGGCAGCATCATTTTATCAACGATATAGCGGCTAACCATAAGAACAAAAAGCCCCATCACAAACCAAACTGCAAATCCCGGTAATGAGCTGTAAGAAATTATATAACCTGACAGTAGAATTGAAATTGCTACAAGGCTTAAGCCAAATGCAACACCGGCAGAAATATTATCTTTTTCAATCTCTTCATGGACATCATACCTGCTGATTAATTGATAAACCCAGCCAAAAATGATAAACCCAATCTGCCCCATAATAAAATAAATTAATGTAGTAAGAATATCTTCTGTCCAACCTGTTGACTCTCCGTAGATAGCAGCGCGAATTATTAACCCTGAACCAACATAGCTGCCAAACAATGCTGCACCAGTACCAACATTTTTATCTTTCACAAGCTCCTTCATATTATCAAACTTGCTTAGAAGAAGTTTATCATTTATTACGCGGGAAATATTAAGTAATAATATACCTATAATCCCCCAGATAATTGTTGCCAACAGATCCTTTAATAAATCAACCTGTGAATTAATGCCCCCTTCTATGGCAGTTCCTGAGTGGAATATGCTTAGCAGGATTATCATCACACCAAGAACATAGCCGGAAAATGAAACCGCAATAGCCTTATTATCTTCATTCGTCAATTGTTCATTCAGGCTAAAAGGTGTAAACAAATCATAGACCAACTTAGCTGCATACAAAACAATAAAAACTGTTATGAGATATGCGGCTCCTTCAAATTTCAATAACCAAAAAACCGGTTCTATACTTAATAATTCTTCAATATATGTACTCATTTTTTACTCCTGGATTCTTTATGCCGGATAAAACTTTCAAATCCTTCAATAGTCAATGTGTTATTATTTGCCCGATCTAAACCCGCCGCTACGGCTAGATGAACTGCGCCGTGAAGATGATGATGATCTTCCAAATCCTCCACTACGAGAGCGGCTGCTTGTTTTGTTTTTTGCCTGAAAACTTTTTTGAGAAGATGTCGGGTTTCTCAGAGGTGCTTTTACACTTTTAGCGGATTTACCGGCATTGGGTGATTTGGCAGTTGAACTTAGATTTGAAGAATTGCTGCTTCGGAAACTGCTTCCTGAAGTATTTGTTCTTGTCCTGTTTGAATAATCTGAACGGGACATTGTGTTATAAGAAGAATAATAGCCCGGATATCGGCCATATCCATAAGGTGATCCCCAAAAGCCGTGTGGCCGGAAAAGATAACCCATTATAAGCATATCAGTAAGACCAAAAGATGAATGATGATAGTGGTTTCGGCCATATATTTGTTCGTTACCCTGAATTTGCATTTGGGCCTGACTGTCTGAAGTTTTTTCAACTTCGATTGTTGCCAGTTCCTGAACTTCGCCTGCCGCTGGTTCTGTAGAGAGAGAGAAACCCTTAATTTTTTCAGTTCCATACTCCGTCACATTTATATAGTCCACTTTGCCATCAGCATTTAAATCAAGATTGTTAACACCTTGTGCAGGAGAATTTAGCAGCTGTTCCAAATCCTCAGCTGTTTCTGCTTTTTTTAGTAACCCACCTACAGCTTTTAAATCCAATCCCTCTGCAGCTGGTACCATTGTTTGAACATTGACATCATAATACTCGTCTTGTCGTTCGTTCGAATCACTGCAAAACGACCATATTACTATCACAAAAAAGAAGATCGCTAAATATTTAAAAATATTTTCATTCATTGAAATACCTCCCATGTTTTATAATTAATAATGATGCTAAATCGGTAATTGCTACCACGCTATCAGCATCACTCTTGCCATGATTCCAGATAATACCAATATGCCAAATTATTTGCCAGCGTATTTATATCTTTTTCATCAGAATTTAATTGATCCTTGCCAAAAACCAATGCCCCTTTTAATACTTCCGGTGTTAAATATTGTGTATCAACATCCAACATTTCAATACTACTAATTCTTTTTGTCAAAGTTGCAGTAGAATAGTATTCATCCCTACCACCAATCCACCAACCCCATTCTCCAAATGAAGGAACATTGTCTTTATATGGGATAACACTAAACCCGGATGCTGTTAATGTCCTTCCAATACTTAAAAATACTTCCTTTGCATGATATGGAGACGTTGATTGCTGAACAATTATTCCATTGGCTGCCAATTTTTTCTTTAAAGTCTGATAAAACTGTTCTGAATACAATTTTGCTAAATCGGGTGAATTGGGATCTGGAAAATCCATAATAATAATATCATAAATCCCCGATATTTGTTCAATAAATGCAACTGCATCTAAATTTATGATTTCGACCCGTGCAGTTTTATCATATTTTCTTCCGTGAAAACTATTCTGGCTAACAGTAATCACATCAATACTATCTGCTGCCGATAAAACATTGTTTTTTAGAATCGTCACGTTTGCAGATGCCAGGCTGTTGTTATTTATTGTATTAAAATAGTAATCTTCTTTTGCAAGCCTTGTCATTTCCGGATCAATATCACACAATACAACACTTTCAACATCCGGGTATTTTAATATTTCACGTAAGGCCAGCCCGTCACCACCTCCAAGCACAAGAATATTCTTCCTGATTGGAGCTATCTCAAATGCAGCGTGAACAAGGTTTTCATGATAAATAAATTCATCAACACTTTTAAACTGTAGATGTCCGTTTATATAACAAGATATATCTCCGGAACGTGATTCTGTTAAAACTATATGCTGATAACGCGTTGTTTTTGAAAGTACAATCTGATCACGATATAAATATTGCTCTGAAAATACACGCCAATCTGTTGCTTTTGAATATCCGAATATTATAGCCAGAAAGGAAATTATCGCAAAAAGTGAAAGTAATAGTTTTTTTACAACCATTTTTCTGAAAAAGTAAAGCGTAAACCCGGCAACAAGCAGGTTTAAAATTCCCAAAACAAAGGCTGATTGAACCTGTTCAAAAAATAAAGGCAGTAAAAATACCCATCCCAACGCACCTGCAAGTGATCCAATATAATCCATTTTTAATACCGCAGCCAAGTTCAGTTTTAACTGCTGGATAAATTGCTCATTTATACGGGTTATAAGAGGAATTTCAAAACCAATTATCAGTCCAATCAACACAATAAAAAAATACTGAACCAATACAAACTGCATTGGAAAGTGGCCATAAACATAAATGTAGAGTATTGGCCCGAAAGCACCGGCCAAGCCAATCAGGATTTCAAAGAATATAAAATAATCAACTATAAATTTATCAGAAAAATACTTTTGTAAGTCTGCTCCAATTCCCATAAAAAACATCATTACACCAATAATTACAGCCCACTGCCGTACCGAGTTGCCTAAAATATCAGAAGCAATTTTGCTAAGGGTGTATTCATAGGCCAAACCACAGGCGCCCATTAAAAACATTGCAATGTAAAGCACCCAGCTTTCTTTATTACGCAAATTAAAATAAACAAATGGAAATTGTGATTTAATCATTGCTACAATTCATATTATTGGACGGTTCAAAATTAGCACATACACAAAACTGTTGGTAAGTATTAATATTAAGTATTTAAGCTAAATGTAAGAAAATCCTACAATACACAACACATCTTAAGTTTACAGTTTTAATGGTCGAAGAAGTTAAAAGCTACCGCAACAACAACCAAAAAAATAGTATAATCATGAAAAAACTTCTCTTCCCTCTTTTGCTAAGTTTTTCCCTCAATTTTGCTAACAGTTTAAACTTAAAATTTGAGCATCTGACTACAAAAAATGGCTTAAGCCAAAATACAATCACAACCATCTTGCAAGACAAAACCGGTTTTTTGTGGATTGGTACTCAAAACGGTCTTAACCGCTATGACGGGTATTCATTTAAAATTTATAATGATCTAATGAATACAAGTGATAAATATAATTCATATAATATCACCTCAATCGCTCAAGACGCAAATCGAAATATTTGGATTGGAACTACCAGCAATGGCGTAAGTATTTATTACACGCAAAAAAGTAAATTTAAAGCACTTAAGATTGATGAAGAAGCAGCAAAATCGATAAGTTTTATACTTACAAATGATACTAAAAGTGTCTGGGTAGCAACCGAAGGAGCCGGGTTAAAGGAATATTCTTTAAATCTCGAACTGCTTAATACCTATAAATCAAAGAATAATGACAGCACAACTTTAAGTTCAAATCGTATTTCAACAATTTTCCAGGATTCAAGTGATAATTTGTGGATAGGAACCAAAGATGCTGGTTTGAATTTTTTTGATTTAAAAACAAAAAAAATCTCGAGGATAACACTTGAGAACAACAGCACCTCCATAACTTCAATAAATCAGGATCAAAATGGTGTTATATGGGTAGGAACCGCGCTTAAGGGAATAATTACAATTGATTCCAAGACGAAGAAGATAAATAACTCCGTATTCAAATCAGAAAGCAAAACCAAACTTTCCCAAAATTCAATAAACTATATCTATAAAGATAGTGAAAGAAACTTATGGATTGGTTCGGGAAATGGTTTGATTTTTTACAATCAAAATGAAAAGAAGTTTTCTAAGTACAATAACGATCCCAAAGATCCAACCAGCTTAAGCAGTGACCAGATACTAAATATTTTTGAAGATCGTTCAGGGATTGTATGGTTGGGAACCTCAAACAACGGATTAAACCGCTTTAATAAAACCCACTCTGTGTTTAATAATTATTATCGTAATCCAAATGAAAAGCACTCTTTAAATGCTGATGAAATATGGTCAATAAATGAAACTGATCCTGGTAAAATTTGGATTGGTACAAACAAAGGCATTAGCTTCTGGGATTTCAAAAAACATAAATTTAAACATTATGTAGCAAATGATTATAAAAATGCAATCAACCAAAATATTGTTCGTGCAATCCATAAATACAAAGATGGAAAACTGCTAATTGGGACTAATGGAGGTGGATTAAATATATTTGATCCCCAAACCGGCCTTTGCTCATTTCATACATTTGAAAAAGGTAAAAACAGTTTAAGTGACAATTTTGTACGAGATATTGAAAAAGCAGCCAATGGTACTTATTGGATTGCAACAATGGGTGGCCTAAACATTTTTTTTCCTGATAATGAAACTTTTAAGAGCTACACAAATATAGCCGGTGACAAAAATTCAATAGCAGATAACCGGATATTGAAAATCTTTATTGATAAATCCGATGTTTTATGGCTGGCCACATATAATGGTTTAAGTAAATTTGATCCTGTTAATGAGGTTTTCACAAATTTCAATTATGATGCACAAGACTCTGAAAGTATTAGCAACAATCTGGTTATCAGTATTTACGAATCAGAAAAAACCCCAGGCTATTTGTGGATCGGAACCCTTTTAGGTTTGAATAAATTCAACATCAAGACCGGCAAGTTTACTCGTTATCTTCAAGATGAACGACTTGCGAATAATGTCATTTATTCAATCACTGAAGACGATGAAAATTTTTTATGGCTTGGAACTAATAAGGGAATTTCCCGATTTGATCCGGATAACCATTCCTTCAAAAATTTTAGTACAAAAGATGGTATTCAAAATGTAGAGTTTAATGCCGGGAGCGTTTTTAAACTTAGTGATGGCCGCCTGTTTTTTGGTGGTGTAAAAGGAATTACAGGTTTTGTACCTTCAGCGATAAAACAAAATGAGAATATCCCCAATATTGTAATCACATCATTTAAGAAATATGAAAAAGTTTTCCCAATTGACAGCGTCCTCGCATTCAACGAAGTATTAGAATTAACCTATGAAGATAAATATATTTCTTTTGATTTTGCCGCTTTGGATTTTACAAATTCAAGTAAAAACCAATATAGGTTTATGTTGGAAGGTTTTGATACAGAATGGATTGATGCTGGAAACAGAAGATATGCCAGCTACACGAATATCGATGGTGGTGAATATACTTTTCGTGTAAAAGGTTCCAATAATGATGGAATTTGGAATTTAGAAGGTACTCAACTAAGAATAAATATAGAACCGCCTATCTGGGAAACACTTTGGTTTCAGGTTTCGTCCGGACTTGTGATAATTCTCTTATCTATTTCTTTTTACAAAAAACGTGTTTCGCGGATTAAAACTCAAAGGGAATTATTAAAAAAAGAGGTGAAAGAGAGAACAAAAGAGCTGATTGGAAAAAACCGGGATTTACAGCTTGCTCAAAAAGAAAAAGACAGTATTTTGCAAAATGTCCAAGAAGGATTCTTTTTACTCAATGATGAGCTAATTATTCAATCACAATATTCTTCCGCACTGCTTAAGATCCTTCATACGGATTCCCCTTCAGGAAAAAACTTTCTGAAGTTTATTTCTTACTATTTATCAGAAAAACAGGTGAACCTTACAAGGGAATATCTAGATTTAATTTTTGATCCGGGCCTTGAAGAAGAATTAATCACCGAATTAAACCCAATACAGAAACTGGAATTTCATTTTCAAACTAAGGATCATAAATCTTCGAAGTTTCTCACATTTCGTTTTAAAAGAATTTTACATAACAGTCTGATTAAAGGCTTGATTGTTACAGTTTTTGATGAAACTGAAGAACATAAATTGTCTCAAAAATTAGCAGATACCGAAGCGAAATCTAAGAAGCAGATTGAATGGTTAATGGGCATTCTTCACCTCGATCCTAAACTGCTTAATGAGTTTATTAAATCCACAAATGATGAACTGGATTCAATTGAAAAATTGTTTCAAAATGAAACTAAAGATGAAGACTATCAAAACATCCTTGAAAAGATGGCTCGTTCATTGCATCTACTAAAAGGAAATGCCAATTTGTTGGATTTAAACTTTTTTGGACAACAGGTTCATGATTTAGAAAGCAATGTTTTACAGGTATCTTCAAAAGGAAAATCAATTAAAGGACCGGATTTCCTTCCTCTTATAATGGAGCTTTCAGCGCTTAAAAATAACCTGAATGAGTTAAACAGTTTAATTGACAGATTAGCAAATTTCAGTACTCAAAGCCCTGAAAAACATATGATGGAAAACCGTTCGCTAACTCAGTCTATAGAAAACCTAATTAAACGTCTTTCAAAAGAACTCGGGAAAAATATTAAATTTAATTACGAAAACTTTAAGGGAGAGTTGATCCCCCCTCAATACAGACTTTTATTAAAAAATGTACTTATTCAACTGGTAAGGAACAGTATAGCCCATGGAATTGAAGAACCTCAGGAAAGAGAAGATCAATCGAAACCGGCTGCTGGTTTAATCTCGCTGGAAAATAAAATAAATCATGACAGTTTCGAAATAACATTTAGAGATGATGGACGGGGCCTACAAATTGAAAAGTTAAAAGAGAGTGCTTTAGATTCTAATATTTGGACCGAAAATGAAATACACTCGTGGAATAAAAAGCAAATTGCAAACGTTATTTTTGCACCTGGTATTTCTTCTTCTGCTGAGTCAGATTTAATTTCGGGACGCGGCATAGGAATGGATCTTATTAATGAAGAACTTAAAAAACATAATGGTAAAATTGATGTGACTTTTTCAGAGTCGCAATACTGTGAGTTTAAAATCACATTGCCACTAGTATATACAAATTAAAAATAATGTCTTATTAGAGGGGGAAATTTGTCTGGCCGAATTAAGATTCTAATTGTAGATGACTCTTCGATCATCCGCAAAATTATAAAGAGAAGCATAGTTGAAGATAAATTTGAGCTCGTTGGTATTGCTGGTAATGGGTTAAAAGCTTTAGAACTATTTAAAGAGCATTTACCGTCTATTGTTACACTCGATATCACAATGCCCGAAATGGATGGATTAACTGTTTTAGAAGAAATGCTTAAAATAAAAGCTGATGTAAAGGTTATAGTTATAAGCGCACTTACTGACAAAGCAACTGGAATTAAAGCAATAAAAAATGGTGCTAAATCCTTTATCCCTAAGCCGTTCTCAACAGAAGATGTACAAAATAAAATAATTAAATTAGCCGAAACTGTATAAGTGAAAAAGAATGAAAAAAGAAGAATTGACCCATTTTATTGAAACAACATTACAATTTTTTAAGGAAGTGTCCGGAAAGAGTGCAGAATGTGGAATTCCTTTTCTTAAAAAAGAAGAACCCATTGTTCTTGAGTATACAGGAATAATTGGAATATCGGGAGAACGAAAAGGAAGTATTTATTTTACAACAGAGAAAATACAACTCTCTTCTCTGGCAAAAATAATGTTAGGAATTGACGATGTTACATCGGAAGATTTGAAAGACCTTGCTGGTGAAATAGCAAACACTATTTCTGGAAATTTACGTCAAATTTTTGGAGACGAATTCTTAATTTCGATTCCTGTGATTGTTGAGGGCCAAGCCCGTGATATAAGACTGCCTGAAGATATTGAGTCTTATGTAATTCCAATAAATTGGCAGAATTCAAAATCATACCTCGTTGTTTGCCTCGAGTAAAATCAGGCGTTGCTACCAGGTTTTGTCAACCTGGCTCCAAAAACACCTGCTATTAAACCAAAAAGATGCCCCTCCCACGATACCTGGTTATCCATCGGGACAATACCATAAATTAATCCACCATACATGAAAATCGTCACACCGGCAATTACTATTGAGCTAATTGTTTTCTTATAAAAAGCCAGAGAAAGCAGAAAACCAAAATACCCAAAAATGAGTAAGCTGGCTCCAACATGGTAAGAAGATCGCCCAAATAGCCAGAGTAATAATCCTCCAATCAAAACAATTTGTACTGTTATTTTAATGAAGGCTGCCTTACCTTCCAGCGCAACAAAAGAGCCAAGTACAATAAAGGGGATTGTATTTAATATGGTATGTTGCAAACTTCCATGAATAAAAGGATGTAAAATAATTCCGGGTAAACTATCAAAATCCCTTGGCAAGATTCCCCATACATAAAACTGGTGACCTAAAATTAAATTTACGATCTCAATTAGCCAGATAGCTAAAGCCGCAAAAAGAACAATCTTAACCGCCTGAAAGAATGATTCCTTATTCATCTAAAAACAAATCCGGATAAAGTTTGCCTTTAAATTCAGGATTATTAAGATATTTATCAAAATCCTGAACACCCTTTTCTCTCAAAATATCCTCATCAATAAATAAATTACCTGTCAAAGACATGTCATTTGTTGAGATTATCTCAAAAGCAGCATCTGCCATAATATCTGTTGTACGACAAACATTTAGCATATTTTTATCCCCAACAGCAAACTCAATAGCCGCTGTGGCAATAATTGTTTTGGGCCAAAGGCTGTTTACGGCAATTTTATCTTCTTTTAATTCTTCAGCCATACCAATTGTCAGCATGGACATACTATATTTACTTGCTGTGTACGGACTATAATCTTTTAACCATTTCGGATTAAGGTTTATAGGAGGTGACAAAGTTAAAATATGACCCTGGTCTGAATTTTTTAAATATGGCAGCACCGCTTGTGAACACAAAAAGACAGCCCTGTCATTCACATAATGCATCCGGTCATATAGTTTTAAACTTGTTTTCTCTACAGATGTTAAGCTGATTGCACCTGCATTATTAACCAACATATCAACACCGCCAAATGTTTCCACCGCTGACTCAACCATATTGTTTACCTGATCGGGATGTCGCACGTCTACCTGAACCGCAATAGCTTGTCCGCCGGATTTTTTAACATCAGCAACTGTTTCCTCAAGCGACCCCGGTAATTTTGGATGAGCCGTTAATGATTTAGAAGCTGCAACTATATTGGCTCCATTTTTCGCAAATTTAATTGCCATTGCTTTGCCAATTCCCCGGCTAGCGCCTGTTATAATAATTGTCTTGTTTTTAAGTCCTGCCATATTGCTGTCCCCGTTTTAAAATTTTAGTATTAAAAATAACAGATTTTATAATTAAATAAAGAAAAAAATTGATATCAGAATTTTATATTAATATATTACTTGTGAATTAATGCACAAACATAATAATCATTGAAACATGAGGTTTATTTGATAATAACATTGTGTCCAAATACAGGACCCTGACTATGTTTTTATTATATGATGAAACCAAAGATTATTTTGCGATTATATTCAAACTCATACAATTCTAAAGACCGAATACTCTTCTATACTTCCACTCTGCAATCTTAAAATTGAGACTCCATTAACACCTCTTTGGACACTAAACTCTTGTTTAGGAGGAAAAAGAAATGGCTAATTTATTGGACTCATATCCATCACCCGGAAGAAATAATCAAAGCAGTATTATAAACGGTGTTTCACGAAGACATTTCCTTAAATTTTGCGCAGCAATTACTGCATCACTTGGACTCCCTTTAAGTACGACCCAGCTACTTGCACAGACAATTGAAAAAACCCGTAGAACACCTGTAATCTGGCTGCATTTCCAGGAATGTACCGGTTGCACCGAATCTTTGCTTCGGGCAACTCATCCAACGATAGAACACCTTATCCTGGATTTGATTTCGCTGGATTATAATGAAACATTAAATACAGGATCGGGCCATCAGGCAGAAAAGGCTTTATATCAATCGATCGAGGAAAACACTGGTAAATTTATTTTAATTGTTGAAGGCTCCATTCCGGTAAAAGAAAATGGTATCTATTGCAAGATTGGAGACCGGACCGCTTTAGATATTTTGAGAGATATTGGACCAAAAGCCGCAGCTGTTGTTGCAATCGGATCTTGTGCATCCTGGGGTGGTGTTCAGTCCGCAGAACCAAATCCAACAGGTGCGACACCGGTTAATAAAATTTTAACAATCCCTGTGATAAACCTTCCCGGATGCCCGGCAAGCCCATATAACCTACTTTCAACAGTCCTCTATTATTTAACCCTAAAAAAACTGCCTAAACTGGATGATTTCGGTCGCCCCGTTTTTGCTTATGGTCGATTAATCCATGAGCATTGCGAACGACGTCCACACTTTGACTCAGGCCGTTTTGCCAACGAATATGGTGACGATGGCCATAGACGTGGCTGGTGTTTGTATAAAATCGGTTGTAAAGGACCGGAAACATTTGGCAATTGTTCAACACAACGTTTCGGGGATGTTGGAAATGCAACTTGGCCTGTAGGTACAGGCCACCCTTGTTATGGGTGTACCGAAGAAGGTGTCGGCTTTAACAAACCATTACATCAGCAAGCGAGCGTATTCCCTTTTACTCCACCTGCATCATACCCAAATATAAATGATGACAAAGGAAGCGGAGTAAGTGTAGGAGCCGCCGCCCTGGTTGGGGCTATGGCCGGTGGTGCCATCGGTGCCGGTGTAAAAATATCGCATTCCTTAAAAAAGGCAGATGAAGAAACTGCTACTGAACAAAATAAAGAAAACAATCAGGAGGCGTTATGAACATTGATCGAAGGGATTTTTTTAAGATCTTCTCGGCGGGTGTTGTAACTGCTTCTTCAACTACAAATGTCATCGCCAGGGAACCAAAAAATCGTTTAAAAGATGCAGTAGGGATTTTGTACGATGCAACACTCTGTATCGGCTGTAAAGCATGTGAAGTTGGGTGTAAAATCCTAAATAATAAAACTGCTGAACATAAAATTGAAAAAGAACTTGGCGTTCCCAAAAGCTGGGATTCTGCATCAGATCTGTCAGTAGACACTTTAAATAAAATTAAAGTCTATAAAAACGGCAATGACTTTTCATTTGTAAAAAAAGCTTGCATGCACTGTGTTGATCCGGATTGTGTTTCTGTATGTCCGACAACCGCGCTTACAAAAAACCAAACTAATGGAATAGTATCTTGGGATATAGATGCCTGTTGTGGTTGCCGTTATTGCCAAATGGCCTGCCCTTTTAATATTCCAAAATTTGAATTTGGAAAAGCCTTCCCAGAACTAAAGAAATGCGAAATGTGCCAGCATTTAATTGCAGATGGAGGAATTCCCGGTTGTTGTGAATCTTGCCCGTGTGGTGCTTCCATTTTTGGCAATGTAGAAGACTTGTTGCAGGAGGCCCACCGAAGGTTGAATTCGGGCATCGGGGAAGAGTACAATTTTCCAATATCAGAATTGGAATCACAATACAGAACAACAAAACCAATCTCAAAATATGTGAATTATGTATATGGTGAACATGAAAATGGTGGGACACAATACATTATGCTTTCAGCTATTCCATTTGAAAAATTAGGGATGCCGATTTTGCCCGGTCAGTCCGAGGCTGTGCTATCTGAAGGCATTCAGCATACCTTATATAAAGGATTAATTGCCCCATTTGTGCTATTTGCCTGGTTGGCATTCGGTGCTCACCGTTCATTAAAAAATGAATCAACCGAACTGGACACTGAAAGCGATGAAAAGAAAGGGGGTAACAATGAATAAGCCAAAAGAACTCGGCGGGAAAATTATGACTACACCCTTCAAAATTTTAATGATCTTCGCCGGTATTGCAGCTGTCCTCATGTTAAAAAGATTCATTTTTGGATTAGGATCTGTAACCAATCTTAATGACGGTTATCCCTGGGGATTATGGATCACTTACGATGTTGTAACCGGGACTGCAATTGCCTGCGGCGGCTACTCTATGGCTATGTTGGTGTACATGCTCAACGGCGGTAAATATCATCCTTTGGTCCGTTCTGCTTTGATGGCCGGGATGTTTGGTTATACTTTAGCCGGTGTTTCCATTTATTTGGATGTGGGAAGATGGTGGCAATTGCACAATATTTTTCTGCCATGGTATGCAAACACCAATTCTGTAATGTTCGAAGTAGCTGTTTGTGTGGCCTCTTATGTAGCGGTAATGTGGATTGAGTTTTCTCCTGCTTTTCTGGAAAAACTCAACAAGACCAATGCCTTGCGCAAACTAAAAAAAGTAATGTTTATTTTTATAGCCCTGGGAATTTTACTACCAACTATGCACCAATCATCACTGGGAACAATGATGATAATGGCGGGATCAAAGCTTTCACCCTTATGGCAAACTCCCTGGCTTCCACTGCTCTTTCTAATGTCGGCTATATCCATGGGTTTCGCGATTGTTGTTTTTGAATCATTATTTGTTTCAACAACAATGAACAGACCTTTTGAAACACCACTACTATCTAAAATTGGAAAAATTATCGCCTATCTGATTGTTGCGTACCTGGCAATCAGGCTAACCGATTTAATTTGGCGGGGCACTTTGGGCTCTGTTTTAAATTGTGATTTAAAAAGCTTTATGTTTCTTTTCGAAAATGCGCTTTATATCTATCCGGTTGTTATCCTCACTTCTAGCAAAAAAAGGCAGAGCAGGCAATTTCTTTTTCTATCGGCCTCTTCCATGGTATTTGCGGGGGTAATATATCGTTTTAATACATACTTGATTGGATTTGATCCAGGCGGTGGATATCACTATTTCCCGGCAGTACAAGAAATATTAATCACAGTAGGAATTATCTCAATGGAAATTATTTTGTACCTGATTTTTATAAAGCGGCTACCTGTTTTACCAGAAGTGAAAACTGCCACTTGATACAAAATCAAAAGTAAAAATTGTTTTTATTGCAAAGAATTGGAAAATAACAAATGACAAATCATAAATATCAAATAAAAAAACAAAATTCAAATTCCCAAACAAACGTTTACCAGGCTTTATTTGATTATTGTTCGTTATCATTTGGAATTTATTTGTCTTTTGTTTTTTAAAATTTTGTGATTTAAAAACATTGGAGAAAAAAATGGCACGAATAACAATAGATCCCATAACCCGGATTGAAGGCCACTTGAGAATTGACTGCGAAATTAATAATGGTAAAGTCACCAAGGCCTGGTCATCCGGCCAGATGTGGCGAGGCATTGAAACTATTTTAAAGGGGCGTGATCCACGGGACGCCTGGCTTTTTACACAACGGATCTGTGGGGTTTGCACAACGGTGCATGCCATCGTTTCCGTCCGGGCAGTAGAAAATGCTCTTAAAATGGAAATACCTTTAAATGCCCAATATATCCGCAACATTATTATGGCGGCCCATGCCCTTCATGATAAGCTTGTACATTTTTACCACCTCTCTGCCTTGGATTGGGTGGACATTGTATCCGCATTAAAAGGTAATCCTGCGAAAGCGGCAAAACTGGCACAAAGCCTTTCGCCCTGGTTCCGCAACAGCAAACAGGAAATGAAAGCGGTTCAGCAAAAACTAAAAGGATTTGTTGATTCCGGCCAGCTGGGAATTTTTAGCAGTGGTTATTGGGGGCATCCGGCCATGAAACTTTCGCCCGATGTGAACCTGATCGCAGCGACACATTATATGCAGGCCTTTGAATATCAAAGAAAGGCAAACCAAATCGTCTCAATTTTGGGTAGCAAAACACCTCATATTCAAAATCTGGCAGTTGGGGGCGTTGCCAACCCAATCAATCCTGATAACCAGGCAGCCTTAAACATGGAACGGCTTTACAATATAAAAACCGTTATTGATGAACTTGGCGATTTTATCAAACAGGTTTATGTAGAAGATGTCTGCACAGTAGCGGCTTTTTACAAGGATTGGCTCAATTACGGGAAAGGAATCGTAAACTATCTCAGCGTTCCGGAATTTCCAATTGATACTAAAGGTACTCAGTTTATGCATCCCGGAGGTTACATCCCAAATGCCAATCTTGGAAAGTTTAAAGCAATCAACAGTTTTGATGATCAATATTTTAAGGATGGAGTCCAGGAGAGTATAAAACATTCCTGGTACGATGGTGAATGGACCAGGCACCCCTGGCAGGAAGAAACTGAACCGAAATACACAAATTTTAATGATAATGAAAAATACTCATGGGTAAAATCGCCTACATTTTTTGGCGAACCGGCTCAGGTTGGACCGTTGGCAAATGTTTTGGCTATGTATAAAGCAGGCCACGAACCAACGCAAAGATATACAAACTATGTACTTTCCAAGATTGGTACAATTGCGGGTCATAAAATTCCGGTTTCTGCATTGCATTCAACCTTGGGGCGGCATGCTGCACGCGCGGTAAGTTGTGCCGTTTTCTATGAAACACTGCAAGAAAATTATAAACTGCTGATGGCCAATATCGCAAAGGGTGATTTTGCTACTTTCAATAAACCCGAGTTCCCGGAAGGCATACAAAAAGGATTTGGTTTTCACGAAGCACCCCGTGGGACACTTTCGCATTGGATTATTATTGAGAATGGGAAAATCAAAAATTACCAGTGTGTAGTTCCTTCCACCTGGAACTCCAGCCCACGTAACCAAAATGATGAACCGGGCCCTTATGAAGCTTCACTTGTCGGCAATCCGGTAGCCCAGAAGGAGAAACCTTTGGAAGTTTTAAGGACAATTCACTCGTTTGATCCATGCCTGGCCTGTGCCATCCATCTGCATGATAATAATGGCAGCGATATTGTAAAAGTAAAAGCCCTTTAATTTTAAGAGCGAAAAGCATAGGGCGTAATATGCGCTCTACCCGCTTTTCCAAAGTTCTTATTTCTATGAATAAAACTCAATCGCAAACAGCCATAATTGGTCTTGGTAATATCCTGTTAAGGGATGAAGGTATAGGTATCCATGTTATTAACAATATGAACCGCAAATATACGTTTAGCCCACACGTAAACCTTATAGATGGTGGAACAAGCAGTTATGATCTACTTCCCTATTTTGAAGAAAACAAAAAAATAATAATTGTTGATGCAATAGATTTCGAAAAAGAACCGGGATATATCAACTCTTTTGAGAATGATGAAATACTGATGGGTTTAAATAAGAAATTATCATTACATCATCTTGGACTTACCGACCTTTTAACGGACCTGAAAATTCATGGCCTTTTACCTCAGGAAATTTTTCTTGTAGGAATGCAACCTGCCAAAATAGAAATGGGTTTAGATCTTTCAAAAACAGCCTTAACTAAGGTTAATATTTTGATAGACACCGTGATTGACAAATTGAAACAATGGAGTATTAAACCCATTTCTTTAGGAAAAAATAAAGTCCACGCGGATGGAAGAACTTATTTGTAACTTATTACAGATTAATAAAATCTTTCTAAGACAACTGCCTTTACAAACACTTTTTTAGATTATTTAACTCAATCCAAAAATTCTTTTCTATTTTATTTTTCTTGCTGGTTTAATTTAGTATATTTAGCCAGAATTATAGATGTATGTCTGATTCATTATTTTCGAGGATAATGACTTTTGGGAGTTCCTTTCCCTGATCATGATTACAAGCAAATTTCAAGAATGTAATCCAGACTATATCATATTTTAAAAACTTTACTCCCCGTTATCTTTTCTTCAGTGTCAGGAAAATATCCTATTTTATTTACCGGAGGTTTACTATGAGTCCCCTCTTTTCAAGTAGAATTTTAAATGCAAAAATTTTCAACTTAATATTCTATTGTTTTGCTTTTATATTTTTTATAAGCACGCTAAATGCACAACCTTATGCACAGCAAACCATTTTAAATGCAACAGATGCTACTGCTGCTGACAGATTTGGTTCATCTGTTTCAATGGATGGCTTTTGGGCACTCGTTGGTGCTCCTGGTGAGGGCGGAGAAAATGAAATACACAGCCATGGTTCCTCTTATTTTTATCAATACGGAATAAATGGCTGGCTTGAGTTTCAAAAAATCACAAGTAGTACTGATTTGCCACAATACCAATACTTTGGAACTTCTGTTGCGCTAAGCAAAAACACTGCTATAATTGGTGCGCCAGGCATTTTTGGCGAAGTTGGTAATGTATCCGGAAAAGCATTTGTTTTTGAGTTTGACGGTGAGAGCTGGAACGAGGAACAAGTTTTTACAGCAGATGCGGACTCACTCTTGTTTGGAGAAGCTGTGGATATTGATGGTGACTTTATGGCTGTTGGTGCACCCGCCACATTCACAGCAGACTCCGGATCTGTATACATTTATCAAAATGATGGAAACAATTGGGTATTGCGGGACAGGCTAAGGGCCAGCGATGCATCAGCAGGAGATGGATTTGGTATTGATGTCAGCATTAGTGGCAACAAAATAATCGTTGGTTCAAATAATCGTGGAGCATACATTTTTAGGTATGATGGTATATCTGATTCATGGATTGAAGAACAGCACATCAGGTATATAAATGAAAATACATTTACGCTTAGCGGCACATCCGTTGCGATACACAAAAGCAGGATTTTAGTAGGTACTTTTGATAATGATGGCCGGGACCACGTGGCTGTATTTAGTTTTAGTGATAGCACATGGTTACAGGAAACAGAACTTATGGGCTGGGGCCTTGACGGTTTTGGACATTCTTTGGCATTAAATGACAATATTCTGGTTGTCGGGGCATATCTTGGTGGGCATGACTTCCCTCAGGGAGTTGTAATTGCATATCGTTATAATGATGGTTTTTGGGACGGTGTAGAAAACTGGTTAAATGAAGGCGAAGCTGACCAATATTATGGTTATTCAGTTGATGTACATAATTCAACAATTATAAGTGGTGCGCCACGTAAAAGTAGCTGGACCGGAGCCGCTTACATTCATGAACTGACATACAGGCCTTATATCACCAACATTTCAAATGGTACATATAGCAACAGAAATAAAATATCCTGGAGTCTTGGGGATGTACCTACTCCTTTAGGCTTTAAAATATATCGCGAACAGGAATTGATTGACTCTACTTCTGTTTCAACAATGGCTTATTATGATTATGATGCGATTCCCGGGAAATTACAACATTATGGAGTTTCTTCCATCGGTAGCTATTGGGGCGAATCATTGCCAGATTATTCACTGGGTTGGCAACAGGCAAATGGCAAACTGGAAGGCCGGGTTAAAACACCTTATGGAGCCGGTGTTGACAGTGTGGAAATAAATATTGAGTCATCCGGCAGTTCCATTTTTAGTTGTCTGGAGTTTGATGGTGAAAACGATGTAGTTCAAGTTGATCATGATAATTCACTAAATATTATCTCTGACGAATTTACCATTGAGGCCTGGATTAAAAATACAAATACTCCCGGATCAAATTGGAAAAGAATTATCACAAAAAGAGGTGATTCACACTATTGGTATTCTCTCTGCCTACTAAATGATAAGCTTACGCTGGAACTAGGCAATACCGAAGTTGCCTACGAAACATTCAGTATAAATGAAAAAATTCAAGGTGATGATAAATGGCATCATATTGCAGCCAAGCGTAATTCTTCCAATGAAATATCTCTGTTTCTCGATGGGCGTGAATATTATGCCGGTGTTTTTACTTATGATTTTAACAATACAGAAATCCTCGAGATTGGTAAATGGGAAAACGAGGCTTATGATGGGGAATCTTTTAAAGGGAAAATTGATGAAGTTCGCATTTGGAATGTAGAGCGCACTGAAGAAGAAATTTTGGCCAATATGAACCGGTCTTTGAAAGGTGATGAAACCGGTTTAGTGGCCTATTGGACTTTTGATGATTTGCCCACTCGAACCCCTGAGGGTATTGTTGGCGAATATTCCAAGAACTCCGGTCTTCATGGCAAGTTATTTGGTGCAGAATACAGCCCTGTATCCAATTCTGCTTTTGGGACTATTTTAACTGATGAGAATGGAAATTACGATGTAGCTAACATCTATTACGGCAACTCTTCTTTGTTAGACCTTACACCGAATAAATTGGGCCATGCCTTTGATCCAGGTATCAAGACGATTGAAATGAACCAGACCCGCTATGAGCTTGAATCCGTCGATTTTATTGATACCACATCTCTTACAATCGCCGGAACAATTTTGATGGACGGAACCAGGTGTACCGTTCCTGGAGTAGAAATAATTTTAGACGATGCACCTACCGGAATTATTACAGATTTAGCCGGCAAGTTTAGCCTGTCAGTAGACAGGCCCGGGTATTATAATCTTAAATTTGATTATTCAGACTCAGCTTCTGCACACGCCTTTAATCCAAACAGCCTTGGTTTAGATTTGCAGGATGACAAACTGGGCCTGACAATAATCGATACAACAAAACATAAACTAAGCGGAATGCTACGCGGTGCTTGCGATGGTCATATCGGCAGAGCAGAGATTTTGGTTACAACAATGGGCGATGCTGCCGGATGTTTTCAAGACACTATTATAACAGATTCAAACGGTAATTTTAGTGTTATACTGCCTGCACAGATTTATATGTTGGATGTAATTAACGTCTATCCGGATGACCCGGAATTGCCTGCCCAGAGAGTTTTGCAATATTTTAGTGCAGATACCATAAATTTGAAATGGCATGATCAACGACATGATTTTATTTACAGGGAAACGCCGCGAATTGTTATAAACAACTGGCCGGATTTTGGTGAAGGTGATTATAATGTCCCCATTCTTGAGCAAGATTTTACTTATGATCTGGAAATATTAATAGAAGATGTTTGGGGTGATGAATCCTGCCCGGTTAACCAGGGCAGCATCACAATTTATGATGATCTTTCCGGCAATTCAGATCCTGTTACAATAGATTTGGTTGATGGAGTGGCCACTTACCAATTTATTCCGGGCGAACCAAATATCTTTGCAACGGTTGGTCATCCATATCAAAAATTATTTGAAGTAGTGGCAAATATTGGTGAAGAAACTACAAGCTTACAGCAATGGGCACTAATTACCGGACATCATCCACGCTCACAAACATTCACAGCTACAACACCGGAAATGCCCTTTCTTATTTTGCGTGATCCTCCAGGTGACAAAAGTTTTTCATTTTTAGAAAAGGATGAAACCATTGCCTGGTCCACCGTTCATTCGTATCAACCATCTTTTGCTGCCGGTGCCTGGTGGGATGTAAGGGTTGGGGCTATTGCAGATGTTTCGGTTGGAATAGGCGTTGTAAGTATTGGCTCATCGGCCGGGGCGTATGTTATTGCCAGCGGTTCTGTACTTGTTGGTACGGAACATAATATTAAAACCGGAAAACTACACCAAATGACTTTTGCCGAAAAATTTAGTACTGCCGATAATGATAATTTCATAGGAGAAAGCGGGGATGTGTTTGTGGGTGCTTCGTACGTAAACCTATATGCCCTAACAGATGTTATTGGATACGACTGGACTTCTCATGAGGTAGTTATAGACACAACACTTGCCTGGGAACCAAAGGCTATAGAATCAACTTTTACATATACAGAATCACATATTAGAAATACTCTGCTGCCGCAGTTACGTGAATTGAAATTTGTTGCCAGATCAGAAGAATCAGACAGCCTTGTTGTAAAATATGAAAACTCCATAAATACCTGGGAAAGTATTCTTGCCCGCAATGATAGTCTGAAAAATATTTCCGTATTTGAAAAAAATATTTCTTTTAGCGCAGGAGCACCATACAGCTCCACGCATACTATCGAAAATGCCAGCTATTATTCTTATGATTATTCAATATTTGTTGAAGCAGAATTGGCCCTTGGAATAGGCATTGTAGATAGAGGTGTGCCAGCTGAAGGAGGCGTAATTATTAAGGCAGGATTCCGCTATCAAAGAGTAGATGAAAGCACGACCACAACAAAAATCACGACAGGTTATACACTTGATGATGATGATGCCGGAGACTTCTTTAGTGTTAATTTAAAAAATGATACCCAATTTGGTACGCCGGTATTCGATGTTGTTGGCGGTACAAGCAGTAATCCATGGGAAAAAGGAAGTCAGCCGAGAGATGGTGTTGATATCAGCATGAACAAATATGAAGCTTACAATATTCAACCCGAAGATCCGGCACCTTTTATTTTATATTTAGGGAATAAAAGTGAAAGCGGCGAAGAAAGAGAATATCATGTTTCGGTTATCCAGTCCAGCAACCTGGATGGAGCCATTATCCGGATTGGAGGTGTAGTCATAGAAGATCACCTTTCTTACACCATTCCTGCCGGAGAACAATTAACCGCAACTCTCTCTGTAGACCGCGGACCAATCGCATACGATTATGAGAACCTTAAAGTTAAAATGTATGCACCGGGTGATGAGCAGGCAATTGCCGATACAGTTACGTTTTCTGTCCACTATATTAGCCCTTGTAGTGATGTAAATCTTTTAATCCCCGAAAACAACTGGGTACTCAACTCCTCCGATAATGATACGTTGCAATTTGTAATTAATGAATACGATACTGACAACCAGCATTTAAAAAGTGTTAAGTTTCAATACCGCCGGCGTGGTGAGGGATGGAATACGCCGTTTATATATGCCAAAGACAATATTGCTTCTGAGTTTATAATGAAAGATTGGAACATAAGCTTTTTAATGGATGGTGAATATGAACTGCGTGCTGTTAGCGATTGTGGCCAGCAGGGTGTAAAATATTCTGCTATTGCCGAGGGAGTTATCGACCGTAGCGCATTAATTGTTTTTGGAACACCGGAACCATCCGATGGTGTTTTAAATCTTGGAGAGGATATTACTTTTGCTTTTTCCGGGGAAATTGATCCTGCCTTTTTAAATGAGAATAGCGCTTCACTTTTTGTAACTGAAGACAGTACAGAAATTGAAATTGTTACAGCCGTTTTCGAAAACACATTGATCATTACGCCACAAGAAGACCTTGCACTATTTGAAGACAAGTTACTAACTGCAACTGTTTCCGGTATCCGAGATAAAAATGGGAACAGGTTGCGCAAAAAAGTAAGCCATATATTTAGAGTAAATCAAAGTCCTGTCTATTGGTCCGTACCAAACGTGGTTTATACAATTTACCAGGATGCTGATGAAAGTTTTACACGCACGCTTAAGAACGCCGGCGGGTTGGATGAAAGTTTTACAATAATGTCTCATCCACAATGGCTTACACCAAGTATTATGAATGGCTCTATCCCGCCATCAGGTGAACAGGAAATAACCTTTAATGTAAACTCACAATTAAACGTAGCATCTTATCGTGATACAGTTGTCGTTGTCACATCATCAGGCGAAGAGCGGCTTTTGGTAACATTAAATGTTCTTCACGAAGCTCCATTGTGGCAAGTCAATCCTGCCATATATTCTTTTAGCATGAATCTTACCGCACAGGTTGTTTTTGATGATACGCTTTCCCGGGACGTTTTTGATAAAGTTGGGGTCTACAATGGAGATGAATTGCGCGGAGTAGCACAGATTGAACATGTAGCGGCCATCGATAAATATGTTGCCTTTATTACAGTTTACAGTAATCAGGCCTCTGGAGAAATACTTACGTTCCGCTTGTGGGATGCCTCAAAAGGAAGGGAATATGCTTTTTTTGGAAGTGATTATACATTTACCAGCAATAGCACTCTTGGAACTGTTTCTGCACCACTTATCATAGAACCCGATGCCCATGTGCAAGTTATAGATTTAAATGCAGGCTGGACCTGGTTTGGCTTAAATGTTTATGCAGGATCTGTGCCGTTGGATTTTGCTTTGAGCAGCCTTAATCCATCTGAAGGCGATCTAATTAAAAGTCAAAATCGTTTCAGCCAATACAGTAAAGAATTAGGATGGCGTGGCGGGCTTCGTTCGCTGGAAATTGGATCTTGCTATCAAATTTATCTAAAAGGTGGCGGCTCTTTTCAATATACAGGGGCGCCCATTGATCCGGTTCAGGCAACCATGAACATCGAAAAAGGCTGGAATTGGATTGCACATATGAATCCAAAAATTCTGGACTTAAATGAGACTTTGAATTTATTCCCGGCTGCTGCAGGTGATCGTATTAAAAGCCAAACGGAATTTGCGGATTTTATTGCGGCCACCCAAACCTGGGAAGGCAGCTTAAAGAAAATGGTTCCTGGCCAGGGCTACTTGTTTAAATCCAACACAGAAACACAATTTCAGTATCCTGTCCTTGGAAAAGTTTCCTTTTCATATCCCGCGATTCCGGAATGGGAAATTGATATCAATGCTTATGAGTACAATATGAGCATGACATCTGTAATTGAATTTGATGATAAAGAAATGCAAGACAGCACATTGATCCTTGCTGCTTTTTCAGATTATGAATGTCGGGGTTTAACACAAATCCAGTATATTCCGGAAATGGATAAATATATCGGATTCCTGCCAGTTTACTCGAATAAAGTAACAGGAGATTCAATTAATTTTGAAGTCTTTGAACCTTCATCAGGAAAAAGAAGACCGGTAACAGAAAAAACAATGTTCACAACCGATAACTTAGTCGGCAATCTGGATGAACCATTTGTTCTTTCAGCGGAACCTATCGGGGATGAGCTTGTGCCGTATAAGTTCTACCTGAGACAAAATTATCCAAATCCTTTTAATCCGGAAACAATAATTGAATATGGTCTTTCCCAGGATAGTGATGTTGAGATTACAGTATATAATACACTGGGCCAAAAAGTGGCTACGCTTGTGAACGAATTTCAACAAGCCCATCATTACAAAATAACTTTCAATGCTTCTGATTACTTTTTGGCGACTGGCGTTTATCTGTATCAGATAAAATCAGGTAATTTCGTAAAAAGAAGAAAATTACTATTTATTAAATAGAACCGTTTCCCGACTTGTAAATTAAGTTTTATGAGTCGGGATTTTCATGTTTAATGGTTTAATTTTATTGATAAGGGAATAGCAATCTTCATCATTAAAGAAAGGCAGCCATAATTAGAACTGAATTTCTGAAATAAATTAAAAATTTTTACCAAATTAACTCGAGTTATTAAAACTATCATTCGATGATTATAACCTGAAGGCTAACAAGGAGAGTTAAAATGGTAAAAAATATTGAAGAAACAGACGCTGTGTCATTTGGATTTATGATGCCATTAGGTATTTCGTCAAAAAACCATAGAATATTTTACGATGTGCCGGACTTATATGCCCAAAACATGGAAGGGACTGTTTATAAATTTGAAGACGACAACTTTAATGGAAGCTGGAATCAATTGACAAAAAAGTGCATTGACCGGTGGATTTCCGAAATTCGCTCACATCAGGATAAAAACTTCTAAAACAAATCCAACACGGAATTGTACAAGCCTTATTTTACCGCTAACAGTGCCAAAAGATATCCTGCTAAATTTGATCCTGCACCTGACAGAAGATTTATTTTGCCTGCTTTTAGGAATGAATTAGTAATTTTTAAAATAAAAAGTTGGTTAATAATTTATCTCGTAACCTTAAGTCAGAAGAATCGTCCCTCTAACCTATAGAAACAAATAAAAATTTTACTACAATGGAGCAGGATTTATAATGAACAATAATAGACTTTTTCTACACGAAGAAATATTACTGTTGGCCCTAAAGCAATTGTTGCAGAACTTTTATTGAATAAAACCATTTCTGTTGATAACTCTAACAAGAAAAAATTATTAAATATTCAAGACAACTCAATAATGGGTGAACCGCTATTAGAAGAATGTCGTCAAAAAATTGCAAATGCAAAAAGACGCGCTAGTATCACAACATGGGTATCACGTTTTGCCGGGGTTAAAAATTTAAAACATCGTATTGCGGGAGAATTAGTAAAAAAGGGAATTCTCAGGGCTGATGAAGACAAAGTACTATTAGTATTTTCAAGGAAAATTTATCCTGAATTGAACCCGGAACCTGAAAGAAAAATAATCGACCGTTTACACAAAGCCATTTTTGAAGATAATGAAGATTTTGATGCAAGGACGGTTGTCCTTTTATCGCTTGCAAACAGTGCCGATCTATTACGTTTGAATTTTGATAAGAAGAAATTAAAAAGCAGAAAAAAGAGAATCGAAAAAATTGTGAATGGAGAATTAGCAGGAAAAGCTGCCAAAGAAGCAATTGAAGCTGTGCAGGTCGCAATAATGGTCGCAGCAATTATGCCTACAATAATTACAACAACTGTTGCAACATCGTAAAAACCTTCCAGGCTTTTGAAACCCGGAAGGTTTCACATTTTAACAAATTCTTGGTAACTGTTCACCAACCAACATGTCAACTATTCGCCAGGCACCGATTCGTGTCTGCATAGTAACCATCCCCGGCTTATCTTTTATTACATCTCCGATGATTGCGCTCTCTTTGCCAAGTGGATGAGATTGCATGGCCTTTAAAACTTTATCTGCATTTTTACGAGAAACAGATACAACCATTTTACCTTCATTAGCAACATATAGCGGATCGAGTCCCATTATTTCACAAGCCCCTTTAACTGGTGCATTTATTGGGATTAGTCCTTCTTTTATCCGGAGTGTAACGGCAGAGTCTTCTGCGAATTCATTTAAAATAGCTGCCACACCACCGCGGGTTGCATCGCGCATTGCATGGATATCCGGGCCACCCGCTTCAAGAATTTTTTCTATTAATCCATTTAAAGCAGCTGTGTCACTTTTAATGGGTGCATCAAAAGCCAGCCCTTCTCTTTGCGACATTATTGCCATACCATGATCAGCAATTGTGCCGTTAATAATCAACACATCATCTGGCTGCAAATTGGATGAACCAATTGAAAAATCATGATCAATAATTCCAATTCCTGCAGTATTGATAAAAACTTTATCGCCTTTGCCTTTATTTACAACTTTTGTATCGCCTGTAACAATCATTACGCCTGCTTGTTTTGCGGCATCACGCATAGACTCAACAATTTTCTGCAGCTCTTGCATTGAAAATCCTTCTTCTATAATAAAGCCTGTACTAAGAAACAATGGTCTTGCACCGCTCATACTCACATCATTTACAGTTCCATTTACTGCCAATTCACCAATATTTCCGCCCGGAAAGAAAAGTGGATCGACTACAAACGAATCCGTACTAAAAGCAAACTTCTTGCCGTTCATTTCAATTATAGCCTGGTCATCTTTTTTATTTAGAAGCGGATTATCAAAAGCCCATAAAAATAATTTACTGATCAGGTCATTCATCATTTTTCCGCCACTACCATGGCTAAGTTGAACTTTATCATGTTGTGTAATCGGGAGTGGGCAACTCAGACCTTCAGGGAGAATTGTCGTCATATCTTAATCCTTTTAATCTTAAAATGAAAAACTAAAAAGTAATAGTGAAAAATAAACTATCTATTCCTTTTTGAAGTTTTTACAGTTGCAACAAGCATTGAAATTAATTCGTTACAATCTTCTTTTAAACTCTTAAATAATTCTTCTTTTACATAATCTGATTCTATTAATAAGTCTAACCAATAGTCTGTTTCATTTGCCTCTTTTAAGGCAATACTCATTTTATTAATGAAATCTGCTTTGCTTTGGGCAAATTCTGCTTCCCGAATTTATGCACCAATTGCAGTTCCACTTTTAAGAATTTGTCTGCTTAAAACAAATTCTTTCTTTTCATTTGCTAAAAAGCGAGATAATTTTACAATTCTGACTGAAAAATTAAAACTTTTATCTTTTAATACAGATTTACTCATGCTTTTTATTCTTCACTTTTCAGTCTTAACTTTTAACTGGATTATGTCTGTTATAAGAATAATAAGCCGCGCAAGCTCCTTCGCTGGAAACCATGGTTGCACCAAGCGGATTTTGAGGCATACATAATTTTCCAAAGGCCGGACATTCATGCGGTTTTTTTAGACCTTGCAGAATTACACCACTGATACATTCTGCCGGTTCGTCAACATTTATTTCACCAAGATCAAAAACAAGGTCTGCATCGTGTCTCTCAAATTCTGGGCGCAGACTAAATCCACTTTGTGGAATTTCCCCTATACCGCGCCATTTTCGGCTGGAAACCTGAAATACTTTTCCAATTAAATCTTGTGCCGGGATATTACCTTCCCGTTTTACCAATCTTGCATATTGATTTTCAACTTCGTGTGTTCCTTTTTCCAATTGGCGTATTGTCATCAGAACACCTTCAACAATATCCATCGGTTCAAAACCTGTTACTGTTATGGGCACTTTGTAATTTGCTGCAATCGGGATATATTCTTCCCAGCCCATTATGGTGCATACATGGCCGGCGGCCAAGTATCCCTGGACACGGTTTTGCGGCGAAGAAAGTAAAGCCTCCATTGCTGGTGGAACAAGGACATGCGAAACTAAAATTGAGAAATTGGTCAACCCTTCTTTATGTGCCTGCCAGACAGCCATTGCGTTGTTTGGTGCCGTGGTTTCAAAACCCACTGCAAAAAAGACAACTTTTTTATCCGGATTTTCGCGGGCAATTTTTACAGCATCCAAAGTGGAATAAACCACACGAACATCACCACCTTCTGATTTGACCATAAACAAATCTTTGTTGGAACCTGGAACTCTAAGCATATCGCCAAACGATGTAAAAATCACATCAGGGCGGGAAGCTATTTCCAGAGCTTTGTCGATTTGTTCCAATGGAGTGACGCAAACCGGGCAACCCGGGCCGTGAACCAATTCGATTTTATCCGGTAATAACTGGTCAATACCATTTTTCATGATTGAATGGGTTTGACCGCCGCAAATTTCCATAATTACCCATGGTTTGGTTGTAATGGCATGGATTTCATCCAGCATCTTTTTTACAATTTCAGGATTTCTATATTCATCAAGATATTTCATTTTCCTTCTTTCCAATTTTTTAATAATACCGCGAAGAACGGAAAGTGCGCAAAGAAACTTTTTATGTATAGCGATACGCTCCTCTCCCTACGCAATACGATCACGCTTTATTTGCTCTCTTTTCCCTTTTCACTTCTATCTTTTAACTTTTCCTCTTCAAGCGGCATACCAAAAATATCTGCGCCTTCTTTTTCGGCTGCTTCAATTACTTCATCCCAGGCATCATACGTTTTTTGGGCTTCTTCTTCATCGATTATATTGATGGCAAATCCGGCATGAATTACCGCATACTGACCTATTTCTATTTCAGGAACATACTCCAGACAAGCACTATTTACAGTACCGGCATAGTCAAGTTTACCCATTTTGAGCCCGTGTTCCTCATATATTTCAATTACTTTTCCAGGTATTGCCAGGCACATATTTTTCCCTTTCTGTTATTCTCAAAACTTTTTATAAACTTTGTTATTTTATTGCACTCATCACAAACTCTTCAACATGGAGTTAGCAATTGCAATTTGCCCCAAGGCCAGGCCGCCATCATTTGTTGGAACCTTAGAGTGCGTTATTATTTCAAACTTCTTTTGTCTAAGCAATTTTACTAATCTATTAAAAAAACAGGCGTTTTGGAAAACTCCACCGCTCAATGCCACATGGTTTATTTTAAAATTCTGACGCGCATTCTCTGCAACTTCTGCAAAAAAGAAAGCTAATGAATTATGAAATTTGGCGGAAATAATCGAAACCGGAATTTTATTATGCACATCATCAACTACCTGTTTTATTAATGATTGCACTGACAGGACTCCAAGATCATTCACTGCAAAATCATAATGATCATCAACCGTTTCATCAAGAATCATTTCCATTTTTATAGCCGCTTCTGCTTCAAAAGTTACCTCAGAACAAATCCCAAGCATAGCAGATATTGCATCGAATAAGCGACCACAACTTGATGTTAACGGACTATTTAAATTCTGATTAACCATTTTCTCTATTAATATAATTTGATCGTCTGGGATTTGTTTTAAAAATGGTAATTCAAGTTTAGAAAAACCTTCTCCAAAAGTTTTAAAGAGATAGCTCAAAGCCATTCGCCAAGGTTGCTTAATGGCCATAGAACCGCCGGGCATTGCAACGGGTTCCAGCCAGGCGAAACGCTCAAAGCCATTGAAATCGCCAATAAGCACTTCCCCGCCCCAGATTGTGCCATCTGTTCCAAAGCCGGTTCCATCCAAAATTAAACCGATCGTTGGTGAAGAAATTTTATTTTCAGCCATCACCGATGCCAGGTGTGCATGGTGATGCTGAATTTCCAATATTGGTAAATCCTGCTTTTTTGCCCATTTTGTAGAGAGATATTCCGGGTGCATATCACAAGCAATAACCTGTGGTTTTATCTGTAGAATGTTTTGTAAATGATCAATGCTGTGCTCAAAAAAATTATATGCCGATGGATTATCCAGATCACCTATATGCTGGCTAAAAAAAACAGAATCCTTTCGTGACAAAGCAAAAGTGTTTTTTAACTCTGCTCCAACTGCCAGGATATTTTTTTGAGTCTCATTTTTTATAAAAACCGGTTCAGGCACAAATCCACGCGAGCGTCGTATTAATCTCGCTTTATCATCCACAACACGAATAATAGAATCATCACAACGCTGCAGAATGTCCCTGTCGTGTAAAAGAAAATAATCAGCAATATTTGTTAAGCGTTCTACAGCTTCATCATTTTTTATTGCGATCGGTTCATCGGTAAAATTTGCACTGGTCATCACCAAAGCATTAAACTGCTCCATTAAAAGAAAATGCAATGGCGTGTAAGGAAGCATAAATCCAAGATAATTATTTCCCGGTGCAATGGAATCAGAAATATCGATAGATTTTTTTGCCTTCAATAATACAATTGGACGGGTATGATGATTTAAGAATTTTTCTTCATCAACTGAAACCAGGCAATATTTTTTTATTGATGCGATTGAAGGCGCCATTAAAGCAAATGGTTTTCCCTGGCGACCTTTTCTGATGCGCAGTTCCTGTACGGCCTTCTCATTAAAAGCATCAACAACAAGATGAAATCCACCAAGACCACGGATTGCAACTATTTTGCCTTTTTGTAATAATTGAACCGTTTCAGAGATTGGATCATTCGAAGTTATTTTTTGATTATTTCCGTCAAACAAACTCAGTTGAGGTCCACAATCCGGGCAGGCATTTGGCTGTGCATGGAACCGTCTATCTTCAGGATTGCGATACTCCTTTTCACAAGCCGGGCACATAGGAAATACTGCCATTGATGTAAAGGGCCGGTCATAAGGAATACTTTTTACAATCGTGTAACGGGGTCCGCAATTTGTGCAATTTATAAAAGGATATTTGAAACGGCGGTCATTTGGATCTGTGAGCTCATTCAGACAGTCTTCACAAACTGAAACATCAGGAGAAATTAATGTTGTAGCAGTTACTTTGTTTTTTGTTTCGACGATTTGAAAAATTTTATCAGAATTAGTCGCGATTTCATTTTTTTCAATATTGGTAATTTTAGATAGAGGAGGGGCTTCAGTTTTGATCAAAGTTAAAAATTCATTCAGAGATTCTTTGCTTCCCTGCACTTCAATCAAAACACCGTCACTGTCATTATTTATAAAACCGGCAAGATTGCATTGTTTTGCAATCCGATAAATAAACGGACGAAATCCTACACCTTGTACAATTCCATTTATTTGAACTCTGTTTCGAAAAATGATGCGATCACTCAAAGCATTGAATCCTATGCATCACGTTTTTGAACAACTAATTCTTTTAACCATGAATACCATGCATCCAATCCTTCGCCAGTACGGCAGGACAGTTCAAATATTTTTAGGTCGCCATTTATTTGCAGCGCGTTTTTCTTTACTTCTTCCAAACTGAAATCGCATAATTCAAGCATATCTATTTTATTAATCACCATCACAGAGGAACGTCGGAACATGGATGGGTATTTTAGAGGTTTGTCATCTCCCTCGGTAACACTTATCAGAACAACCTTCATATCTTCACCCAAATCGTAGCTGGACGGGCAAACAAGATTGCCAACATTTTCGATAATGAACAGGTCCAGATCAGAGCTGTCAATTTCCGGTAAAACCTTGCTCACCATTTTTGCATCCAAATGACAAGATCCACCGGTTACCAAAGGTTTAATCTTTTCACCACCGGCGCTTATCAGGCGATTGGCATCATTTTCTGTTTGAACATCTCCGGCAACCATCCCAATTTTCAATTCGCTTCGAAGCTCTTGCAATGTTTTTTCTAGAAGACTCGTTTTTCCGGAACCGGGTGAACTTACAAAATTTAATGAAGCTACCTTATTTTGAGTTAATTCATTTCTAATTTCTGCTGCAAGTTTATCATTTTCTGATAAAACTTTTTTTTCAAGTTTGATTGTTGTTGACATTTTTTTCCTTTATTGATAATAGCGGTCATCATCCCATTTTAATGGATTATCCCGAATATAGGTTTTAATACGGTAAAACTCTTTTTCATTTCTAATAATGTGATCATGGAAATTTCTTTGCCAGACTGGAATTCCAGGAGAATTACGGATTTCATTAATCTTTTTTGAAACGGCAGATTTGAAACCCCGAATAATAGCACCCACAGTTTTAGATGGTGATTTTAATTTTGATTCATTATCACCTAAAATTTGTTTATTTAATAAGGGCGTATTGCAGACATTTGGTTGTTGTTGGTTATTTTGTAGGGGCGTATTGCAATCCATTGATGGTGATAATTTATCAGGTAGGGGCGTATTGCAATACGCCCCTACTGAATCATCAACAATCTGAATTATACCATGAATATGATTTGGCATTACGCCAAATTCATCCAATTTAATATTTTGACGGATTTCTGGTGTCCTAATCCATTCATCTATTACAATTTCGCCATATTTATTTATTATCATTTTGCTGTTTTCTATTTCACCAAATATGTGCTCTTTCTTATATGTACAAATCGTAATAAAATATAAACCCGGTTTGCTATAATCATAATCCATTAAACGATATGATTTTCGATGATGTATATCCGGGTTATACCCCATTTATAATCCTAAAAACACAATTGCCATCCCGGATAAAAATATTGCAAAACCGGAAATTGGGTGAATATATTTTTCCAAAGCACCAAGTTTAATTTTTGTTAACCCCCAAACCGAAGCCATAACAACAGAAAGCATTGTTGCAATTGTAACAACACCAAAAACTATCGTAACATAAACAACATCCATAGTGCTGTTTCTGGCGGCAGGGTACATCAACAGTGGAATTAGAGGCTCGCATGGTCCAAGCACAAAAATTACAAATAACAACCAGGGTGTGGTTTCTTTTTTTGCATGTTTATCATCTTTTGCATGTTCATGGTCATGTTCATGATAATGATGTTTATGGGATCCAAAAAGATGGCTATGCCCTGCTTTTCCTCTATAGACTTTATGAAGGCCCCATACAAAATAACTTAACCCAAAAATGATCAGCAACCAGGCAGCAAAATCACCTCGTAAAGATTCAATCGATTCCAATTTAAAAACAGCAATTGCAAATGTAATCCCAATTATACCCAGCAAAACTGAACTCAAAACATGGCCAACTCCACACACGATTGTTACCCAGGTTGTTTTGAGCATGGACCATTTCCGCGCTTTTGCCATCATTACAAATGGCAGATAATGATCGGGCCCCAATAAAGTATGAAAAAATGCAATTGAAGCCGCAGTTGTTACCAAAACGAGTGTTTCACTACCCATTTACATGTTCCCTTTCTTCATCAATTTCCAGATAAGCAATATCAAGTTCTTGTCCTTTTTCCATTTTTATTGAGGGCGACTGGCAAGAAGGACAAGTAAAAATTAAATCTTTCACTTCAAATGATTCTGAACAGTTTTCACATTTTCCGCAAATTGGAACTTCTTCTATTTCCAATTTAGCCTTTTGAAGTGGCGTATCAAGTTTTAATGCGTCAAATCCAAACTCAAGAGAATCTGCCAAAATCCCGCTCAAGGCCCCAATTTTTAAACCTATTGCTTTTACTTCAGGTAATTTTTTTTCTTTAATTTCGTCCAATACAATATTTAAAATTGAATTGGCTATTGATAGTTCGTGCATATAATTCCATTATATATTCGGCATATAATATAGGCAATTCTAACAACTATCTAAAGCAAAATATTGCCTTATTAACACCAAATATAAACAATAATTCAATTTATTAAAAAATAGGAAAGCCTCTGTTTTCCTGTTTCAGTTAAACAAAATTTAGATTAAAAAAGGTTGGAAGGTGTATGATGAAATAACAATTTTTTTTATGGAAGCTCAAACCTTTTCAAGATTGCACTTTTACCAATCTCTAACTGGCTTGTTTTGATAACGCAGCAAACACTGGAAATACTGCTGGAGATACCAAGAATGTTTACACCTGCGGAACCAAGAAGAGTACAAAAACGTGCCGCTATAGAATGTTTTTCACGAAAATGCGGGCCATAAATTCCGATTGTGCTTACATTGTCTGTCTTGATAATTTTCAATTTTTCAATTGATTCTTTATGCTCAATCATAAAGCGGTCAACTTCTTCTGCAAAACTGTCTTTTATACAAATTGCAATTACTGCCGATCCACTTATGCTATTTGTTTCGGTTATATATTCAAGATTGATATTTCGTTGGGCATAGAATTTTAATATCGAACCTGCAGCGCCCGGCTCATCTTCCAGTGTTGAAACCATATACATGGTCAGGTCCCGGTTTTCAATTATCCCACCAATTTTCATTACTATTTTCCTTTTATTGGCAAATAGATTGTAAATGTCGTTCCAATATCTATTTTAGAAGATACCTCAATCCTGCCAGTATAATTTTCTATAATTTGTTTTACAAGACTAAGCCCTAAACCTGTTCCAAAGTTAACAACTTTTTTTGCATTTTCTGATCGGTAAAACTCTGCAAAAATGTTCTCCAAGTCCTTTGGTGGAATACCAATCCCGGAATCAGTTATAACAATTTTCAGCAAATTATTATTACTTTCAGAGCTAACCTTAACTTCCCCTTTTTCTCTATTATACCTAACCGCATTTCCAATAAGGTTATCAAATATTTTTTCAAAATCACTTATTTTTCCTGTTAGATAAGGATCTCCTTTTTCGATATCTACGGCAAATTTAATATTTTTAACATCTGCATTTTCAGTTTCTCTTTCAATAGCCTGGTTTAGTATTTTGTTTATTTCAACTTTTTCTGTATAAACCTGAGGCGCTAATGTTCTGTTTCTGGAAAGCTCTAATAATTCTTTTAAGATGTTAAGCATTTGTGTAGAACGGATTGATGCCCTTTTTAAAACACTCAATGGCCTTTCATCTATTTTATCTGAGTAGTTTGCTATAACTCCATCTATTGATGATTTAATTGCTACAATTGGTGATTTTAGTTCATGCGAAGAATACTGAAAAAACTGTGTTTTCTGCTGATCTGCTTTTACAAGTTTTCTATTCAGGCTATCAATTTCCCTTTTGCTTTGCCGGAATATTTTCATAAAAGTTGTACAAATGTATGTTGTAATAAAAACAGTTACAGCAAAAATTATCAACACTAAAATTATCAGGGCAAGGTTTTCATGTGTATCCGTATTAAAAATACAGTAATGCGGTACAATCATTGTGTATTCGCTATAAACAAGTCCCGAAAACAAAATGATTACAAAAGTTGCAATTACATATGGGTACCATCGTGGCAAAACTATACTGCTTAAAACAACATGAAAGATATAAAAAAGATATACCGGGTTTTCAACTCCGCCCGAAAGATGGATTAATACTGTTAAGATTATCAGGTCGATTACAATATGAAGTGTTAGGAAAATAATTTCATATAAAAAAGTAAATTCTTTAAAAATTTTTAAAACGAATACATAACTTAAATTTATAACGGTAAGAACAACTAATAATTGCCAAATTGTTTCAAAAGGAAGTGCTAATTCAAAAATATATTTTGTGGTTATCGTAGCAAGAAAAAATCCAACAATAGCCAGCCATCGTAACTGGATTGACCATGATAATCGTGATTGCAGAATCCCGATGCTCATAAATGGAAAGCGCTCGGTCAGGATTTGGTTTATCTCCACACAGCTCCTTAATATTCATAATTTTTATCATTAAGTTTTAAAAGAATATCAAACTGCAAAGTTCAATAATCAAATAAAACCAAAACAACATAATAAATAAAAAGAAAATAAATGTCATTCTGTAAGAAACCTTTTCTCTAAAGAATAAGGCAATAATGAAAGATTCTTACAGAATGACGGTAAGAGTATTAGAATATCCGAATCTAAAATCCAAGATTATTTTTTACAATCTCAATCAACGCACCCGGATTCACAGGTTTTTCAATAAATTCATTGACCGGTAAAAAGTCTTCATCTTTATCTTTATCAAAAGTAAAGCCGGTTTCCTGGCCAACAGCAGAGAGCATTACAATCGGTAAGTCTGCTGTTTTTTCATTATTCTTAATTTGATAAGCCACATGAAAACCTTCATCCTGGCTGCCCATCATTACATCTAAAATAACCAGGTCCGGTTGTTCATTTTCAATTTTTGAAAGACCTTTTTCTCCATCCTGTGCATCAATAACCTCAAAACCTGCACTTTCAAGGGTCATTCGCATTGCTTCCACTAAATCAATATCATCATCAATAATTAATATTTTGTTAGGCATAATTCTGTGCCTCCTTATTTATCAAATTCACTATTTCGGGAATGCTGTTTTTTACTTCATCAGAGAGATTTGTATCGAAAGCTATCTCTTTGGGTTCTACACCAAGTATTTTGCATGGAGCAACCTCACCCATTCCCTTAGCCATTTTATATACATCACCAAATCCAAAACCATGCAGAGAAACTATTTTTGCCGCATTGGCGATTGTTGCCTCGGTTACATCAAACATTCTGATTTCACCGGGGTTCATTCCCATCTTTGCACAATCAATAATCAGCAGTGGTTCTTTGTCCATCAGATGTTCCAGCATTGTAAACGCATCAGCTCCGGCATCAATCAGTTTTGCCGGTATACCATTTGGCTTTTTTTCAAGCTCTTCTATTATCAATGGGCCAATAGCATCATCGCCACGTAAAGCATTCCCAATGCCAATTACTTTTAACATTCTTCAACCTCAAATTGTCATGCAGAACGAAAGTGAAGCATCCTATCCGACTTGGGATTCTTCACTCCGCTTCGTTTCATTCAGAATGACACCACTATTCAATAAATTCTACATCCAACATATGCACAGAGCAAGAAATACAAGGATCATAAGCACGGACCAGCATTTCTAATTTATGTGTAATCTTTTCTTTGCCTTCATCAATTATTTCAGGAACAAGTTTTTTCATATCATCATCAATATTGGCCAGGTTTTGCCCTGTTGGAATTATACAATTGGCCTTTTCAATATTGCCCTGCCTGTTATAAGTATAATCATGGAAAAGAATGCCACGCGGTACTTCTGTAATACCATACCCCCTGCCATACTTTGTAGGAGTCTGGTTTGGTTTCTCGTTTTTAATTCCATTTTCAAGTAACTCATCGATTAGCATGATTGTATTGTCAATACAATTTGCTACTTCCACAACTTGGGCAACTGTATTCATATAAGGATTAAAGTTTGGAGCAGACAGCCCAAGTTTAGCAGCAACTTCTTTACCTAATGGCCGAAGTTGATCATAACTATTATTAAATCTTGCCAAAGCACCAACCATATAGGAACTGCGGTTAAATTTTGCATGCTTGCTTGAGGAATGAGGCACAACAAATTCATTGGTTACATCCAGATATTTATCACGGCCATAATTGCCACTGTCCGATGAACAAATTGCCCCATCATAAAAACCATATTCCTGATCACTTTTAACGCTGATGTATTCTGTTTCTCTTTCAAACACAGGAATTTTATCTGCAAGCGAAGCAACAACATCAACTATGAAAGTTGCATCTTTCAAACCTTCAGTTGCCATCGTATCTCTCAGTTTCTTTAAATTTTCTTCAGAAGGAATAGATGTAAAACCACCTGGAACACAACTGATTGGGTGAATTGCCCTGCCACTAATAAGATCGCCAATATCATTTGCAAGACGCTTTAATCTAAGTGCTGCAAGAACTACATCTTTATGAGTATTTACCAGTGGGAAAACTGAACCAACATTTAAGAAATCCGGAGCAGCAAGAAACAAAGAGTGTAATGTATTACTTTGAAATGTCGCGCCATCGACTAAAATGCGGCGTAAAATTTCAGTCTGTTTAGATATTTCCAGACCAAGCGCATCTTCTGTGGCTTTTAATGAGGACATCTGGTGCCCAAGAGAACAAATCCCACAAATGCGCGAAGTAATAATTGCAACTTCATGAAAATTGCGCCCTTTTAACATGGCCTCAAAAAATCGCGGGGCCTCAACAATATCCAATTGGGCTTTTTGAAGAACACCGTTTTTCATATCAACAACAATATTACCATGGCCTTCTACCCTGGTTAGGTGTTTAACCTTTATATTTAAATCTTTTTTCATAATATCACCGTTTTATTTTGGATTCGTAATAAGCAAATTCGGTCATTGAATAATTTGCATTTCGACCTTGAGATTGCTTTAACTAAAGCTTTCATTTTTAATTATCAATTTCGATGGCATTAAACATCTGTATTCTTTTTATCGCTTCTTTTGCAGAAAATCCATGCCGTTTCAACATTTCTACGGCACCACTTTCATTTACATTAGAAACGACTCCCCTGCAACCTGTACAATATTGACCAAAAGTTGGGCAAATCGCATCACAACCAGAACGGGTTACTGGTCCCAGGCAAAACATGCCCTTATCCAAAACACATTCATTTTCTTTCAGTTTACATTCTACACAAACAGCCTGGTCAAAAGCTTCAGGTTTTCTACCAAGAACCAATGATTTCAACACATGCAAAAATTCCGGTGTACTCATTGGGCAACCACGAATTTCGTAATCTACTTTAACTACCGCACTTACAGGTTGAACAGGCATTGATGGAAATAAATATTTGTCATCGCCATAAACTTCTTCTTTTACCCACTCAGCCGGGTGTAGGTTTTTCATGGCATTAACACCACCCTGAACGGCACATGCACCTAGTGCAACAAGAACTTTTGCTTTACGCCGAATTGTATGTATTCTTTCAATGCATGATGGTGTGCTAATACTACCTTCTATAAAAGCAATGTCATAATAATCAGCTTTGTCATCCATGGCTTCCCGAAACTCAACAATATCTACAAGTTCTAATAAAGCTAAAAGATCGTTTTCGAGGTTTAGCTTATTTAACTGGCAGCCTTCACAACTTGTAAAATCAAAAAATGCAACTTTTGGCTTGCTCATACTGCTTCCTCCAATTTTTTAGCATGTGGATAATGAAAGACGGGACCGTCCTGGCAAACATAGGTATTGTTAATTTGGCAATGTCCGCATTTTCCTACACCACATTTCATTCTGCGCTCTAAAGATAAATAAATATTTTCATCCGGGATTCGTTTCCCTTTTAAAGACATTAATACAAACTTATACATTATTGGCGGGCCAACAACCGTAGCAATCGTATTTTCCACATCAAGCTCTACAGGAGGAATTAGTGTTGTGATAACACCTACATTTCCTTTCCAGTTGGCATCTGCCTGGTCAACACTCATTGCAAATTCCACATCTTTGTTTTCCTTCCAGGCTTGAATTTCTTCAGGAAATAAAATTTCGGAAGGAGATTTTGTACCATATAAAATTATTATGCGGCCAAAATCATTTTTGCGGGCAACAGTATAATCAATAAGAGATTTTAACGGAGCAAGGCCAATCCCGCCACAAACAAAAAGCATGTCTTTTCCGTGAAATTTTGATACATCAAAACCATTACCGAATGGGCCACGGATTCCAAGCTGACTTCCTGCTTCTAACTGGTGCATTTTATTTGTTAACCTGCCGCCGGTATTACGAACAGTTAAATCAAAAATAGGCTCTTTTGTTGGCGAAGAACTAATTGAGATTGGAGCCTCACCAAAACCAAAGATTGAAACCTCCACAAACTGGCCTGGTTTATGATTTAGTATTTTTTTATCTGGCAATTCAATTTCAAACCGCTTCTCAGTTGAAGTTAAATCTTCAACCTTTGCGATAGTTGCAATTAGCGGATTATATAAGTCTTGTTTTTCAAAAGCTAAATTTTCCATAAGGGTCCTCATCTAAAACTAAATAGCTTGTTTTTTTTGTTGATCTGAATAATCATCAATTAAGTTATTTACAATATCCACCAAACTAATATCAGCCGGGCAATAACTGGAGCAACGCCCACAACCGACACAATGCAACACGCCCGATTGCTCTGTAATGTACTTAAACTTCCTAAACAATCTGTGTCTGGTTCGCTCACCAAGGCTGTTCCGGAAATTCTCTCCACCCGAAACTTCCGCAAAACCACGAAGCATGCAGCTGTCCCATGAACGACTGCGTTGACCATTTTCGGCATCAAGTTCTATTTCATCCTGCACATCAAAACAATAACATGTAGGGCATAAAAGATTGCATGTACCACACCCCAAACATTTTTGGGCAACATCTTCCCAAACCTTTGAATCATATACATGCTTAAAAATTTCGGGAAGTCTGTTATAATGATATTTTATTTTTGTTTTGAACTCTTTTTCTTCAACTTCCAGGTCCTGGTCGTTAACCAAAGTCCCAAGCCCAAAATCGCGAATTAGTTTTCCACCTTCCTGGGTTATTTCAAATACAAGGTATCCTGGTCCTAGTGGATAAAAATAAATAGCAAAGCCATCTGTTTCTTCAATATCAATACCAACCGCACTGGAAAAATGCCATTTATCCGGTTCAAAGGCCACTCCGATAAACATTGAATTTTCCCTGCGGGTAAGATAATTTGATTCTGGATGACCTTTTGTAAAACTAAAATCCAATCGCTTAATTGATTGCATTTCATAAGAATGAACACCGAAAAAAATACGTTTGTCAGGTTTTAAATCCGGTTGCTTATACTTGTTGCTTTTAAGATTAAAGTTTATAAGAACCTCTTTGGGAGGCATAAACATTTTTTTTAAGGGCTGAATCGTTCTTGGATATTCTAAAACCACATCTTCTGCATTTTTAACTTCCTCAAAAGAAAATGAAACATCCCCTTTACTATGTGGAGCAATAACAGTTGCCTGGTCTCTTAAAAAGTTTATAAACTGGGTCGTTGTATCTTTATCAAAATAATAACGATTCAACCCCTCCAGTTTGGACTTTATTTTGTTACCCATATTCTACCTCATGATTTATTAAGCGGTAAATTCTTGTGATAAAACGTTTAAAAAAACTATTTTGTGAATTTTTTCTCTTTCATAATATACGACATCAAAACTGTAACCTCAAACAATTTTTATCATCTTTTTAATAATTGTTCATAATAATTTTGATTCCTTCTTTCATCTACATTACTATTCTTTTTTTACCAGATATTTTCCAGGTATTCTCTAAATAAATCATATTAATTTTGCTGCAGAAAATAAGTTTTGTAAAATGTTTGTATTAAAAATATATGAAGAAGGATATGAGTCACAATCATCATCATCATCATGAAACTGAAAATATTCGCACCGCCTTTTTCCTAAACTTGTTTTTCACACTAATTGAAATTATTGGTGGGATTTTTACCAATAGTGTTGCCATTCTATCGGATGCCTTGCATGATTTAGGAGACAGCATAAGTCTGGGACTCTCCTGGTATTTCCAAAAGCTATCTCAAAAAAAAAGAGATCAACAATTTACTTTTGGCTATAGACGCTTTTCAATATTTGGCGCTATCATTAACTCCATCATTTTAGTAATTGGATCAATCATAATAATTTGGGAGTCCTTTCCGCGTTTATTTAATCCTCAACAACCAAATGCAGAAGGGATGATACTATTATCAATATTTGGAATTATTGTAAATGGTGCTGCGGTCTTAAAATTGAAAAAAGGAAGCTCATTAAATGAAAAAGTTGTTTCACTTCATTTGATGGAAGATGTTTTGGGTTGGGTTGCTGTACTAATTGCAAGTATCGTAATGACCTTTTACAGTATTCCTATTCTGGATCCAATGCTCTCATTATTAATCGCCGCTTATATTCTGTTTAATGTTTATAAAAACTTAAAGAATGCATTAAAAATAATTCTTCAGGCCAGCCCTTCGGATATTGATGTCGCTTCAATCGAAAAAAAGATTTCCGGATTTAAAGAAATTGACAATGTTCATGACATTCATTTATGGACAATGGATGGCGAATACAATGTTTTAACAATTCATGTCGCGCTACATGAAAACAAAGATTTGGACCAAATGGCTGAATTGAAAACTAAAATTCGTGATGAGCTAAATGATAAACATATTCAACACATTACAATTGAGTTTGAATCCAAAGATGAACATTGTGTTCATCTTGATTGTTAGGAGTGATTTATCTGATCTACGGTGCTTCAGTTGTATCGACAAAAGTACTATCCACCCTTAATGCAATGTCTGCAATGGTTTTATCATCGGCAATAACAGAAATATCAACCCCTGCACTATCATAACCAGATTTCTGGGCACGGACGTGATAAATACCCGGTTCCACATGAAGAATTTTGAATTCTCCAGTTAAAGTATCGCTTGTAACCGAACTGCTTGGGGGTTGAGTTACAATATTTGCATTTCCAATTGTGGTTCCCGAAGAATAATCATAAACCACTCCATTAATGGTTCCTGTTGTTACTTTTACGGGGTCTTCCCCACATGCAAAAATTATTATAATTACTGATAGAAGAGCAATTATACTTTTTGTATATTTCATTATTTTTACCTTAAACTTTTTGTGTAATCCTATACTCGGTTTCAAAAATATGGAAATTAGTTAGCATCTTTACACGTTAAGATTTTGACAACATGATATGGTTATAGTTTACTTTTTTAATAAGAAGGAAGTCATGGCAGGATACTCTAAAACACCCCTTGTAAAAAAGCTGGGGATAAAAGACGACTTTTTAATAAAACTTTATAACCAGCCCGATTATTATTTTGAAATACAGGAAGGATTACCAGAAAGCACATCAGTTTTAAAACAAAGTGATGCAACGGCTGTAGATTTTATACACTACTTTATTTTAGATTTGGAAAACTATTTTAAGGATTTACCTGGCCTGCAAACCCAAATTAAACAAAACGGTATGATTTGGATTTCCTGGGATAAAACCAAATCCAAAAAAGAGGGTTTTGCAAACGAAAACCTGGTTCGTCAAAGGGCTTTAAGCTTAGATTTGGTTGACTTAAAGGTTTGCGCAGTGGATGAAATTTGGAGCGGCTTGAAACTAGTTATCCGCAAAGAACGGCGAAAAAAAGAAAATGAGTGAAAGCAAAAAAGAGAATCAAATTAAAAATGCATCCAAACAAAGTATAATTTTTTTTGATGGCTTCTGTATTTTATGCAATGGTTTTGTTGACTTTCTAATCCGAAAAGATAAAAAGAAAAAATTAAAATTTGCCTCTCTTCAAGGAGAAACAGCGAAGGTAACTTTACCTGAAACTATAATCAGAAATATTGATAGTGTTGTTTTTTTAACAAAAGATGAAATCTATACAAAATCAAAAGCTGTTATCCATATTTTAAAAGAATTGCCAGGTGTTTGGAATCTTTCGGTAATATTATTTGTCATCCCTAATATTATTAGAGATTTTATTTATGATTTTATTGCTGGTAGCAGATATAACTGGTTTGAAAAAAACCATACTTGCAGGCTTCCTAATGAAGATGAAAAAGAAAGAATACTTCCATAACTTTCATTCAATTTATTTAAAACAATCTTTGATAGTGAATTTTTTTTAAAACCCAAAATAAAAAGTAGTCCAACCAATAACCAATGCTACGCCTACATTGTATGTTTTAATAATAATTGAATCACGCAAACTGTATGAAAGCATTGGCAACATTCCATGCCCATCCTGCGATATAGAGCTTGCCAAAAGAGCTGAAAATGGAATTACTCCACTTGCAAAAAGTGATATAAAAACCAGGTGTGGACCTGATTCAGGAATTATTCCAATTAAAGCGGCAATTAAAATAACCCAACCTATATTATTATTAACCAGCTCATTAATCGAAAAATAATTAATTCCAATATTGACAAACAGAAGGCTAAAAAATGTCCAAATAATAATCCGGATTATGTGTTTTTTAAAAATGTGTTGCCAGATATGAACTGTAAAATAATGTTTGTAATTTCTTTCATTGTCTTGTGAATGATGTTCATGCATTTCGCATGCTTCACAAGATTTGATTTTCAATTTCTTTAAAATTATATCCAGTAAACTTCCCATTGGTATGGCCAGTATAAATAAAATAGCAAATAATAGAAGAGCTTTTTCCGGGAAACGGACCAGCATAACAAACGCTTCATCGCCAGATGTTGCAATCATACCCGCAGCTATAGCTCCCATGCCCATAAAACCATGCATGTACATAGAAACATTTATGTAAGAGCCAATGCAACCTGGAGTTGCCCCAAGAAACGAGGCCGTCAAATATTCACTCCACTTGGATTTGTGAACTAAGGATTTGATTTTCCCCCGTGTACGGACATCAAAAAAATCCACCAAAACCATCATAAAAAAAACAACCCCTGAAACTTCAAGGGTTGTAATTAAAACTTCTAATATTTCAATCATAATTATTTTATTAAAGTGCCTATTATTTTAATTTGTTTAGCTCATTTACAAAAACATCAATCTGCTCATCTGAGTAGTTTTTTTCTTTTGCGGCTTCTTCTAATGTTCCCCAGATTGGTTCACCACAGCGAATACAGCGTATTTTTTTGTCCATTAAATAGCTGATTGAACCAGGCACCTGTTCGATTAAATCTTCAATTAAAGTATTTTTATTAATCATTAGTTTCTCCCTACCAATTATTCGATGATTAATAAAAATTGTCGTTACAGAATATTATTCAACCCATTTTTAAGGAGTTTTCGTTTCTTCAAAAAGTTGCTGAACGCCTACACCTTTTTCATAAACAAGTATGCCGCCCAAATGCCCTGCCTGGTAAATTTTAAAAACACCCATCAGCATTACTATGCTAATCAATATTTTAATATACAATTGCTCTTTTTTTAAATAGAGAAGAACCGCCTTAAGAATCAACGCCAAACCAAACAACTTTAAAACTGCTTCACCCGCAGACTCATGTTGATCTAATAAATATTTAATTGGTTTTATATTGTTTAAATTTTCCATTGCAGTATCACCACTTTGTACTGCAAAAAAAGCTGTTAATACACCTACTAAAAGTAAAGTCAGTGCCATTTTATTAAAAAACTCTTTTTGCCAAAAGTAGCTTATTAAATCAGCAATAACAGCAACTGTAAGAAGCGCAATTGGAAAATGCACTATTTGGGGATGAGAAATCATTTATTAAAACCACAAGATTAAATTGTACAGGGAATTATTACCAATTAAAAACTACAACGCCTCAACACGATCCCAGAAATTATCTTGAATTTCTTTCCATTCCATTTTAAACCAAGGCGAATATAATTCAGGATTGTTATCAAGTTCTGCGTTTAACTCTTCCCTGCTAAAAAATTTCCATTCATCAATTTCAGTTTCATTTACTTGTGGTAAATCGTCTGATTTTCCAATATAAACAGAACACAATTCAGATTCCGAACCTTCATCTTTCCATTTTGCATGATATCTAAATTTATATAAATAATCTAATTCCGTTTGAAGACCAAGTTCTTCCTTTAAACGGCGTTCTGTTGCATATTCATAACTTTCGCCTTCTCTTGGGTGGCTGCAACAACTGTTTGACCAAATCAACGGCCAAAGACGTTTTTCTTTCGCCCTTTTTTGCATGATTACCTGGCCTTGGCTGTTAAATATAAAAATTGAAAAAGCACGGTGCAGGATTCCTTCACCATTATGGCATTCTGCTTTTGATTTGAATCCCAGGACATTATCATCGTCATCAACCAGGATTAAACGTTCGCTTTCAAAAGAAACTATTTTGTCATTCTTTGTCATTAATTACCTTTTTTAATAATTATCAATACAAATCTACTCTTCTTCTGCTTCTTCGCCCATATGTGTTAACATATCCAAAACCATTTGCAGATAACGGGCATAACTTTCTTTAATTACAGGATATATTTTTTCTATATTTTTACCTTTCTGGACCAAATCATAATCAGCTAACATTTTTTTCATTGAATCAATCATTGATTGGTTAAAAAGTTTGTGTTCAAGCGAAAGCTGCAATAAATGATCATTGGATTCTGCTTTTTGCTTGTACTCAGTTTCAATAAAGAAATCCAAACATTCCATAGCCTGGCTAAAACAAATCTGAAATTGTTCAACTCCATCTGCAATGGCTTGCTCGGTTTGTTCCTCAGTAAGTAAGAAGTGAAGCCTGAAAAGCTTAACTTTTAATTCGTCTAACTTTTTATAATAACTAGTCATTTTTTTAAAAACCTGTATTTATTATTTATCACTTTATATCTGCAACCATGGCCTGGTAGCCGGCAGCACGAATCGCCTTTGCAACTATTTCCCAATTGTCAGGACAGAGTGCAATAATTGCACCTCCTCCTCCGCCGCCTGTTAATTTGGCACCTAATGCCCCATTACTACGCGCAATGTCAATAATCTCTTCTATCTCCCTGCCGGAAACCTGTAATGCATTCAAATAGCCCTGATTAATATTCATCAGTTCACCCAATTGCTCCAAATTACCTGTTTTGATTGCTTCACCTGCTTCCAGAACCAACTCATCAATTTGCAGAAAAATATGGTTATAAAGTTTCTTGTTTCCTTCCCAGGCTTTGGCTACACGTGTTACCATTTTTGCTGTTAAACTCTCAACCCAGGTTAAACCAATCACCACACGGATGGGTTCTTTAACTTCAATATTTTGCATGATTGGCGGTGTACCTTTTTTAAACTGAATAAAGCGCCCATAAGTTGCCAAAGTATTATCTATTCCTGATGCTGTACCATGCACGATGTTTTCAGATTTATAGCTTAAATCAGCAATGCGTTTATCAGCAAGATTTAGTTTATAATGCTCCGATAATGCCCTGATGATTGCCACAGCAAGAGCCGCTGAGCCGCCAAGCCCCATCGCTCGCGGAACATGTGGAAAAACCTCTATTTGCATATTACGGTCATGCAAATCCAGTTCATCCAAAATAAGATCGAGAGATTGAAATATTGAATATTTATGTTCTACGCCGCGATAAAGGCGCTCTTCAACACCCCAACGCGGGATTAGCAGATGAATACCTTCTTTATTGCTATCGTTTACTTTGGCCTGCATTGCAAGCGGAACCGGTGCAGCAATAGCATGGCTACCATATACAACTGCATGTTCGCCTAACAGAATAATTTTTCCAAACCCGGTTGGCATTGTACTTTCGGTTGGCGAAAGAATCGTTTCAACCTGACTTTTTGTTTCTTTAGTCTTAATATTTTCAATTATCTCTTTAGCTTTCCAAACTTTTATATCACCACTATCGATCAGTTCTTCAACGACAGTTTCAAATTCATCCGGTGTAGCGCCGGCTGTCATCGCTACACTCCGGGCATGCAAGCTCATATGTCCACTTTGAATCCCTTCTGTAGCTAAAGCACGAATAGCACCAAGGTTTTGTGCAAGACCAACGGCGCCAATCAACTCAGCTAATTCACGTGCTGAATTTATTCCCAAAAGGCGATAAGCAACGCCAACCATAGGATTACTTTCCAAAGAACCACCTACAATTCCAACTCGTACCGGAAGTTCTAAAATTCCTACAAGATCGCCATTTTCATTCTGAAACCATTTTGTTAAGGAAGTATATTGCCCGCTTCTTGCTGCATAGGCGTGAGCACCTGCTTCAATAGCCCGCCAGTCATTTCCGGTTGCAATAATTAGCGGATCAATTCCGTTCATTATGCCTTTGTTGTGGGTTGCCGCGCGGTATGGATCTGCTTCTGCAAAATCATTTGCCAGTATTATTCCATCACGGACTTCATCACCTGAATACTTTTTTCCATCAAGTAGTTTAGTTGGGATTGTACAGGTGGTTTTCACCATTGAACGGTCAGTGAGGTTCGAAAGAATTCTAAGAAAAACTCTGCCGCCTGTAATTTTTTCGATAAGAGATGCAACACCTTCGCACATGCTGTTTACAAGATTAGCTCCCATTGCATCCTGTACATCAACCAGAAGATGCACAATCAGCATTTCTTTTTTGCCTTCGCCTGCTTTTAAAATACGTACTTCAACATCCCGTACGCCGCCACCTCGTGCCACCATATTTGGATGCATACTATTGGCAAGGTTAATAATTTCTTCTTTATTTGTCAGGACTGCATTTTTTGCGGCAGAAAGATTTTTTATATCTACAACCTGGATCTGACCAATCAGTATCGGTTCACTGCTTTCACTTATAAAACCACCGGCCTGGCGGATAATTTTTGCCATAGAACTAACAGCTGCTACAATTGATGGTTCTTCAACAACCATTGGTACGGCGTAATCTTTTCCATTGACCAAAAAATTAAGGCCCATGCCCATGGGAAGCCCAAAAACAGAAATAACATTTTCAATCATCTTATCCGATTCTTCGGTCTGCAAAAATCCCTTGCCATTTTTGAGCAAGGTATAATCATCCTTATTCAAGAGATCATTTTTTTGCAGGATACGCAATCGTTCCTGAATGGATTTTTTATAAAAACCGGATATCTTTGAATTTGCCATAAAGTATTATCTTTTTAGAATCTTGAAGTAAGCTGAAAGTATTCTCTCAGTCATCTTGGGTAATTTAATATATTCTTAAGTTTCTTATCAAATTAGTGTTCTGAAGCAATTTTCACATCAAGCCAGGTAAAACCAGATTTTTCAATTGCTTTCTTAACAACAATAATTTGTTCTGCGTTTTCAGCAAAAGCAATCCCAATATCACCGCTACCGGCCCCACTTGGCTTGTAAACCCCACCGCTTTGGACAACAACCTCAGAAATTTTTTGATGAACAGGTGAAATTATCGGCATTCCACTTTTTTCACCCAATGAAGACATTAGATCATTATAATTTTTTATCTCTTTAAAAAACAGAGATATATCATTTTTTTTGTAAGCTTTGCAACCATTTACTGATGAAGTTTCCAAATCGGACATGAGTTGTTTGTAAATCTCGGGCTTTTCTTTTTTAAGCTGGCCAACACCGGCAACCATTTTTCGTGTCGATTCAGAACTGCCCGTAAAAACAACCAGCATTTTTAATTTTTCCCAAACCTTTACTTTTTCAGGCAAAAGCTGTTCAGCACGGTTATTAATCCCAACGCGGTATTCCAAAACTCCGCCCATTGAACTGGCCGCTATATCAATCCCGCTTCCTAAACCACCTTGAGCTTTTTTATGTGCCGCCAAAGATAATCTAAAAATTTTGTTCAGTTCTTCTAAATCATCAGGCGATTTGCCAGACAATTTAAATAGAGCCTTTACAAGAGCGACGGTTAAAGCTGCGCTGGAGCCAAAACCCAGTTTTGTGTTTAACTCAGCAGAATAAAAGGCATCCGTGTCGATTACAATTTTAAAAGGATTAAATGTAATTCGGCACGATTTACAATACTGCCATGCATATTCAAATGTGGTTTTAAAAAAAGACAGCTTTTTACGCGTGAGCATATCCACGGAATTTTCAAATAAAATCAACCCGTTTGAGGTTATTGAAAATGGTACATTCTCTATATCGATGGATGGCGCACTTACCAGGTAATATTCTGTTTCACTTTCAGAAATTTTCACTTTTGCATATCGATCAACCGCACACACAAGGGATGGAGCACCTTCCAGCACAACATACTCGCCGATCAAAATCAGTTTACCTGGAGCCTGGGTTTCAACTAACAACCTTTTCCTCCAGGATTATTGCATCTCCGCCAAGACCAGTTTTTATAACGCGGATAACATCCGGTAGCTGCTCTAATTTCTGTTTCACTTGTCCTGCATATTTTGTTGGACAGATTGCTTTTACCTGAGGCCCCGCATCGATGGTAAAGAAAACCGGAATACCCGACTCCCGCATTTCACGGACATAGTGCATTGCATCTACTGTTGCGCCATTCCAGTAAATCAATCCCGGATTTGTAGCCAAAGCTAAAGCATGCATTTTTAGGCAACTGAACTCAGAAACTTCAGCCACTTTTTCAAAATCTTTTTGTGTGATTGCATCACGCATTTCGTTCATATCTTTTGTAGATGAATCGATCCAGGGTTGATAAAATGGTGATGTTAACCGGGATGCTTCCATGCCTTCTGTTGACCCGGTTTTTTTCTTTTTTTCCGATGTGATTGCAATGAGAACGCTCAAATCCCAATGTTCTTTAGGAAAAATCTGATGTGCTATTGAGTCGCTTCCATCTTCTTTTTTTCCAAGATCCATTTCAACAAATCCACCAAAAATAGAACGTGCAGCAGAACCCGAACCCAAGCGGGCAAATTCCGACAGTCTGCTCTTTGAAATATCCAAATTAGCTGCGTTTGCCGCAGCCATCGTTAAACAGGCAAATGAGGAAGCCGATGAAGCAAGACCGGCGGATGTTGGAAAATTATTTTCACTTTCCACATAGGCATAATTTTTTTCATTGGATTCTGACCGAATCAAATCCAAAAACTTTGACATGCGTTTTGTGTCTTTTTCAGATGCCAGGGTTTTGTTTAATACAAGCGTATCTTTTTCTAATTCCGGATCAAACATAAGCAGGGTTTCAGTAAACAAAGTATCCAACGTTATTGAAATTGAAGCCACTGCAGGAAGATTTAACGGAATATTTCTCTTTCCCCAGTATTTTACCAATGCGATATTAGAATGTGCTTTTGCTTTAACTTTTTTCATCAATTTTCCTTGCTTAAAAGTGGGAATTTAAGTCGCAATAGATTAAATTACAAAACCCAAAAATTTCGGAATCATCAAAACAGGAAATTAAAATGGCACAAAATTTAATCGAAAAAATTACCCAAAAATATTGCCTAAATTTATCCGCCGGGCAAAAAGTTAAATCCGGTGAGTTTGTTACCATCCAACCGGCACATGTAATGACCCACGATAATAGTGCGGCTGTAATTCCAAAGTTTAAAAATATCGGTGCAAAAAAAGTCGCTAATCCCCGACAGATAGTTTTTACCCTCGACCACAATGTGCAGGACACCAGCGAAAAAAATCTAACTAAATATAAAAATATTGAACGTTTTGCTGATGATATGAATATTGACTTTTATCCTGCGGGGCGCGGCATCGGGCACCAGGTTATGTGCGAGGAAGGTTATGCCTGGCCAGGATCATTTGTGGTGGCCTCGGACAGCCATTCCAACATGTATGGCGGCTTGGGTTGCCTGGGAACGCCAATTGTCCGTAGCGATGCAGCAGCTGTTTGGGCAACAGGAAAAACCTGGTGGCAAATTCCCAAAGTGGCAAAAGTTACTTTAACCGGCCATTTGCAAAAAGGGGTAACCGGGAAAGATGTTATTATTACTTTAGCCGGATTTTTTAACAATGATGAAGTTTTAAACCATGCTCTGGAGTTTAGCGGAGAAGGGGTTAAAGACTTATCTGTGGATCAACGTTTGACTATTGCCAACATGAGTACTGAGTGGGGTGCATTGGCTGCCGTTTTCCCAATTGATGAAGTAACTATTAAATGGCTTCAAAACAGGAATAATCTTTTAAACAAAGATAAAAGCCATCTCCGGATTAATGATGAATCAATAAAGAAATTACAGGAATCCGCACCTGTTGCTGATGAGGATGCATTTTATCAAAGTGAAATCACACTTGATTTGGCAACCGTTGTTCCGCATGTGTCCGGTCCAAATTCAGTTAAAAAAATGGTGTCCGTTTCAGATATTGCCAAAGAAGAAATAGGAATCCAAAAAGCATATCTCGTATCATGCGTAAACAGCCGTGTTGAAGATTTAGCACAGGCAGCTGAGATTGTAAAAGGTAAAAAAGTAGCCGATGGCGTTGAGTTTTATATTGCTGCGGCATCCAATGAAGTTCAAGCATTTAGCGAACAGCGTAATGATTGGCAAACTTTACTCGATTGTGGCGCCATTCCTTTGCCTCCGGGTTGTGGCCCTTGTATTGGTTTGGGAAAAGGACTTTTAGAAGAAGGAGAAGTTGGCATTTCAGCCACTAACCGAAATTTTAAAGGACGAATGGGACATCCAACTGCTCAGGCCTATTTAGCTTCTCCGGCTGTGGTAGCTGCTTCTGCAATTGCAGGAACCATTAGCGAGCCCAATTCTTTTGTTGATATAAAAATTGATGCTGCAATCAGTGAAAACGATAAAACATCGGATAAAGCTGCTGTACAAATTCTTGATGGCTTCCCTGAATTATTTATGGGACGCGCCCTGTTCTGCCCAAGCGATAATATTAATACCGATGGAATTTATCCAGGCAAATATACCTATCGCGAAGATTTAACTCCTGAGATGATGGCTGAAGTTGCCATGGAAAATTATGATCCTGATTTTCAGAAGATTGCAAAAAAAGGAGACCTAATTCTCTCCGGTTTTAATTTTGGTACCGGAAGCTCACGTGAACAGGCTGCAACAGCATTAAAACATTTTGGGATTCAAATGGTTATCGCCGGCTCTTTTAGCGAAACATATAAACGAAATGCCATAAATAATGGTTTTATTTTGGTAGAATGCCCCGAGCTTATAAAAGACCTTTATTCAAAATATGGGAATTCTTTTTTAACTAAGGCGCTGGAGAATGAAATATCTGTTTCCATGAAACAAAGTGAAATCGCTTATGCCGGTAAACAATATTCCTTTAACGCATTAGGTCCTATCGCACAGGAATTGATTTTAGAAGATGGGCTTGAGAATTGGGTTAAAAAATCACTATAGTGACCAGTTTTCTTCAAATTAATTGTGTTTGATTAAATGAAATTTACATGTCCCGATGTTAATATTAATTACTATCTGTGGATTTAAATGACTACACTAACATTAGATAAGATTGAAACACAAACGACCAGTTCTAATCTCGAAAGAGGAAAAATATATTTTCGTGCAGGTCATGTTAATGATTTTAAAATAACGAACAATAGATTTGTTGAAGCAATTGTTACAGGTAATAAAAGCTACAAGGTTTTTTTGGAGATTAAAGATAACGAATATGAGGCTTTTTGCAGTTGCCCTTATAAATCTAAGGGATATTGTAAACACCAGGTTGCAGTTAAACTGGCCCTAATGAAAGTTCCGGAACAAGCAGCTCAACTTACAATTCCGGATAAACAAATAAAGATGTTTAAACTTAAAAACCAAGCTTTATATCTTTTTTCCCAGGTGAAAAACAAGTTTTTTTAGTATTACTTTTCGCTTATTAAATCAGGTTCCTTACAAGAACCTGATTTTTTTTTGATATTTTCTTTTATACAGTTGGCACAGTTTCTTCATCAACTTGTTTATTTTTGCGAATTAAAATCCCGCCAACCATACGTTTAAAATAATTGCGCATATCATCAAATAACATATAAGCCCAAGGAACGGCAATCAGCGAAACCAATGTTGAGAACATCATTCCACCAACAATAGTCAGCCCTAAAGGTTTATAAGAAATCCCAATCATTTTGGCATTACCCAAAGCCATAGGAATCAATCCACCTATTGTTGTAAATGCTGTCATCAAAATCGGGCGGAATCGTTTTCTTCCCGCTTCTACTAAAGCATCTCTTCGAGAATATCCTTCCAGCCGTAATCTGTTAACAAGATCAATTAATACAATAGCATTATTAACAACTACTCCAATCAAAATAATCAGACCTATCCCACTCATAGTATCAAATGGCGTTCCGGTTATTAACAACATCCAATAAGCCCCAACAAATGAAAATGGGATTGCCATTAATACTGAAAGCGGTAGAACAAAGGATTCAAATAGAATGCCCATTAAAAGAAAAACAAAAGTAATTGATAAAATTATACCAAACATCTGGCTGTCATTACGTTCATTTATGCGATTAAACCTTTGCCCTTTTGACCAAGAGTAGCCATATGGCATTGAGAATCCAACCATTGCTTTATCAATTTTCCCATGGATCATTCCAATATTTTCTGCCGTGGAGTTAGCTTTGATAGCAAGAAAAGTTTTACCATTTTCTCGTTGAATTTCACCAAAACCTTTTTTCACTTTAATAGATGCAACTGCTTCCAATGGTATCTCCCGGCCATTGGTTGAGAAGAAAGTTATATTTCTTAATTGTTCCAGGTTTTGCCTGTCTTCTTCCTGCAACTGGATCAGCATATCAATTTCGCGGTCATCCGTCTGGAACTTAGGCAATTGAATCCCACGCAAAGTATACATAACCGTACCAGAAATTGTACGTGGACTTACACCATATTTCTGAGCCTGTTCCCTCTTTATAACCAATTGTATTTCATCTTCGCCTTGTTCCCTATCTGTCTCAATACTTATTATTTCCGGAATTGACTTTAAACGGCGTTCAACCTCCTCAGATAAAGAAGCAAGCCTTTTAGTATCATCACCAAAAAGATTCAGTGTAATGGATGCTTCATCGTTTCCACCGCTTCTACGCCAAGATGTGCGTACTTTTACTCCAGGTAATTCCGGAATTCTTTTTTTAACATCCTCTACAACTTCTGTACGAGACATAATGGTTGTATCCGCCATACCAAATAATTCTTCAGCGGAATTATAGATTACATCATACCAGCTCAAAGATGGTTCCGGCATTAAAAACACGTTTAGTCTTCCCCTGTTATGTCGGAAACGCGAATCAATTGTTCTGATATTATAGCGATCTGATTTTGCGCGGATTGTATCTTCAACCATGGTCACTACTCTTTTGGCATCATCAAGGCTATAGTTGTCCGGTAAATCTAAAAAGAGGCGAAAATCATTTATGTTGCCATCCATATCATCTGTTTGAGCAACATTGTTCATGGCGTAGCTCAAAGAAAAAATGAAAAGCATCAATACAATAAATGTTTCCAGACGATGGGCAATACTCCAGCTAAGGGTTTTGTTGTAATAGGCATTTATTTTTGTGATAACGGGCGGCTCTTTTACTTCTCTTTTCGAAACGACTCGAGTTGCTGCCAAAGGGATAAAAATCATGGCAACAATTAAAGATGCCACCAACGAAATCATTACAGGAACGCCGATACGCAGCATATAAAATTTAAAACCTGCATCACCACTCATTAAAATCATAGGAAGAAACACAACAATTGTTGTAAATGTTGCCATTGTAACGGCCAGGGAAACTTCGCTTGTGCCTTCTGCTGCAGCTTTTAATGTGCTTTTTCCCTCACTGCGTTTACGGTAAATATTTTCCAGAACAACAATTGAGTTATCCACCACCATTCCAACAGATATCATTAAGCCCATCATGGTTATCAGGTTTAAAGTCCAGCCCATAAAATATAGAACAGTAAGACTAAAAAGCAGGGAAAGCGGAATTGCCAGATTCAGAATCAAAGTCATTCTAAAGCGACGTAAAAAGAAGTAAAGTACGAGGAAAGCAAACATACCGCCCCAAATACCGGCATTTTTTAAATTGTCAATCGATTCAAGAATAAACTGGCCCTGGTTAAACAAAATTTCTGTTTTAAACCCTGCTAATCTTGGATCTTTTTTAAACTCTTTATGAAACATATCTTCAACGGCAGTACACAAATCTACAGTATTGGCCATTGATTCTTTAAATACTCCAATCTGAATTGCAGACTTGCCATCAATTTGCTGTACCCAGCTTTTTTCAGGAACATCATAAACAACATCCGCTATGTCTTTAAGGTGAACATTTGCTCCTTTAATGGGGATATTTTTTATCTCTTCCAGGCTGCGAAATTTCCCAACAGAACGGACAAAAATCTTGTGCCCGCCATCGCGCACATCTCCCGAAGAAATAGCAAAATTATCGCTGCGAAGTGTGTTTATAACTTCATATAGGTTTATCTTAAAACTTTTTACAGCATCTTGTTTTATATAAATCTGGATTGATTTTTCATCGGCACCCCATATTTCCACATTAGCAACACCATCAACCCGCTCTAAAGGTTTTTTGATAAGCATTTCTGTAAAATAATAAGGATCTTCAATGGGTTCATCCGGAATAAGAGCAATCCACATAATAGGGTCATCATCGTTATTCCATTTGCGAATATATAGCCGTTCGATATCATCCGGAAGGTCGGGCCTTACACGATCCACCCGATCTCTTAGCTGACTATAAGCAAGATCCATATCTGCGCTTTGGTTGAATCGCAAGAAAGTCCAACAACCATTTGAATGACTATATGTATTTACAGTTTTAACACCTTTTATTGTACGAACCACCTCTTCTAAAGGACGGGCAATTAACTGCTCAACTTCTTCAGGATTGGCATTTGGGTAAGGTGTCCAGACTCCGAGGAAAGGAGGTGTAAAACCGGTTGGCATCAAGGCAACGGAAATGGAACTATAAGCAATATAGCCAACAACCATTAGCGCTGTTAAGGACATTAAAACTGTAATTGGCCTTGTTAAAGATAGCTTTGGTAAAAGACTTACTTTACCTTCTAATTTTTTTCGTACCATGTTTAATTCCTTGTTTCAGAATACTTGATGTTTGACACGTTTTTTACTTACTACATTTTTACGCTTGAACCTTTTCCCGAGCTACAATACTATAAACAGTTGGGATTACAACCAGTGTCAGCAAAGTGGATGTCAACAATCCTACGATTACAGTTATAGCCATTGGCGTTCTTATTTCTGCCCCATCACCTAATCCAAGTGCCATTGGTAAAAGGCCCAAAACTGTGGTGGATGTTGTCATTAAAATTGGTCTAAGTCTTGCTTTGCCGGCTTCAACAATTGCTTCGACTTTTTTCATGCCTTCTTCACGCAATTGATTAATATAATCTACCAGAACAATGGCATTATTTACAACGATCCCAGCAAGCATTATTAATCCCAAAAAGACCACTATACTGAGCGGGATATTCAGTAAATAAAGAAATATGATAACACCAATCAGTGCTAAAGGAATTGTAAAAATAATTACAAACGGATGAACCAGTGATTCAAACTGAGAGGCCATTACGATGTAAACAAGAAAAATTGCCAGAGCCAATGCCATCAACAAACTATTTAGAGAAGTCTCCATTTCTTTGTTTTGACCGGCCAGCTCGAAAGTAAAATCATTCGGCAAATTTAAACCGATAAGTTCATTAAAAATAAGATCATTTATATTTTTTAAATCAAAGCCTGGTAATATATTTGCAGAAATAACAGCTGTTCGCTGTTGACCAACACGCCGTATTTCCGAAGGTCCTTCATTAATACGAATATCAGCCACTGCATAAAGCGGAACAGGTTTATCTAAACCTGGATTTATGTTTAACCTGCGCAGGTTATCAATGCTTTCTTTATCCTTTTCACGCAAACGGACAAGGATATCAATTTTACGGTCTTCCTCTTTAAATTCGGTTGCAATATCGCCGCGCACCTTATTTCGCACAATTGATGCGACCTGTAAAACGTTCAATCCCTGGTGGGCAATTTTTTCGCGATTATAATAAATTTGCACCTCAGGATTACCACGCTGAATATTTGCTTTAGCATCAACAATACCGTTTATATTTGATATTTTTGTCTCGAGGTCAGAACTGTATTTTTGCAATTTTGTTAAATTGAAACCCTTTACATGGACCTCGATCGGTGTTTTAAAACTAAACAAAGTAGGACGGGCAATATTTGCAATCACTCCCGAATAATTTGAAATAACACGACGAATTCCGCTAATTACTTCTTCCTCTGTTTCTTCAAGATTGGATCCCGGCGTAACCGTTACTGTCAGTTTTGCCGTGTGTTCCCCTTCTTCGCTATCAGAGGCAGCGCTCTTATCTGTACCGGCAACAGAAGCAACTTTTAAAACGCCTTCAATTTTTTCAATATCACTTTGAATTACGGCAACACGCTCATCCGTTTTTTCAACCGGTGTGCCAATTGGCAAGGTCATTTCTACATAAAATTCACCCTGGTGTACTTCCGGGATTAGCTCACTGCCAAGTTGTGGTGCAATTAAGTAAACCGTTACAAAAAACAATACAGCAACAGCGCCAACAATCGTATAACTATTTGCAAGTGATTTCTCCAACAAAACAGGATAAACTTTTTCTACTCTATCATAGATAAAATTAAAAATATTTACCAACAGCTTTGTGAGTGGCGTAAATAGCAATCTAAAAATCATATAAATAAAAGTTGCAAACAGGCTAATGAGCATAAAAAAGGCATGAATCAGTCTGAACACAACCTCAAACAAAACTGTAAGCACATATTTAATAATTAGAAAAAACAGAGTTAGTGGCGAAAACAAAACAGAAATTATATTTCTAAAAATTGACCTTTGTTTAAATTTCTTACCAAAACGGGTTAAATCACCAACAACAGTTTCTGCCGATTTCACAACAGCGTAATTTTCCCAAATATCATTGCTTAATTTTAAAATTTTCCAATTATTGGTTTTAGCAAACGAAACTACTTTTGCAGTATATCGATAGTCTTTTCTGATATAGCGCCCGAAAAAGCCAATTGGAGTAAACACCATCCTAGCAAAGACAACCACCATTTTAATTAATGCAATTATCAGAGCCAGGACCATTTTAAGTGATTTAACTATCCAGGTAAAAATGGCGAAGCCGATTTGGTATAGCCAAACGTTTGCTTTAGAAAAGAACGTTTCATTATTATCTTCAGAAAAAAGCTTATTTACCTCATCTCGTGATTTTATATCAAGAATATAATTTTTTGGAATTCGCTCTGTTTCGGCGTCGCGTACAAATGTCGATGTTTGTCGTGAACTGAGCATTGGGATAAGAAAAAGCGCAACAGCTAAAGATGCCAGCAACGAGAAGACAACCGTCAAGGCCATATCCCCAAAAACCTGCCCAGCTACACCTTCTACAAAAACAATTGGAAAAAATACAGCAATTGTTGTAAGTGTTGAAGCAATCACAGCACCGCCAACTTCTTTTACGCCATTTAGAGTGCCGCTTATTAAATCATCGCCTTCTTCGCGCCGACGGGCAATTGCTTCAAGTACCACAATCGAGTTATCCACCAGCATACCAATCCCAAGGGCCAAACCACCAAGGGACATAATATTAAGCGTAACATCAAATATTTTCATTGGTGCAAAAGTGGCCACGATCGAGATGGGAATTGCGATAGCAATAATAACTGTTGGGGCAAGGCGTCTTAGAAAAATAAATAGAACAACTATTGCAAGTAGGCCGCCCATTACAGCAGTATTTTGAACTTCATCTACTGAGTTTTCAATAAAAACGGATTGATCGGACAGAGTCTCGATGTAAATTCCTTCAGGTAGTGTGTAAGACAAAAAGTTCGTCATTTGGGCTTTCATAAAAGCATTGCCACGATTGCCGCCTTGTCTTCCTCGCTTCTCTTTTTTCTTTTCAGCCGATTTTTTGTCTTCTTCTTTTCCTTCTTTTTTCTCAGCTTCCTGTTTTTCTTTTTGTTCCTTTTCTCTCTTTTCCCTGGCTTTCATTTCAGCAACAAAAGCTTCTTGCTCAAAAGTACCATACAAACGGTCTTTCACCCTGTTGGCCACGTTTACGATATTGGCATCTGCTTCTTTATAAATTTCAATCTCAACGCTTTCCGTACCTTTAATTCGCGTAATAATTTCACGTTCTTTGCTTGTACGATAAACATTTCCAACATCTTTTATTTTAATATTTACGCCATTAAAGTGGCCAACAACAAGGTCCTCTATTTCTTTGATTGTACGAAACTCATTCAGGGTTCGGACTAAATATTCGGTCTGGCCTTCTTTTAAATTTCCACCGGCAAGGTTTACATTTTCCTGTGATAATCGATCACGAACCGACTGGATATCCATTCCGATTTGAGTAAGTTTGATCTCATCAAGCTCCACGCGGATTTCTTCTTCAAGCCCGCCTTTAACTTTAACAGCGGCAACACCATCTACAGATTCCAGGGCACGTTTTAACTCTTCCTCGGCAATATAGCGCAAATAAGTCAGGCTTGCGTCACCATACAGGCCAACCCGGATAATGGGATCGAGAGATGGATCAAACCTCAAAATTAACGGTCGTTTGGAGTCTTCCGGCAGGAAAACCTGGTCCAGTTTTTCACGGAGATCAGCTGTTGCCTTGTCCATATCCGTATCCCATGTAAAATCAAGGATCACATCGGATTGCTCTGCTTTGGATATTGAACTGATCGAAACAAGGTTATCCACAACACCCAGCGCCTGCTCTATTGGACGGGAAATACTTGTTTCAATTTCCTCAGGAGCAGTACCGGGATATTCTGTACGCACCGATAAACTGGGGTAAGTCATTTCCGGCATTAAGTTTAAAGGTAGCTGCTGGTAAGAGATGATACCAAAAACCGCTATGCCTATTACAACCATTAATATGGCAACAGGACGTGTTGTTGTAAAACTGTAAAATGAACTTCTTATTTTTTCAATATTTTCTTTTGTGGTATTCACCATTACTTTCTCCAGACAGAAGGCAGATTAATTCGGGTTAGTGTCATTCCCGTCCCGCCAGGGCGGGATTATCGGGAATCTATGTCATACGGTTTCAGAATCCTGCTAAAGACTTGCAGGACTGACACACTTTGATCTTTATTTCTCTTCGGACTTTGCTATAATTTTATTTTCACGTTCGGCAACAATGCGTACTTTTGTTTTATCTTTCATCCCTGCCTGCCCAACAACAATAACTTTGTCATTTGGAAGTAGTGAGTCATTTAGTGATTCAATTTTTTCACTGTCCTGAAAACCGGGTTCGAGACGGATTTTATTTGCAACGCTATCACGGACAACAAATACATTCATATATTCATTTTCATATACGACCGCCGTTTTAGGAATAAGCAGCGCATTTTCATGCGTATCTATAATTAAGTGCACATTAACAAACATCCCAGGTTTTAATATTTGACCCTTATTTTTCACACCAACGGTTACTTTAAAGGTCCCACTCGATGGATCAACTACAGGGCTGATTCGTTTTATGCGTGCCTCAAAATTTTCACCTTGTAAGTTTTCTGAGGTAATTATCGCCGGCTGATTCATTTTAAGTTCATTAATATTCTTTTCAGGTACATATACAACAGCAATAACTTGTGTTTTATTTACAACCGAAAAAAGTTTATCAGATGGTTGAACCCTCGCACCAATTTTAGTCAATCGTTCACCAACCCAGCCACTAATGGGTGATGTAATGCTCATATAATCTAAACGTAATTGTGCATCTTCAAGAGTATACTTTGCACTTTCCATAGTATATTTTACCTGATCAAACTCTTCCTGGCTCAACAATTTTTCATTAAACATAACTTGCTGACGATTATAAATACTAAGCTGTTTTTCATATTCCACACGCGCTTTGTTAACAGCAATTTCGTATTCACGTGCTTCAAGTTTTAACATCACTTCGTCTTTAGCAATATAACGGCCTTCTTCTGTAAGTATTTTTTCTACTACGCCCTGGGCCCTGGGATAAACATCTGCCTGAATCTCTGTTTCCAAATTTGAACTTAGCAAAATGAAATTTGAAATATCGCCCATTCCAATGGATGTAACCTCAACCGGAATAAGGTCGCTCTCTTTTTCTTTTTTTTCATCTTCTGCTTTTTTTGTAGAATCAACTGAAGATGAATCATTTTTAACATCTCCGGATTGGTTTTTTGCTTCTCCCTCACCACTACAGGATGCAATAAAAAATAAAGCTAAAAAGAATAAACTGATTGTAGAAATAAAACGTAGTTTCATCGAATTCTCCAGACCTATTTTATGATTAAAACAATTTTGATAGACGCCATATATTTATTCTTGTTTCAAAAAAAAAAAGGGTTTTTTTAAGAGAGAATAAACTAAAAGGCTTATTTGTTTGGGCTTTTAAAATAGCAAAATGTAAAGTGTGATGCTATTTATAATTAAAGGGTTTCATTGACATTTCAATATATTTTTATATCGATAAATTTATTTTTATTATGGTAATAATTTTTATATTGTTTGCAGTCTATTTTTAACTGTTATGTAAAACTATTCCCCAAATGCTATGAACAAACTTTATTATGGTGATAACCTGCATATTTTGCAGGAGCATATTGCCGATGAAAGTGTCGATTTAATTTATCTCGATCCACCCTTTAACAGCAACCGCAGTTATAATGTGCTGTTTAAAGACGAAACAGGTAATGATGCTGAAGCACAGATAACAGCTTTTGAAGATACCTGGCATTGGAACCAACACACCGAAGAAACTTATGAACAGCTTGTAACAGGCGGTACATCTGTGGCAGGAATGCTAAGCGCCCTGCGTTTTGCCGTGGGCACAAACCAGATGATGGCCTACCTGGTGATGATGGCTGCACGGCTGGTGGAGCTGCACCGCGTGTTAAAACCAACCGGCAGTTTATACCTGCACTGCGATCCCACAGCCAGCCATTATTTAAAAATAATTATGGATACGATTTTTGGAGTAAAGAATTTTAGAAATGAAATAATTTGGAAACGGACAAGCGCAAAAGGTCTCGCATTCACAAGATTTGCAAATAATCATGATATCATTTTTTATTATTCAAAAAATGATGAGTTTATATGGAATCAACAACACAAACCACACGACGAAAACTATATCAAAAAATTTTATCGATATATTGATAGCGAGTCAGGAAGAAGATATCGATTAGACAATTTAGCTAATCCTAACAAAAACCGACCAAACTTAACATATGAGTTCCTTGGTGTTACAAGAGTTTGGCGGTGGACAAAAAAAAGAATGCAAAAAGCTTATGATGATGGATTGGTAATCCAAACAAAACCTGGCTCCGTCCCTGCATTTAAAAGGTATCTTGATGAACAAGAAGGAACTCCAGTCGATGATACATGGATTGATATTCTCCCAGTTCAATCTCAGTCTGGTGAATTATTGGGTTACCCAACCCAAAAACCCCTTTCCCTTTTAGAGCGCATTTTAAAAGCCAGCAGCAACGAAGGCGATGTGGTTCTCGATCCCTTTTGTGGTTGCGGCACAACAATAGCGGCGGCTCAAAAACTAAACCGTAAATGGCTTGGTATCGATATCACCCATCTTTCCATCGCCCTGCAAAAGTATCGCCTAAAAGACATGTTTGGTCTTAAAGCCGCAAAAGACTATCAGGTGTTGGGAGAGCCACAAGTCGTTTCGGCGGCCAGGCAACTTGCTAAAGACGACCGTTACCAGTTTCAGTGGTGGGCCTTGTCGCTTGTAAAAGCACGGCCTGTTGGTGGCAGCGGCAAAACCGGCAAAAAAGGTGCCGATAAGGGAATTGACGGTATTATCTATTTTATCGATGAAAAAGGCGGAAAGGCCAAACCGGTTTTAATTCAGGTAAAAAGCGGCAAAGTGGGTTCGGCTTTAATCAGGGATTTAAGAGGGGCTATGGAAAGAGAAAATGCCGCGATTGCTGTTTTTATTAGTTTGGAAAATCCAACCAAAGATATGCAGACCGAGGCAGTTACTGCAGGTTTTTATCATTCCCCCGGTTGGGATAAAAAATATCCCAAACTACAAATTTTAACTATTGAACAATTATTAGGCGGTGCAGAAATCCAAATGCCCCCCGCTTCAATAACTTTTAAACAAGCAGAAAAATCCTCATCGTCCAATTCTGGGGATCAAAAAGAATTGTTTTAAATACTTGTCACTCTGGGTTTCACTTGTCATTCTGAACGTAGTGAAGAATCCAATGATTACAAAACTTTGTCATTCTGAACGCAGTGAAGAATCTATCCCGAGGAATGAGATCCTTCGTTTTACTCAGGATGACAATCATTTGTCATTCTGAACAAAGTGGAGAATCCATGATAACAAAAACCTTGTCATTCTGAACGTAGTGAAGAATCTGGAATGAGATCCTTCGTTTTACTCAGGATGACAATCATCTGTCATTCTGAACACAGGTGAAGAATCCCATGATAACAAAAACTTTGTCATTCTGAACGCAGTGAAGAATCTATCCCGAGGAATGAGATCCTTCGTTTTACTCAGGATGACAATCATTTGTCATTCTGAACGTAGTGAAGAATCCCACAGTAAACAATAGAAACCAACATCTCAATCATATGAACCATAATTATTACGTGTATATTTTAACAAACAAAACTAACAACGTTTTATACACAGGTGTCACAAATGACTTGGTTAAACGAGTTTTTGAGCACAAGAATAAGATTATAAAAGGGTTCACTTCAAAGTACAACGTGAGTAAACTTATTTATTTTGAGCATTTTACAAGCATAGAATACGCAATCAGAAGAGAGAAACAGATTAAAGGATGGAAGAGATTTAAGAAAATAGATTTGATTGAATCAGTTAACACTGATTGGAAAGAAATCGATCCAAAATAAAAAAAAATAGATCCTTCGTTTCACTCAGGATGACAACCATCTGTCATTCTGAACAAAGTGAAGAATCCCATGATGACAAAAACCATCTGTCATTCTGAACAAAGTGAAGAATCCCATGATGGCAAAAACCTTGTCATTCTGAACGTAGTGAAGAATCTACGGCTAAACACTGAGATCCTTCGTTTTACTCAGGATAACAATCATTTGTCATTCTGAACAAAGTGAAGAATCCCATGATGACAAAAACTTTGTAATTCTGAACGCAGTGAAGAATCTAAGCCCATGGAGTGAGATCCTTCGTTTTACTCAGGATGACAATCATTTGTCATTCTGAACGAAGTGAAGAATCCAGGATGATAAACGTGCGCACTTCTCAAAAAAAAAGCGGGTTAAAAACCCGCTTTTTTTTCTACATAAAAATATGAACTAATTCTTTAGAACTCATCAAATGCAATCATTTCTTTTTCAACACCCAAGTTGTAGAGCATATTCTCAACAGCGCTGATCATCATGGGTGGGCCACACATATAGTATTCCAAATCCTCGGGTGCCTCATGCTTACTTAGATACGACTCATAAGCAGCCTGATGTATAAAGCCCGTTAACCCGGTCCAGTTATCTTCCGGCATAGGATCGGAAAGAGCCACATTATAATTGAAATTTGGAAATTTCTCGGCAATTGCCAAAAACTGATCATGGTAAAACATTTCACGTAATGAACGGGCACCATAAAAGAATGATACTTTTCGGCCAGTTTTTAATGTATGAAACAAGTGGAACAAATGGCTGCGCATTGGTGCCATACCTGCACCACCGCCGATATAAACCATTTCGCGTTCTGTTTCTTTTATAAAGAATTCTCCATAAGGCCCACTTACGGTCACCTTATCACCCGGTTTTAAATTAAAAATATAAGACGAGGAAATTCCCGGAGGAAAATCAGTTCCCGGAGGAGCTGTTGCAATACGTACATTAAGCATTACAATATTTCCTTCTGCAGGATGGTTGGCCATGGAATATGCGCGGAAGATTTCTTCATCGTTGCTTCCTTTTGTTGGCCATAAATCAAATTTATCCCAATCGGGTTTATATTCATCCTGAATATCAAAATCTTTGAAAGTAAGATTATAAGGTGGTATGTAAATCTGAATATATCCACCAGCCTCAAAATCCAAATTCTGTCCTGAAGGAAGTTCCAGAACCAGCTCTTTAATAAAAGTAGCCACATTATCATTTGAACGCACTGTACATTCAAATTTTTGGATATTGAATATTTCTTCATCAATGTGAAGTTTCAAATCATTTTTTACTTTAACCTGACAAGCCAGACGAACATGATTTTTAATATCACCGCGGCTCAGCTGAGATTCTTCAGTTGGCAGAACATCGCCACCACCTTCTAAAATCTGACAGGTACACATTGCACATGTTCCCTGTCCACCACATGCAGATGGAAGGAAAATGCCATTATTGGAGAGTGTAGAGAGAAGATTTGTTCCTGCTTGAACGGTTGGGCTTTTCTCTTCATCGCCATTTATTAATAATTTTACATCACCTTTTTGAACAAGCTTGGATTCGGCAAAGGTGAGAATGCCCACAAGGATTATAATTACCCCTGTAAATACAACCGCGCTTATTCCTAAAACTTCCATACCCGGCATTTTAATTACTCCACTTTATTTTAATTTTAACTTGCGCCACAAGTGTCATTCTGAGCGTTGCGTAGCCATAGAGAAGAATCCAATAATCGAAGGGGATGCTTCGTGCCTCAGCATGACAACCTGTTATTATAGTTGAATTCCGGCAAAAATCATAAATGCCATTGACATTAAACCTGTAATTAACATTGTAATTCCAAGACCTTTTAAACCAGCAGGTACATTGGAATAACGCATTTTTGTACGAATTGCAGACATTGCCACAATCGCTAAAAAGAAACCAACCCCGGAACCAAAACCAAATACGGTTGACTCACCCAGAGTATAATCACGTTCTACTAAAAACAAAGAAGAACCTAAGATTGCGCAGTTTACAGCAATTAATGGTAAAAATATCCCAAGGGCCGCATATAGTTTTGGTGAAAACTTATCTAAAACCATTTCAACAAGTTGCACCATTGCAGCAATCACAGCAATAAAAGTAATAAAAACAAGAAAGCTTAAATCCACACCGGGAAATCCTGCCCAGGCAAGAGCGCCATCTTTTAACAGATAAGTGTTGATAAACCAGTTTGTCGGTGTTGTTATTGTCAAAACGAAAATGACCGCAGCCCCTAATCCTAATGATGTTTCAACCTTCTTAGAAACTGCTAAAAAGGAACACATCCCAAGAAAGAAAGCAAGAAGGATATTTTCTACAAATACGGCTTTTACAAATAAACTTAAATAATGCTCCATATCAAACCTCTATTATTCATGAACAGTTTTGGTGATTGTTCTTTGGACCCAGACAAGCAAACCGAGCAAAATAAATGCTCCCGGTGCCAGAACCATCAAGCCCATATCTTCATAACCCGCAGCATAAAACGCTTCCGGAATTATTTTAAAACCCATAAAACTGCCACTACCAAGTACTTCCCTGCCAACAGCAATCGTCATTAATATCCAGCCATAACCAAGGGCATTTCCTAAACCATCTAAAAATGAAGGCCAGGGTTTATTTTGCAGAGCAAACGCTTCGGCGCGCCCCATAATTATACAATTTGTAATAATAAGCCCAACAAATACGCTTAGCTGTTTACTTATATCATACAAATATGCTTTTAAGATTTGATCCACCAAAATTACAAGTGTTGCAATTACTGCAAGCTCTACAATTATCCTGATTTTTGATGGGATAAATTTACGCAACATTGAAAGACTTACGTTTGAGAAAGCCAAAACAAACATTACAGCAAGAGACATTACAAGCGCTGTTCGCATTTGTACTGTAACAGCAAGTGCTGAACAAATCCCTAATACCTGAAATGTAATAGGATTGTTTGAACTTAACGGTTCGCGCAATGCTTTAAGGTTTTTCTTTGAAAACATGCCCTCTTTAGGCTGTTTTACTTCAACTGCTTGATCAGCCATTATCTACCTCCTTCTGCGCTTCCCTTACAATTTTAAAATATGATTCATATGCTTCTAAGTCTTCTTTAAGAAAATCGTTAACTCCACGGGTTGTTAGCGTGGCACCGCTAATTCCATCTACATTATGATAGAATTCACTCTCAGGCACTTTATCTTTAATTTTTCCGCGAACAGAGGTTACTGAAACCAACTCACCCTGCGGGTTAATTATTCTTTTGCCGATATAGCTGTCAGTAAACCAACTTTTTTCAATTTCTCCACCTAAACCGGGTGTTTCTCCATGCTGATAAAATGTAATACCTTTAACAGTTGCTCCATCAGGTTCAATCGCCAGATAACCATAAATGGTGGACCATAAACCTTTTCCTGAAATAGGAATTATATAAGCTTTAACGGCTTCGCCATCTTTCCATTGGTAAAGAGCCATCAATCCTTCATTTGCTTTAGGATTAATATCGGAAGGGCTTTTTCCTTCTACACTGGCACCTTGGTCATTAATAACACTTTCAGCAATGTTTTTTTCATAAAGGGATTGAATATCTTCACGGCTCAGTTCAGTGTTTGGATCTGTTATCCCGGCACTTTTTAAAATATTCTTTTTAATATCGAGTTTAACATTTTCTACTTGTCTTGGTTTTAAAAACGTTGCCGCAGTTGCCAATAGCAAACTACAAACAAGCGTAATTATAATCGCAAAACGAAATGTTTGAAAATCACTATGCACGACTTAACCTCCTTTTAATATTTGCCTGCACCACAAAATAATCAATTAGAGGAGCAAAGACGTTCATGAATAAAATTGCAAGCATCATACCTTCAGGATACGCAGGATTAACAGCGCGAATTAAAACAGCAAGCAAGCCAATTAAAAATCCGTAAATCCATTTACCAGTGGAAGTCTGTGCTGCAGATACAGGATCTGTTGCCATAAAAACAGTACCTAATGCAAAACCACCCATTAACAAATGCATATATGCCGGTAAAGATAGAATCGGAGAAGAACCTTCTCCTGCCAGCATGTTCATTAAAGTTCCCATGGCCATACCACCAAGAACAACGGATAACATAATTCGCCAACTTCCAACACCTGTAACTATTAATATAGCTGCTCCGATTAAAGCTGCAAGAACTGAAGTTTCTCCCCAACTTCCCGGCACAAAACCATAAAACATATCCATTACTGAAAATCCGGCCTCGCTAACAGCAGTAGCAGCAGACTGGTTTCCTTCTGCACTTGTAGCGGCTAACAAAGGTGTGGCTCCTGAAAAACCATCAATTACTTTGTCCTTTGCAGAATCAATTGCGATCCACACTTTATCACCGGAAATTTTCCCCGGATACGCAAAGAATAAAAAGGCACGCCCCGTTAAAGCCGGATTGAGAATATTCATACCGGTTCCGCCAAATACTTCTTTGCCAATTACAACACCAAATGAAATACCGATTGCTGCTTGCCATAACGGCATTGTTGCAGGCAAGATTAATGGAAATAATAATCCTGTTACAAGAAAACCTTCATTCACTTCGTGTTTGCGAATAATGGCAAAAAGGACTTCCCAAAAACCACCAACTGCATAAGAAACAATTATCAGCGGTAAAACTTGCCAGAACCCAAACATAAAGGCATCCATAAAAGAAGCCACTTCTCCAACTGCTTGAAAATGTTGAAGCCCGGTATTGTACATTCCAAACAAGGTCATTGGTAGTAAGGCAACAACAACCATCATCATATACCGTTTTGTATCTAAACCGCCCCTAATATGTGGCCCCGACTTTGTCCGGGCATTTGTCCAGAACAAAATTGTCTCCGTCATCTCAAAGATTGGAAAGTATTTTTCCAGCTTTCCACCTTTGTCAAAGAGAGGCTTTTGTTTTTCTATAAGATCATGTAAAAATTTCAATTTTCTAATCCTATGTTATATAATTTTTATTGATTAATATTTTATTGCTCAGACCTGGAGTCAGTCTATCCTTCTTTTTCAATTAAGTCCAAGCCCTGACGCACAATTTTGCCAAAATCATTTTTTGATGGACAGATATAACTACATAAGGCAAGATCCTCTTCGTCCACTTCAAGAATTCCAAGACCTTCCATTTCTTCTATATCTTCGGCCATAATACTTTTTGCAAGGTATACAGGATAGACATCCATCGGCAGCACATTTTCGTAATCACCGCTCATAACAAATGTTCTGTCTCCACCATTTAAAAGCGTATCAACCTCATTTTCATCACGGTTAACCCATGTAGATAAAAATGATTTTGAATGACTCCGCAAATTAAAACCTGGACGATACCAACCGATAAGGCGTCGTTCCTTTGGTCCCTCTGGTATTACAGAAATAAGATTGTCATAATATCCGACATACCCTTTGTGCAGAACTTTACGACCTGTTAAAACGTTACCGGATATTAAACGGCAATCCGGATGGGCCAGGTTTGCCTCAGTTATTAGAGAAGCAACCGGTACACCTAAAATTGTTTTAAAATATTGCTTTTTCTTTAATGCATGTCCTGCAATGGCAACAATTCTTTCTGATGCGTATTCACCTGTACGGAAAAACTGACCAATCATAGCAACTGCATAAGGCTGGACATACCAAACAATGTCTCTTTTTACCGGTTTAATATGGTGAATTTGAACACCCACATTACCTGCCGGATGTGGTCCGGAAAAAGTATTTTTTTCTACATTAATTACATTCTGAAATGCAGGTATACCTTCCGCACCGCTTTCTGTACTTAAATAGATTTTACCTTCAGTTAATTTTGAAATAATATTTACACCAAGCTGAAAATCTTTTTCAAGACCCTGCATAATAAATTTCATATCAGCAGCAAGCGGAGCAGTATCCATTCCTGAAATAAAAATATCACGAGGTGTATCTGCCGGATTTGCAATTTTGCTAAACGGGCGTTGACGAACCAAAGGCCACATACCACCTTTTGACATGGTATCAATTATTTGCTCTTTTGTTGTTGAATCAGAAAAAGTATCAAATTTAAGCGCCTCATCTTTAGAGTCGTTTTCTACAACCACTTCTACAATAGCACGCCTCTCACCACGGTTTATTTCTACAACTTTTCCACTTACAGGAGAAACAAACTTAATCGCTTCATTACTTTTTAAATGGAAAAGAGGTGAACCTTTTTTCACCTGGGAACCAACCTCAACTTCAAGCTTTGGTTTGTATCCACGAAAATCAGTCGGCTGCAATGCAACTTTTTTAGGAGCACCTAAATCGGTAAGCTCCAAATCGGCTTTACCCGCAACCTTAATATCAAAACCTTTTTTTAATTTAAACTCTGCCATACAACGTCCTACTTTTGAGTTATATTTATGATATAGTTTCTATAGTAATTCAATTTGAAAGAGATATTTTTTTTAACCTTTCTAAAGAAATAAGATTAGTAAAAATAATTATTTCACATAATCTGATAATTTAAGACATTGAAATATCATTCACAAAAATTATTTCATCAGAGTTATTCATTCTTTTATACATAATTCACAAGATTTATGCATCTCATCATATAAAATACTATTAACCACAATTCTACTACTGTCGGCATGATATTTAATATTTTTATATATAGGGCTAAATTTGTAATTTTGTTCTTTAGCTTATTTTAATTTTAAAACATTCAGCTTACAGTAAAAAATTTCTGTATTAATATGATCCAAAAAATTCCTACGCTTTTAACTTTACTTAGAATTGTATTAACACCTTTCTTTATATACTATTTTCTACAGGAAACACAAAACGCGCGGATCTTAGCTACAATAATTTATTTTTTTGCCTCATTTACAGATTGGCTCGATGGTTATATAGCCCGAAAAATAAATCATACAACACGGCTTGGACAATTTCTTGATCCTATTGCAGATAAGATTCTTGTGTCAAGCGCTTTGTTTATTTTTGCCTATAAAGATTATTTATATTTGTGGATGGTCATTATTATCGTTGTTCGTGATATTTTAATCACTGCCTTAAGAATGTATGCTCTGCATAGAGGAAAAGTCATTATCACGAGTTCATTTGCTAAAACAAAAACTTTTATTCAAATGGGATTTGTTTTGTTAATGATTTTTTATCTAACCTTTCCTATGCTCCCCGATATTACCCTTTCTTATTCCTGGACTGACTGGATTATGTGGCCAACTATTATTGGTGCTATTGTTACAGTATTAACTGCAGCAAGCGGAATACATTATATTATGTATAATCGCTCTCATATAAATGAGATTTTTAAACGATTGACTAAAAAATGGCACACTTAGAAAAGGACAAAAAAGAAAAGAATCTTTTTGCCTTTGCGATTGGCTCAGTCGGCGGGATAGGCTATTTCCCAAAAGCCCCCGGTACTTTTGCCAGCGCAATTGCCGCCCTGCTCTATTTCTTGATAAATCCTGAGGTTTATGCATTAACAATCGGAATAATTGCGGCTTTTATTTTAGGCATTGTTTTTAGCGACCAAGTAGAAAAACATTCTGGTAAAGATCCCGGTTTTGTGGTTATCGATGAATTTGCAGGCCAATGGATTACCTTTCTTCTTCTTCCAGAAAGTACCGTCATAATAATTATTTCCGGATTTATCCTGTTTCGCTTTTTTGATATCCTCAAACCTTTGGGCATAAATAGATTGCAAGAATTCAAATCTGGTTGGGGCATAATGCTGGATGATGTTTTGGCAGGGATTTATGCAAATATAATTTTGCAGGTCCTAATATATTATGGAGTTTTTAGATGAGTGAAATTAGTGCAGAATTAATTTCAATTGGGAATGAATTGTTGGCCGGATATACTGTAAATACAAACGTAACCTTCATTTCACAGCAATTAAAGGATATCGGGATTTCGGTAAAGTGGATTACAACAATCGCTGATGAGCCGGATGAAATATTCGATGCACTTCAAAAAGCAAATCAGCGCGCTAATATTGTGATGACAACAGGCGGCCTTGGCCAAACACCGGATGATATTACAAAAGCAACAATCTGTACCTATTTTGATACCAAACTTCACCAAAGCCATTCGGTTTTAAAAGACCTTAAAAAATTTATACATGATCGTAACCGAAGCGAAAAGTTTTTGGAAATTAACCGGGGCCAGGCTTTGGTACCAGTGGATGCACAGATAATCTCAAATCCAATTGGTACGGCGCCGGGGCTAATTCTGAAAAGGGATGGAAGCTGGTTTTCATTTATGCCGGGTGTCCCTCGCGAAATGAAAGCAATGGTCACAAATCATTTTATCCCGTTTTTAAAAACAAAGTTTGATCTTCCCAAAATTAAAACAGAAATCATGCGCACAACCGGCGTCCCCGAATCAAAGTTATATGATATTTTGAAAGCTGAAATTGAAGCATATCCACAATTCCCAGTTGCATTTCTGCCAAAACAAATTGGGGTTGATATGCGGTTCCGGCTTATGGTGACTGATTCGGGAATTGAAAAAAACTGGCATGGATTTATAGAGAGAATCCGAATTAAAGCTCAGAAATATATCTTTACAAATGATGAACGCAACATAGAACAAGTTATGGTCGAAATGCTTTCCAGCAAAAAACTGACCCTGGCAATTGTAGAAAGTTTTACCGGCGGTTTAATCCAGGATTGGATAACAGATGTTCCGGGAAGCTCGGCAATTTATAATGGTGGAATTGTTACATATAGCAATGAGTCCAAAGTAGAATTTACCGAAGTGAGCCAGGAAACTCTGCAAAAGTTTGGTGCTGTTAGTGAACAAACTGCCCTGGAAATGGTACGCGGTATTCAAAAAAGATTTAACAGTGATTGCGCCATTTCTACAACAGGAATTGCCGGCCCGGATGGTGGAAGTAAAGAGAAACCTGTGGGTCTTTGTTTTGTTGCTGCCCGCTATAAAGAAAAAGAATTTGTACGCCAGTTTAATTTTGGTACAGAGCGTCGTATTAATAAAATGCGCGGTGCCATGACGGGTATGGAAATGTTACGACGGTTGCTCGTTTAAATTAAGCATTTATTAATCAACTGAGAAAATTTAATTATAATAATTATGCGGTTATTTTTAGCGATTGATTTTCCTGATGCAATAAAGCAATCTTTAAATGATAACATTTTGCAATTAAGTGAAATCTATCCTGATTTAAAATGGATAAAAAAACCGGCATTGCACATAACTTTAAAATTTTTTGGTGAAACTGAAGCAACTCTACAACGAAAAATCGAATCTGCATTAAATACTGCTTTTTTAACAATAGATAGCTTTGACATAAAAACTTCGATAACAGGATTTTTTCCAAACCCCAGCAAAGCACGTGTTTATTATTTAGGATTGAACTTTTCCTCACCTTTAGTAAAATGCTTTGACATTACTGAAAACAATCTTTCTCGAGTTGGCATAGAAAAAGAGAAACGGAAATTTAGTCCGCATATTACCCTTGCTCGAATAAAAAAAACAGCCCTTCATTTAGATGAACAACAATTTTTATTAGATCATACTTTTTCTAATATTTCAATTCCGGTACAGGAAATAACACTTATGAGCAGCCAATTATCTTCCAGCGGAGCAAGGTATACGCCCGTACAAAGATTTTCATTGCGCTGTAAATAATTTTGTATTACATTTTCCGTCATCCAACAAACTTGCAGATAAAGTATTAACCGTCATACCGTAACATTTTAAGATGACAAATTAAAATTTTGGAGAAAAGATGAGTACCAATCTTGATAAAGAAAAAGCTGTAGATGTAGCAGTTACCCAAATTGAGCGCCAGTTTGGAAAAGGTTCAATAATGAAACTGGGCGATCAGGCGAAAGTGAAAGTTGATGTTATCTCAACAGGTTCTATTTCCCTGGATGCGGCACTTGGAGTTGGCGGTGTTCCCGTTGGACGAATTACCGAAATTTATGGCCCTGAATCTAGTGGTAAAACGACTTTGGCTTTACATTGTGTTGCTGAAGCTCAAAAAAATGGTGGCCTGGCGGCCTTTGTAGATGCTGAACATGCCCTTGATCCGATCTATGCAAAAAAGCTGGGAGTTGATACAACTAATTTGCTGGTCAGCCAGCCGGATAATGGAGAACAGGCTTTGGAAATTGTTGAAACACTTGTGCGAAGCGGTGCTTTAAATATAATTGTAATTGACTCTGTTGCAGCACTTGTCCCAAAAGCAGAAATTGAAGGCGATATGGGAGACTCGCACATGGGTTTACAGGCAAGATTAATGTCACAGGCTTTAAGAAAACTAACAGGCACTGTAAGCAAATCTGATACTGCTGTTATTTTTATAAATCAAATCCGCGAAAAAATTGGAGTTATGTTTGGAAACCCTGAAACCACTACCGGTGGTCGCGCTTTAAAATTTTACACTTCTATTCGCATGGATATCCGCCGAATCGCAACTATAAAAGAAGCCAACGAGGCCATGGGGAATCGTACTAAAGTTAAAGTTGTAAAAAATAAGCTAGCGCCGCCCTTTCGTGAAGCAGAATTTGATATTATGTATTCTTTGGGTATTTCACGTGAAGGTGATATTTTAGATAAAGCTGTTGATAACAGGATTGTCGATAAATCCGGAACCTGGTTTTCCTACAAAGAAACACGTCTTGGCCAAGGCCGTGAAAATGTAAAACGTTTCTTTAAAGAAAATCCGGATATTATGGAAAATATTCTACTTGAGCTAAAACCGAAACTGGGTCTTGGACCAGAAGTGGTTGAAGAAAAAACAGAAGAAAAGAAAATATAATTCGCATCAACCGATTCCATCGCTCAAAGTGATGGAATCGTTATGTATTTATTTATGCATGATACTATAACCATCTCCCGCATTGAGTTTGAAAACCCACGAAAAAAAACATATTCGCTTTATCAGGATGACACTTTCTTAATTGAAATATCCGAAGATACACTTGTTCATTTTTCAATTGTTAAAGGTGCGGTTTATTCTAAAAATGAATTTCAAAAAATCATATTTTTTAACCAGGTAAATCAGTGTTTGCATCAAGCTTATTCCTACCTTCAACGCCGGCAACATTTAAAAAAAGAATTGTTCCGCAAGCTTTATACTAAACAGTTTGCTGTTGATATCATCAATCAGGCCATGGATCATTTACAGCAAAAAAACTATATAAATGATTTTGAATTTATCAGGCTTTATATAAATGATTCAATCCGGCAACGAAAAAGCGGCCCCATGTTAATTAAAAAAAAGCTGGCTGAGAAAGGAGCGTTTACGCCAGATATTGAATTGGCTTTACAGGAATTGTTTCCGGAAGGACTTCAAATTGAAATATCTGTGGAAATTATAACCAAAAAAAACCAAAAACTGAAAGAAAGCAATCCGCAAAAAAGAAAGCAAAAACTGATTCAATTTGGGATTGGCCGTGGATTTAGCTGGTCAATTTTAGAATCTGCCGTTAATAATTTATAGTATTATAAAAGCGGGAATATTAACAGGCACTTTTATGCCAATACTTCTTTTATTTTTATGGCAATATCAGATCTTGAAAATGGCTTACTTATAAAATTAACACCTTCATCCAAAACTCCGCGATTTGTAATAATCTCTGAAGTATACCCAGACATAAAAAGAACTTTCAAAGCTGATTGATGTTTTGTCAATTCAGACGCTAATTCTTTTCCATTCATTTTAGGCATCACAACATCAGTTAGAAGCAAATCAATTTTAATATCATATTTTATAACTAATTCTAACACTTCTTCGGGAGAGTTCACTGCCACTACAGTATAATTTAGATTTTCCAGCATTGACTCCGTCATTTTTAGAATAGTTTGCTCATCTTCAACGAGGATAATTACTTCTTTGTTACCTTTTGGAATTTCTTTCCCTTCATCTTCTTCAATGCCTACATCCCCACCTTTATACTTCGGGAAATACAAGTTAAAATTTGTACCCTGGCCAGGTTCAGAATAAACATTTATTAATCCTTCATTTTGCTTTACAACACCGTAAACTGTTGCCAAGCCCAAACCTGTTCCCTTTCCAACCCCTTTTGTTGTAAAAAACGGCTCAAATATCTTTGCACTGGTTTCTTTATCCATCCCACACCCATTATCATAAACCGATATTGAAATATAGTCACCCGCCTCAGCAAAACTGTGAAGGATACTATACTCCTTATCAAAAGTAACATTTTTTGTTTTTATTGTAATTCTACCCACACCAGAAATCGCATCTCTTGCATTAATGCATAAATTGGCAAGAACCTGGTCGACCTGGCTTGGGTCCATTTTCACAGGCCAAATATCTTTTCCGGGTTCCCAAGAGAGTTCTATATCTTCACCAATTAGTCGTCCCAACATTTTAAGCATTCCTGTAACACAATCATTTAAATTTAAAAGTTTTGGAGCGATTGTCTGCTTGCGTGAAAAGGCAAGAAGTTGTGTTGTTAAATCTGCTGAGCGCTGACCGGCACTATTAATTTGTTTTATATCATTATATAATTTGTTACCTGGTTCCAATTCGGAAAGGGCCATCTCAGAATAGCCCAAAATAACCGCAAGCATATTGTTGAAATCATGTGCTACACCACCGGCTAATCTTGCCACAGATTCCATTTTTTGAGCTTGTTGAAATTGTTCCTGTAATATGATCCGTTCGGTAATATCTTCTTTCATGGAAACAAAATGGGTTATATTACCTTCTTTATTCAAAATCGGCCCAATTGTGGCATCTTCCCAAAATAACTCACCATTCTTTTTTCTATTTTGAAACTGACCACTCCAGATATTGCCCGAATTTATTGTATTCCATAATTCCGAATAAAACGCTTGTGTATGTTTTCCTGATTTTAATATTGAAGGCATTTTACCAATCGCCTCCTCGGAAGTATAACCCGTTAATTCGCAATACTTAGGGTTAACATATTCCGTAGTCCCGTCACTGCTTGTAATTACAATTGATACAGGGCTTTGCTCCAGCGCAGCCGTTAATTTTTTTATTTCTAATTCCCCTTGTTTCCTAACTGTAATATCATGGATTACACCTTCTAAAAGGATTGTACCATCGTCAAATTTACCACTCCTTATACCTTTCTCCCAAACCCATTTTTCCTTTCCATCAGCAGAAGTAATGCGGTATTCCAGTTCAAAATGCTTACCTATCCTTAAAGAATCATCAATAGAATTACGTACTTTTATTCTATCATCCGGATGAATTAGATCATTATAAGAGATTTCTGAATTATTGATTAGCTGAACAGGCTTATAACCAGTGAGTTGTACACTCGCGTCATTTACAAATAACATTGTCCAATCCTGGTCATATTTACATGTATAGGCCATCCCTGGCAAATTACTCATTAAATTTGAAAGTCTGGTCTCACTTTGCGTTATTTTTTGTTCTGCTTTTTTGCGTTCGGTAATGTCCTGGTGTGTGCCGACTATTCTGATTGCCTTTTCACCATCAAATACAGCTTCTGCACGGGACAGAATATCAACCCAATGACCTTTTTTGTGCATCATCTTAAACTCCATCTCAAACCGCCCCAGCTTTTTATTGATCAGGTCTTGTTGCATTTTCCATGCTCTTTCAACATCTTCAGGACGGGTTAGCTTCTCCCAAACACTAAAGTCATTAGGCAACTCATTATCTTCATAACCAAGTATACTTTTCCATCCCGGCGAATAATAAATCTCATTAGATATCAAATCCCAATCATAAAGCCCATCACGAGATGCATTCATAGCGATCGTAAACCGTTCCTCACTCTCTTTCAACACATCCTGGGTCTGTTTAAGATCGGTGATATCCGTTGAGAACAGGGCAATTCCAATAACATTTTCATCATCATTTTTTACAGGAACCTTATTGGTAAGCAACCACTTGATTGACCCGTCTGCTGCCGGTAATTTCTCGATTATACCAAGCTTAGGTTCACCGCTTTTCATTATTTTTTTATCATCTGCGTAATACTTATCTGCCATTGCCGGATAAATTTCTGCAGATGGTTTGCCTTCTATTTTTTCCTTAGGCAAATTGCTCATTTTTGCTGCGGTATCGTTTATCTTTATAATATTATTTTTTGTGTCTTTGTAAATAATAAAAGAAGGATCATTCTTGAGAAGTATTTCATGGTCATGTAGAACCTGTGCCAGCTTTATTTCAGCTTTTTTGCGCTCTGTAATGTCTTGTACTATTCCAACAATTGCGATTACTTTTTTTAATTCGTCTAATTGAGGTTCCCCTATCGCACGAATCCACTTTACCCTGCCTTCTTTAAATTGTAAGCGGCTTTCTACGTCCCAAAATTCACCATATTCAATCGCTTTATAAATATATTCAAGGCTTTCTTCTCTATCTTCCGGATGAAATTTTTTCGCAAATGAGTCCAGAGTCAAATTTCCTGGTTCCATCTCAAAAATCTTAAATAACTCTTCAGATCCGGTTATTTCGTTTGTTTCAGGAAATAACTTCCAATTGCCCAGTTGTGCTATCTGTTGTCCAAGTTTGAGATTTTTCTCATTTTCCTCCGCACGCTCTTTTGCTATGGTCAATTCAATCTCATGAAGCTTACGCTCATTTATATCCGTGAACAAAACACCAAACTGGCGGGGCCTCGTTTGAAAAGCATTTACATGGTAATAGATATTAAGGGGCCCAAACATTGCTTCAAAAGTGATTGGTTCTCCGGTAATGCCAACTTTTCCATAGCGCTCAATCCAATATTTTTCTGATGTCGGGAATAATTCCAAGAGTGTGTGGCCTAAAGTTTCAGAATTTTTTAAACCGGTTTGCCGCTCAAAGGCTGGGTTTGCTTCCACAAAACGTAAGTCAACCGGATTGCCCTCATCATCACAAATAACATCCTGAATTGAAAACCCTTCACTCATGCTTTCAAAAATATTCTGCAATCTTTTTTCATTTTCGAACAGCTTTTCTTCCGCTTGTTTGCTGGCAGTTATATCATTTATCATCACCATTAATGCAGATTTGCCATAATAGTTTATCTCAATGGCTGAAGCCTCTGCGACAATGATCTTTCCATCTGCTTTAATAAGGCGCCCTTCAATAAATGGTTCACTATCACCTTTTCCTGATAATCCACTTTTAATTGCAGATGCAACCACTGCTTTATAATCAGGATGTACAAATTCCAATATATTCTTTCCGATAAAACTGTTTTCTGAATTATGGCCCAGAAGATTTATGAGACTGTTATTAACAAATACAATCTTGTTATCAACATGGATGGCAACACCAACTAATAAACCCGCAACAATGTTAGAATATCGTTCTTCACTTTCACGCAAGGATTTTGTTCGTTCTTCAACCAATTTTTCTAAGCGTTCCTGATATTTTTTGTTTTCTTTCTCCAGCCGTCGTCGTTCGTCATCTACTGCTTTTACTTTTGCAGCATTATTTACAGCTTTAATTATCATATCTTTGGTAATCGGCTTTACAAGATAATCGAACGCACCTTCGCGAACAGCTTCAATGGATGTTTGCACTTCTGGCTCACCTGTCATAAGAATAACCTGCACAAATGGTGAGTCTTTATGGATTGACTTCAGGAGGTTCAAACCATCAATCCGTGGAAGAATTATATCCGTAACAATTACATCAAAATTATTTATTTTTAACAAATCCGATGCTACATCTGCATCCTCTGCGACCTTAACCTGGTGCCCATCTTTGATCAAAAAACTGCTTAACGTATCACGTATGCTTTTTTCATCATCAACTATTAAAATATTAGCCATATTATAACCCTTTGGATTTGATACCCGTAGATCCTTTAAAAAATTAAATGGTCCATCCATTATCTATTGGCAAATCGAGATAAAAGCGTGTAAACTCGCCCACCTCGGTTTCAAAATGCAGTTTTCCATTATGGTCTTTAACTAAACCGTAACTAATTGACAATCCTAGTCCTGTTCCAATTGCCCTGTCTTTGGAGGTGAAGAAGGGATCAAATATTTTCCCCTGAATATCTTCATTTATACCAACACCCTTATCTTCTACCATTACACGGAACCATCTGCGATTCTCATCAGCAAATTGAGAGACTGATATATTTATTACCTTATTCTCATCATATCCAGAATATTTTTGATTGAGAGAATCTCGTGCATTGGTCATTAAGTTCATTATTACCTGTCTTATTTGCTGGCTTCTGCATTTAATTGAAGGAAGGTTTTGTGGGATATCGATATTAAGCGTAATCTGATCTTTTTTGAAAACTATATTTACTAGCGATACGGTACTTTCTATAATGTCATCTATCCTGGCGGGACTGTGCGATTCCTTATCATCTCTTGAAAACGTTAAAAGGTTACGCACAATGTCAGAAATTCTTTCCGATTCACGGATAATTTCGCTTGAGTATTTTTTTAATGTATTTCCCTCTCCCAGCTCATCATCAATAAGTTGAGCGTAGTTCATGATTCCATTTAACGGATTGTTTATTTCATGCGCTACACCACCTGCAAGTGTCCCAACAGATTCCAGCTTTTGTTGGTGGCGCACTTGGGCTTCTACCGTAATTTTTTCTTTTTCGGCTTGCTTACGATCGGTAATATCAATAGACGTTGTGGGGTAAATTTCCTTTCCATGCACATCATATGCTATTCTTGCATACATTAGAACATCAAATGTACTACCATCCTTTCTTTTGGCTAAGAACTCGATTTCACACCTTCCAGATTCTTTTAAAGTCCGAATAACTTTTTCTGGTATTTTTGGATCAAGACAATGATTAACGGGCGATGTTCCAATTATTTCATCTGCATTATCATATCCCCACATTTTTACATAGGCTTTATTAACATAAGTAAACACACCGTCAACGTTTACAATATCAAACCCATTTAGAGAGTTCTCAAGTGCTTCATTTATTACTTCAAGTTTTTTCCTGTCCTTTTCACGAGTAGTCATATCAACTATCTGAACAAGATATCCCGTAATCTCTTTCTTCTGACGTAATGGGATAACGTACATATCCAGGTATTTTATCCCATTGTGATTTGTTGGATATAAATTGAGTTTTCTAATTGTGTCAAAATCAAGAGTAGTAGAAATGAAAACGGGTTGCAAATTCCTCAAAGCATCAGCTTTATCAGATGAGAGATTGGGGTCATCCCAAAATTCATATCCTAAAATATGTTTTTTATCATTTACCCCAAACAATTCCATAGTTTGCTTATTTACATCTATCAATTTTCCTTCTTTGTCATAGATTTGAATCGCAAGTGGGGATTGTTCAAAAATCCCCCTGAACTCTAATTCACTTTTTTTAAGGCTGTCTTCTGCTTGTTTGCGTTCGGTTATATCTTGACCGAGCCCGATAATCCCATATACTTCATTATCATCATTTAAAAGAGCAGTATCCCGCCAGCTTAACCATCTCCAACCATCTTTGGTTTTTGCCCTTTGTTCAATATAACAAGTGTAGGGCGGTCTAAATAGATCTTGCATTGCTAGTTCTGTTTTATCCTGATCTTCTTTATGGACTAATGGTAGAAATTTCTTATGTAATAGCTGGTCTTCGGTTTTTCCAAATAATCTACAATAAGATGGGCTTACATATAAAAAGTGCCCTTCTAAATCTACTTTTACAATTAAATCTGATTGGTTCTCTACAAGGAGCTTATATCTATTTTCACTCTCAATCAAAGTCTTTTCTGATTGCTTGCGCTCGGTAATATCCTTGGTTATTCCTACAAGTTCTTCAATCCTTCCATTTTTATCCTTAATCGTTGTAAGAGATAAAAGTATTTCAACATCTTCTTTTTGCTTATTAATACAGGTTACCTCAACACTGGGAATTTCTTTACCATCCAATAAATCAGTTATCAGATTTGTTAATACGGGCAAATCTTCATCTTTATAAATTAGACCAATCGGTTTTCCTATAACCTCGGAAGATTGAAAGCCATAAATTCTTTCAGCTCCTTTATTCCAAAATGTAATTATTCCTTCGATATTTGTTGAAATTACTGCATCACTAGTCGAATCTATAATAATTGAGCTTTTTCTAAGGGCTTTCTCTGTATCTTTCTGTGAAGTAATATCGACAACAACACCACCAATAAATCGTGGATTTCCATCTGCCACTGTTAGTGGGAAGTATGAAACTAAATAATGTGTTTCTCTACCTGGAGTTGAGGGAACCTCACCACTCAATTCTAAATTGTATACTGGTTTCCCGGTTTTTATAATATTTTTAAACAACGGTGCCATTAAATGGGCAGCTTTAGGCAAAACCTGATGAATCGTTTTCCCAATGTGTTCCTCTTTGGATGGTCCGTTTATTTTTTGAAGTATTTCATTAATATATACATACCTAAACTCTATATCCCAAATTGCCATTCCAACTGGTGAATTATCAAAAAAGGTATTTAAATGTTCTTCCCGTTCTTTCAACTTTTCTTCGGCAATCTTGCGATCAGTTATATCAGTATGCGTTCCCACAAAGCGAAGTGGCTGGTCTTCATCATCTCGTTCAACGATAATACCCTTTCCTGTTATCCATAGCCAATTGCCCTCTTTTTTCTTAAAACGAAATTCCACTTCAAAACGCTCTTTTTTACCTTCTAAGTGTTTTTGGGTTGCATCCATAACCATTTGTATATCATCTGGATGGACACGGTTTTTAAATTCATCTAACTTGTGTGGGAATTCATCCTTTTTATATCCCGCCATTTCATAATAACGCGGATCAAAGTAAACCTCATCGGTTTGCAAATTCCAATCCCACATTCCATCATTGGCAGCAAGCCTTATTTTTGAAAGGCGGTCTTCGCTCTCTTTTAATGCTATTTCCACATTTTTTTGTTTGGTAATATCTCGAGATACGGCAACCAATCCGTTATATATATTTTCAGAAAATAGTGGGGAAAGCTTGATGGAATACCAGCGCAACCCATCTGGCATTTTCAAACTATATTCATACCCAATGGAATTTCCTTTTTTAACATCAGGGATGGCTTTTGCAAACATTTTGTCAACATGAGCGGGCATTATTTGAGAATGTGTTTTGCCAATAAACTGTTCCGGCGATATAAAAAGCTTTCCTCGTGGAGAGTAAGTGGAAATAAATCGATTATCCTTGTCAAGTACAAAAACCATATCATCCATGACATTTAAAATATCTCTAAGGTTCTCGCCCGAATCTATGTTTTTTACTTGAGTTTCCCTATCATCACTGATTATGCCTGCTTTCTTACGTAAAGATTTGAGCTCTTCAATCAATTGAGCTTTTGTTTTCTTTTCATCCTTCATAAAAGGATCCTTTAGAATAGATTAAATATCAAGAATGGGTGATCAGAAAATAGTTCCTTCTGGTATGAGCATTTATATTTATTGCAAAGCCATTTCTCTGCAAAATGCCCATGCGAAAATTCCGCTCCCTCAAAAAATATGGTAATATTCTTTGGCCAACTTAGAAAATATAATTAAGACTTTGAATATATTTATTCCTCGGTTATCTCCATGCATAGATTAGCTAATTTCAATTATTTCAACTGGTTTAAATAACGATGTCCAGGATTTAAAAACAACCAATAAACTCCACAAATCCCGAATTATTTATTTCTCCAAAAAATATTCCGAAACTAAAAATATTCAACAAATTGGACTTATAAATGCGTAAACCTATTAATGTTCTCCACCTGGAGGATGAAAACAATGTGGTTGAGTTGGTTCACCAACTTCTTGTACACAATGATTTTCAACCAGTAATTACTCATGTGCAAAATCAGAGTGAATTTATATCTGAAATTGAAAATCAATCATATGATTTAGTTATTGCTGATTTTTCACTACCGAATTTTGACGGCTTGACAGCTTTAAATTTGTATAGAGCTGCAAATCAGAAAACCCCGTTTATTATTTTTTCGGGGTCAATTGGTGAAGAGAAAGCAATTGAAATCCTTAGGAATGGGGCAACAGATTATGTTCTCAAAGAAAATGTAAATGCCCTGATACCAGCGATAAAAAGAGCCTTAAAAGAAGCAAGTTACGAACAAAAAGAAATAGATTCGCAAAAAGAGTTAATTCGAAGTAAGGATCTCTATTATTCAACAATTCAAAATTTGCCCATTGGACTTTTAGTACTTAATCCTAAAGGGCAGATAATTATGGTTAATAATGCATTTTCAGATATCATCAATATCCATACCAAAGATGTTTTAAATAAAACTAAAATTGATGAGCTTAGCCCATTTGACAATCCTCAGATTAAGGCCCATTTCAGTAATTTATACCTTAAAAACAAGAATTTCGACTTTGAATCTCCTTTATTAACAACCGTTAATGGGAAAAAAATTCATTTACGGTGCCAGGGGATTGTAAATAAAGACACAAAAGGAACCGTTGTTACATTGCTTATTCTTTTGGGAGATGTAACAAAACGTAAAAAGTCAGAAGATGACGTTAAACATTTTAACAAATTATTTAAAGAATCTCTAAACGAGATTTATATCTTTGATGCAGAAACATACTACTTTATTCAGGTTAACCAGGCAGCACAAAATAACTTAGGCTTCACAATGGATGAGCTTATTAATTTAACTTTATTTGAAATTAATTCTGAATATGATAAAGATACGTTTGCAAAACGGGTGAAGCCCTTATTAAAAAATAAGACAGAAAAATTCGTATTTAAAACAAAACATAAGCGAAAAGATGGCTCTGAATATGATGCTGAAGTACACCTCCAGCTTTCTGACTTTAAAAACAAACAAACTTTCACTGCAATAGTTTTAGATATTACAGAACGCCGTCATGCTGAGTTGGCCCAACATGTAATTTATCGCATTACTTCAGCTGGGTTAAAAGCATCAAATTTATCTAATATTTATGCAATTACACAGTTTGAGTTAGGCCAGTTGATGGATACTAATAATTTTTTTATTGGGATTTACAATCAGGACGAAGATACAATTTCATTTCCGTACATGGAGGATGAGAAGGATCAATTTAAAGTTGTTCCCGCAAGTAATAATATTAGCTCTTTTGTGGTTAAAAACAACCAATCTTTATTGCTGTGTGGCGATGATGTTGAAAAGTTTATTATAGATAACAATATTAAAAGGATTGGCTCGCCTGCAAAAAGCTGGCTAGGGGTACCGCTTGTTGTTTTAGATGAAATAATTGGCCTAATTGTGGTACAAAGCTATAATGACAGTTACGCATATACTCAAAAACATCTTGAACTTATCGAGTTTATTGCAGATCAAATTGCTTCTATTATTATGAAGGAACGAATAGAAATACAACTTAAAGATGCAAATAAAGAAAATGAACAGTTGCTTGCCTCATTACCTTCAATTTTAATTGTAATGGATGAAAATGAGCGCGTAGTGCGATGGAATAAAGCGGCCGAAAACAGTTTTGGTATAAAGTTTATAAACGTGGTTAATAAAAAATTATTAGAATCTGGGATTTTGTGGGATTGGCCATCAATTATCTCTGGTATCGGTGAATGCCGAACCCAAAATACAACCTTAACCTTGCATGATATAGAATACACCACAATAGAAGAAAAAAATGGCTTTTTAAATGTGACAATTAGCCCATTTGTAGAAGAGAAGAAAACTTATCCCGGTTTTCTAATTATTTGCCAGGACATTACTGATCAGAAAATAATGGAAAGCCAACTATCTCAGGCCCAAAAACTGGAGTCGATTGGACAATTAGCTGCAGGGATTGCGCATGAAATAAACACACCAACCCAATTTGTTGGTGATAACACAAATTTCTTAAAAGATGCCTTTACGGATTTTAATGATTTAATCAATCAGTTTGAAACACTAAAAGAAAATGTAAAAAGCCAAAAAGAGATGGAGCCTATAGTTTCTGAAATAGACCAGACTATTGAAGAAATTGATTTAAGTTATTTATTGGAAGAGGTTCCCCTGGCAATAGACCAATCATTAGAAGGGGTTTCTCGTGTTTCAAAAATAGTCCGCGCAATGAAAGAATTTTCACATCCAGGAGCCAAAGAAAAAACATCAATTGATATAAATAAATCAATTCAAAATACAATTACTGTTTGCCGGAATGAATGGAAATATGTTTCTGAGATAATCACTGAGTTTGATGAAAACTTACCACCCATACCGTGTATCCCAGATGCATTTAATCAGGTAATTCTAAACTTGATTATTAATGCCGCACATGCAATTTCAGATGCCCTAAAAAAAACCGGCGAGACGAAGGGGATAATTAATATTTCCACACATCTACTTGAAAAAGAAGTAGAAATTAGAATAAAAGACAGTGGCACCGGAATACCAGAAAAAGCCCAACCAAATATTTTTGATCCTTTTTATACAACAAAAGAAGTGGGCAAAGGTACTGGACAGGGTCTCGCAATTTCACATGATGTCATTACAAAAAAACATAATGGATCCATTAAGTTTGAAACTGAGAAAGATAAAGGAACTACATTTATTATAAAACTTCCTGTTTAAATTAAACAATAAAAATTGCTTAGTAAAAAACAGGCATTGCTATTTCAAAGATGAAATAACTAAAAACTCAATTGAAAATTTGAGTTTAAAATTGAGAAGAATAAGGAAAACTACTTTTTCAAGACGAAACACAATGAGACTATGAATCCTGTTATTCTATTTATTGATGACGATGAGTTTTTTTTAGATAGTATAAAAAGAACACTTCATTTTTATGAACAAAAATGGAGTATGCTTTTTGCATCCAACACAGATGATGCTTTCAAATTGCTTTCAGATAATACTGCAACTGTAATTGTTTCAGATATTATGATGCCAGGAATGAACGGAGTAGAATTTTTCGAAATTATTCAAAAAACACACCCACTTGTTTCTCGACTGGTATTATCCGGAAATCCGAAACTTGAGACTGTTGTAAATGCACTTAACAAAGGACAAATATTTAAATACCTTATGAAGCCCTGTAATTCTGATGATTTAATTCAGGCAATTGCTGAAGGTATTCAAAAATATAATGAATTAAACAACCTTTTAAATAAAGCAAACTTGGACGGATTGACCGGCCTTTTTAATAAAAGTTTCATTGAAGATAAATTATCTGAAGAAATAAATCGTGTAAAAAGATATAAGCAGGATCTATCAATTTTGCTTCTTGATATCGACCACTTTAAAAATGTGAACGATACATTTGGCCATTTGGAAGGTGACAATGTATTAGCCACCGTTGCTGATAGTTTGCAAATGTCGATACGGGCAACCGATTTTTTGGGTCGGTACGGCGGTGAAGAGTTCCTGGTTATATTTACCGAAACCTCATTAGAAACAGCTTATAAAGCTGCTGAACGGTTTAGGCAAAGAATTAAGTCACTGGAATTTAAAAATGAGTTAATCAAAGTGACAATTAGTGGCGGGCTAAAACAATATTCCGGTGAAACGGCTAAACAGTTTTTAAACAAAACAGATAAACTTTTATACGAGTCGAAAAAAAATGGACGAAATAGAATTACAAAATAAAAAAATAAACATTCTTTTTGTGGACGATGAGCAGAATATTTTAGATGGCATTAAAAGATTGCTCAGAGATAAAAAAGATAAATGGAATCTTGAATTTTTTACAGATGCCGAGCTTGCAAAAGAAAAAATATTCGAATCAAATTATGATATTGTTGTTTCTGATGTAAAAATGCCTGGGATAAATGGTCTGCAATTACTTGAGAAAGTAAAATTACACTTAAATGAAAAAAGCCCAGAATTTATTATGATAACAGGTGTAAATGATAAGGAATTAAAACATTGTGCGTTAAACCTTGATGCAACGGACCTTTTAAACAAGCCAATACAAAGAGAGGACTTGCTAGCCAGATTAAATAATGCAATTCGTTTAAAATCTTTTAAAGATGAGATATGTACCCAAAATATAATGTTAGAACAGCAGCTAATTCAGTCTCAAAAAATGGAAGTTATTGGACTGATGACATCCGGTGTTGCTCATGATTTTAACAATATTTTAACTGTGATTTCGAACTACAACCAACTCCTGGAAATGTTGGGCCAGGATAACCCTGCCATAAAAGCACGGACTGAAAAGATCCAAACTGCCTCGGGCCACGGGCAGAAAATAATTCAACAAATTTTAAATTTTGTGAAGAAAAAAGATACAACTTTTGAAAAGGTTTCCCTCAACGGACTAATTGCCGAGTCGGTTGATTTATTAAAAATAACACTTTCTAAAAAGATTGATATAAATTATTCACTACCTGAAGACAGCTTGTTTATTATGGCAGATTATACTCAAGTTTTTCAAATAATTATGAATCTTTGCTTAAACGCAGCAAAAGCTATGAATAATGATGGCCGAATAAACATCTCATTATTAAATAACCAAATCGAGCCCGATCTAAGTACCGCAAAGAGCTGGACACTTTTGGAAGTTTCAGACAATGGGCCCGGGATGGATGAGGAATTTATGAAAAGAATTATTAATAATATGTCTTCAATTAAAAGGAGTCAGGAAGGTACCGGCCTTGGGTTGTCTATAGTACAAAAAATTATAAAAAACCATTCTGGAAGTTTAATTATTTCAAGTAACCCAGGAAATGGCACAACATTCAAAATATTTTTCCCTTTGCATCAAAATTAAATTTAGAGGTAAAATGAAACAAATACTATTTGTAGATGATGAACCGCATATCCTTCAGGGATTAAAACGAATGCTCCGATCTTTTAGAAGAGAATGGCAAATGCACTTTGCTAACAGTGGTTATGAAGCATTGGAATTATTATCAAACCATGAAATTGATGTAATTGTTTCTGATATGCGTATGCCTGGTATGGATGGTGCTGAACTTTTAGAAAACGTAAAAAACTCGCATCCAAATGTGGTACGTATCATTTTATCCGGGCAATCAGATAAAGAAATGATCCTTAAGTCGGTTAAACCGGCTCATCAATTTTTATCAAAGCCGTGTAATCCAAATGAACTTAAACATACAATTCAGAAAGCATTGGATTTACGTGATCTTCTAAAAAATGAGAACGTTACTGATTTAATATCCCAAATCGAAACCCTCCCTAGTTTACCGACATTATATATCGAAATAATTGACAAATTGAACGAACAAGATTCTTCATTAACGGATGTCGCGCAAATCATTAAAAAAGATGTTTCGATGACGGCCGAAATATTAAAACTTATAAATTCATCTTTTTTTGGTTTCAGTAATAAAATTTCAAATATTGAACAATCTGTATCTCTCTTAGGAATGAATATGATCCGGACCCTTGTTCTTTCCGTTAAAGTATTTTCACAATTCCCAAGCCAAGACCAGATTTCAATTTCTCTGGATGAGTTATGGCAACATAGTTTTCTGGTCGGGCTGTTTACCGGAGAGATAGTTTATGATTTCACAAAAGACAAAGAACTGCAAGAATCAGCTTTCACGATTGGATTACTGCATGACATTGGAATGATCATACTCGCCAGCCAGGTTCCACAAAAATACAAAAAAGCCTACGACCATTCTTTCATAAACCAGCTATCAATATCCGAAGGAGAATATCATTTTTTGGGTTCATCGCATGCGGAGGTAGGAGCATATCTTGTTGGGTTATGGGGATTCTCCGACCAGGTAACTGAAGCTGTAGCCTACCATCATTTGCAAAATACTCATGATGATGAAATAAATATTTTAACTTTAGCCACCCATGTTGCCGATGTTTATGCGCAAAAGCTCCATAATAAAAATCAAGGTTTACCGCTAGAGGAAATAAATAAGAGTGTTCTTTTGGATAAAAGATACAAGGATAATCATGAACAATGGCTATCCCTCTGTACAACAATTTACAATAGAGGAAATGATGAATAAAAAAATCTTATTTGTAGATGATGAAGAAAATGTATTGTCTTCATTTAAACGAAATTTGAGACGGGAATTCTCTATTACCACTGCCCCAGGAGGACATGAAGGTTTAGAAATAATAAAAAACCAAGGCCCTTTTGCAGTAGTCGTAAGCGATATGCAAATGCCAAAAATGAAAGGTAGTGAATTTTTAGCCGAAGTTAAGAAAATTTCCCCGGATAGCTCTCGAATTCTATTAACCGGCTATGCAAATATTGAAAACGCCATTGATGCTGTAAACCATGGGAGCATATTTAGGTTCCTAACTAAACCTTGCTCCAATGAAGCACTTATAAGTGCTCTCCATGAGGCTATCCGCCAAAACCAACTTCTTACAGGCGAAAAGGAATTGCTAGAAAAAACATTGAAAAATTCGATAAATGTTTTGACAGAGATTTTAGGGATGGTAAATCCTGCTGCTTTCGGTCGTGCTAACCGGGTAAAAAGATATGTAAACCAAATCGCCAGATTGTTGAAACTGAATAATATTTGGAAACTGGACATGGCAGCTATGTTATCACAAATTGGTTTTGTAACACTGCCCAACCATATTCTGGAAAAAGTATATCATCAGGAAGAGTTATCAGCAAAAGAGCGAAATATGCTTGCAGAACACCCGGAAATCGGTGCGCAATTAATAAAACAAATACCAAGACTAGAGGATGTATCACAAATCATTCGAAATCAAAATACGGACTTCAGCGAACATCAAAAAATTAGCACGCCACTTGCTCCAGTTCAAAAATTTATAGTTTTATCATCCCAAATTTTGAAAGTTGTTTTGGGTTTTGATGAAATGATTTTCCGGGGTATTTCGAAACCTTCAGCCATGTCCATACTTAAAAGAGATAAAAGTAAATATAACCCCAAGGTTGTGGATTTATTGGAGCATGTTCAAATTAGTGAAAAAGAAAGGATGCAAAAAACACTTGCACTGGCACAATTAAAATCAAATATGTTAACAAATCAAAATATTATTAGTTTACAAGGAAAAATGCTTGTAGCAAAAGATACAGAGCTTACAGATCCTCTAATCCAACGTTTGAAATCATATGATGTGTCAGTTGGAGTGCAACAGCCCATTAAGATATTTGTATAAGCAAAGACAGGCTATTTTTTAGAATTAAAAACTTCTTTAATTTTATCAATAAATGTTGGAAAGAAAATAGGTTTTTCAAAGAAAATATCGCGGTGTTCAGTTAATACTTCACTAAAGCCCATTGCATGTGCAGAAACTATTAAAACAGGCATATTATTGTATTTCGATGTCATCATCCATTTATAAAATTCAACGCCATTTTCACCGGGAAGTCCAATATCCGTTATTACCATATCAATTTTTTTCTCAGACAAAACCTTGCGTGCTTCAATTGTATTTAAAACAATTTCCACAAGAAAACCCGCTTTCTCCAGAAAAACTTTACACAATAAACCGGCCTGATAATCATCATCTATGTACAGAATCGTTTTTTTTTCGTCACCCATGTTTATGTCGCCATTAAAACGTGTTGTAGTAAAATTATAGTTTTGTTATTTTCAGCTTTTTTAAAATTGTCTTAGAGTTCTTTCTAAAATGATCGAAAATATACAGTCCTTATTATCGTAACTAAAGAAAATTAATAAAGAATTATCTAAAATAAAATGGGGAATCCATGACTTCAAATGAAATACGCAAACAATTTATAGATTTTTTTAAGGATAAACAACATACGTTTGTTCAAAGCGCTTCTGTTGTTCCTTTAGACGATCCTACCCTGTTATTTACCAACGCCGGTATGAATCAGTTTAAGGATGTTTTCCTTGCAAAAGGTGAGCGGGATTTTAAACGAGCTGCAAACTCCCAAAAATGTATTCGCGTAAGCGGAAAACATAATGACCTTGAAGAAGTGGGACACGATACATACCATCATACTTTTTTTGAAATGCTAGGTAACTGGTCTTTTGGTGATTATTACAAAAAAGAAGCAATTGCCTGGGCCTGGGAATTGTTGACTGAAGTTTGGAAACTTCCGAAAGAAAGATTGTATGCAACCGTTTTTGGTGGTGACAAAGGCGATGGACTTGAAGCAGATTATGAAGCTGAAAACTTGTGGAAAGAAATGACAGATATTGATCCATCACATATTTTGCAATGTAGCAAAGAAGATAATTTTTGGGAAATGGGTGCAACAGGACCATGCGGACCATGCTCTGAAATCCATATTGATTTAACACCGGATTTGTCAGGCGGTAAACTGGTTAATGCCGGGGTTCCGGAGGTAATTGAAATCTGGAACCTTGTATTTATTCAGTATAATCGTGATGAAAGTGGGACACTTACTTCCTTGCCAGCCAAGCATGTTGATACCGGCGCCGGCTTTGAACGTATTGTTGCAGTAATGCAAAACAAAAACTCCAATTACGACACAGATGTGTTTATGCCCATTTTAAATGAAATAGGCAAGCTTGTCGGGGAAAGTTATATCACATCTAAAGAGCAGATTGCTTTCCGGGTAATCGCCGATCATATCAGAATGCTTACCTTTTCAATTGCTGATGGCGGCCTGCCTTCTAATGAGGGACGTGGATATGTTATGCGCCGGATCCTACGCAGAGCAGCGAGATATGGTCGTAATTTAAATTTGCATGAGCCCTTTCTATATAAACTTGTACCTGGATTGGTAAAACACATGGGTGATGCATATCCTGAATTAAAAGAACGCAAGGATCATGTTATAAAAGTTATCCGGGCCGAAGAAGAACATTTTAATCGCACTCTGGATCGAGGTTTGGAAATCTTTGCTAAAATAGTTAAACAGCTATCTCAAAATAATGAAAACATAATTCCCGGTACGGAGGTGTTTAAATTGTACGATACTTTCGGCTTTCCAGTTGATCTGACTCGTCTTATGGCCGATGAAAACAATCTTGCTATTGATATGGCTGGTTTTGAAAAAGAAATGAACAACCAGCGGAAACGTGCCCGTGCTGCTGCAAAATTCACATCGCAAACTGTTAGCACCGATGAATGGGTTGTTATGAATGATGGCGATGATTCTGAATTTGTGGGGTATGAAGAAACAACTATTAATTCACACATCAGCCGTTACCATAAAGATGGAAAAACTATAAATTTACGACTATTAAAAACCCCATTTTACGCTGAATCCGGTGGGCAAGTTGGGGATAAGGGAACACTTGAAGGCGATGGGTTTACTTTGGATATTTTAGATACTCAAAAAGAAGGCAACGCTATAATCCACATTTGTGAAAGTAAAGGAGAATTTAATCCGACCTCTGATAAAGTTTATGCACAAATAAATGATTCTGAAAGAAGAAGAACAATTAAAAACCATACAGCGACCCATTTATTACAAGCTGCTTTGCAACAGGTTTTGGGTGATCATGTACACCAGTCCGGTTCCTTGGTCGAACCCGATCGTTTGCGATTTGATTTTACACACTTTGAAAAAGTAACCCCGCAGGAAATAGGCAAAATTGAGCAAATTGTTAATGAACAAATCCAAAAAGACACACACCTGGAAATTGCCTGGAAAAATATTGAAGAAGCTAAAGCCGAAGGCGCTATGGCTCTGTTTGGAGAAAAATATGGTGATATCGTTCGGACAGTAAAAGTAGGCGATTACAGTCTTGAATTGTGTGGTGGTACACATGTAAATGGTACCGGCGAAATAGGACCTTTTATAATTACTACAGAGGAAGGAATAGCAGCCGGTGTACGCCGGATTGAAGCCATCACCGGGCCAAAGGCAGTACAATATTTCCAAAGTACCCGCAGCCGTGTGAGTGAAATTGGGCAATTGCTTAATAGCCCTGAAAGCGAAATTAATGTAAAGGTGCAATCTTTGTTGGATGATAAGAAAAATCTGGAGAAAGAGCTTGCCCAAACAAAGTCTGATCAGCTCAGTGGCGATCTTAATGGAATAATAAATTCAGCAAAAGAAATAAACTCAGTAAAAGTGCTTATCCACAAAGTTGACAATGTTGATATGAAATCTCTGAAAGACTTAGGTGACAAATTGCGTGAAAAAGTTAAAAACACAATCGGGCTAATTGCCAGTGTAAATGGTGACAAGCTTGCTTTTGTTGCTCTTGTGAGTGATGATCTTCTAAAAAAATATAAAGCTGGTGATCTTGTTCGTGAAGTTGCCATAACTGCCGGTGGTGGTGGTGGCGGAAAACCGCATATGGCTTCTGCAGGCGGTAAAGATGTTAGCAAACTGGATGAAGCTTTGAAGAGGTTCGAAGAATTAGCATAACAAAATATAATCTTGAATTTTTTAAGTTCTGGAGTAACCTCTAAATAAATGGCTGAGTTATTAAAAAATATTTACAATCAGAAATTCTTTGAAAACTTTACAAATGCATTTTCAGAGGTTGTTCCTGGTTTTACCAAAGAAGTTTTTTTAGATCAAATTTATGATAAAGATTGGGGTGATAAAGAATTAAAACAAAGGATGCGCCATATTGCAACCGCTTTAAAAACCCATCTTAAAGGCGACTATGCAGAAAAAATCAATTCAATAATCGGTGGCATAGAAATGCTGCAAAAATATGGGGCCCCAAAAGACAGCTTTGAATACATGTTATTCCCTGATTTTATTGAACAGTACGGTCTTGACAATTATGATACTTCAATTAATGCATTTGAAGTGATTACTCAGTTCACAAGTTGTGAGTTTGCTGTTCGTCCGTTTATAATTATGTATCCCCAAAAAATGATTGATCAAATGTTAAAATGGTCAAAACATAAACACCCATCTGTCAGGCGCCTCGCCTCAGAAGGCTGCAGGCCAAGATTGCCATGGGCCATCGCAATTCCTGCGTTTAAGGAGAATCCGTCACCAATCCTGCCTATTCTTGAAAACTTAAGAAATGATAACTCAGAATCTGTAAGACGGAGTGTAGCCAATAATTTAAACGATATTTCAAAAGACAATGCAGATATTGTGATTAACCTCGTTAAAAAATGGCAGGGTGAATCAAAAGAAACCGATTGGCTTATAAAGCATGCTTGCCGAACATTGTTAAAACAGGGGAATCAACAGGTTCTGGAATTATTTGGTTTTGGATCCATAGAAGAAATTAAAATCAAAGATCTGAAGATTTTAACTCCAGTAGTTAAGGTAGGCGGCTCGCTGGATTTTGAATTCCAACTTGTTAATGCAAGTAAATCGATTTCCAAAATTAGGCTGGAATACGCTATTTATTACCAAAAGTCGAATGGAAGCCTCTCAAAAAAAGTATTTTCAATAAGCGAAAAAAATTATCCCAATAACTCATCCTCAACCATAAAAAGAAAACAGCATTTTAAGGTTATTACAACCCGGAAGCTTTATCCGGGTTTACACCAACTTGCCCTTATTGTCAACGGGTATGAATTAGAAAAAAATGATTTTGAATTAGTTGAATAAGTTCTTCAGCCAAGTTTTCTTGAGAAAAACCACCCGCAATAAAAGGTACAACAAAACATCTGATATGAATCTTCTCCCCCAAAAAGCCTTACAATATTTAATATTTTGGATAATTCCACTTGGTGTTAACGGCCAGCAGGTTACAATTTTAAATGAAGATTTTAATAGTGATGAAATAGTTGACACTTTACTGTTTTGATCTGAAAGCGGAAGTGGTTTTGGTGGGAAATATTGTATTATTACAAATGGTTTTACAAATGAGAAATTTGAAATAAACACTTCTGGCTGCTTCTGCAACATAAAAAATATAGTGGCAATTCCACCTGCCTTATTAGAAAACAAAAATAAATCTTTTTTAGAAACTTTTAAAAAGCATCTTTTACCGGCAAAAAGAGATTCTGCTGATCCATCTTTAAAATGGATTCTAAAAGCCAACCAATTCAGCCGTTCACCCAAAACTAATAAATATATTGATCTGGTTATTTTCCCTAAAATAAAATGGCTGGAAGGCTCCGTAAAACTACCCAATATTTATTACACAGAAATGGAAAATTCCGGAAGAGATTCCTGGTTGATTTATTACGCACACAATCATTATAGAAATTCCACAGGTGATAGTTTGGTTTTTGCTGATAGCAATCAAACTTACAAAGTATTTAAAACCTCACACTCTGTCATTATTAAAAAGAAAGAATTGTATGGCTGGTTATTTGTAAACGATTATGATCTGTTAGGTGGGCCGGCAAAACTAAGATGGGAGTCGGTAAATAAATTGCAACTATATGGTAATTTTTTGTTTTTACAGCAAAATCTAACTCCTGATACAGCCACAAGGATATTTATAATAGATATCGAAACCGGAGTTTGTGCCAGAATTAAAACTATCGCAGATATGGATGATTTTATTATCGAAAAAGATAAGCTAAAAATTCAAAATGAAACAGGGACTTACTCCTTAATAATCACCGAATTAATTAAAGAATTAAAACTGAAGGATTCTAATTAAACCCGCCACAACGACTTACAGTTTTTAAATTTCATTTTTAATTATTTCTGCTACACGAAATGAATTGGCATAGATTGTCCAGGTGTATGGTACGCTCCCGCCGGTTGGCATAAAACTACCATCCGTTACAAAAAGGTTTTCCACATCATGGGCACGGCATTCAGCATTCAAAACAGATGTTGACGGATCATCTCCAAAACGGCATCCACCAGCCTGCAAATTTGGTGGCGGAGATCCACTAATACCGGATCTTATATTTCTTGCTCCCATCTGCTTAAGAACTTTTTCTGCTTTATCAGCCAAAAAACGCCCCACTTTTGCATCCTGCTGGTGATATCCAATTCGAAATTTGGCAACCGGATTGCCCCACTTGTCTTTCACATCCTGGTCTAAAGAAACAAAACAATTATCTGTAGGAAGCCAATCATTAAAAACTTCAAAACGTAAATATTGACCATTTTTAAAATAGTTTTCCAGTTTCCTCTTTAACGGTTTTCCCCAGACGAGATAGCCATCTCCATCTCTTTTTAAACCATTTGCTCGGGCAATCCCGTTGGCATGTTTCCACAAAAAATCAATCGTTCCGCCTTTTGTGTGTCCGCCAAACTCTTTGTCATCAAAATAATACCAATCCTGTAAAGCACGGTTTACAAAAAGCCCCGGTGTCTTTAGAGAACGGATTTGATCTTCCGTAAAATCACCTAAAATAAAATCACCTTGTCCTGAACCTCCTCCGGAAAATATTAAATTTTTGCCAAGTTGGCCGGAACTGTTTGCAAGGCCATTTGTAAACTTCGATCCGGTTGAAGCCATCATCAGTCTTGAAGATTCAATGGCCTGGCAGGCAACTACATATTTCTTGGCATCAACGATTTGTTTTTTGCCATTTTTATCATAATAAAAGGCACCGTTGATTTTCCCTTTTGCATCTGTAGATATTTTATAAACTTTGGAAAATGGACGTATTTCGCAGTTACCGCTGGCAATTGCCTTATTTAACAAAGCCTCTCTTGCGCTTCCTTTCGCCCCGCTGGAACAACCGTAAGACCCACAATAATTTGAGTAATAACAGGAATTACGCCCTTCAACGGGTTGCGATAAAATTGCACGGGCTGTTGGGATTACATTGTATCCCAATTCGGAACCGGCCTTATCAATCCAGGAAGAAACTTCATTTACAGCCAAAGGAGGGTAAGGAAAATCATTTGTTGATCTTGGTTCCAGATGCGGATGTTGGATAACTTTCCCGGAAACCCCGACTATCCTTTCAACCATTTCAAAATACGGCTCCATATCGCTGTAAGAGATCGGCCAGTCAACTATATTTGCTCCATCGATTGGACCAAATTCTGAAAGCAAACGAAAATCCTTTGGCTTCATACGATGAAAATAACCGCTCATCAGGTTTGATGAACCACCGACCATATTGCCATTCCAGAAATCCCAACCGGAATCGAATGTAGGTTCACCACGCCAACTGCCATCATCATATTCTTCTTCGATAACATGTTGTTCATCGCTTAGGTTTGGAGTAAAAACACTTCTGCGACAGCATCCCAGTTCATCTTTGAAGAAATCTTCTTTTTTGAACCAGGGCCCTTTTTCCAGCACAACTACTTTTTTTCCGGCCAAGGCCAAAGTATATGCAACAGGTGCTGCGCCTGCTCCGCTTCCAATAATGCAAACATCAAAATCAGTCATTTTTCTCGATTCTCGATTTCTTGTTTCAGGATACTTGATCCTTGATTAAATTCCGTTTTTTGATTTCTTGAAATATTAGTTTACCGAAAATTCGACTAATGCGCCCCTTTTCAACAATCTCTTTCCAATTTATACTTTACAGGAAATTTCCATACATTTTACCTTCAACAGGCCTTGGTTGCCCAGGGTTATGGTCCAGCCATTTCCAGCCATTTTCGCTTTTGTTTCCACCATAAACAGGATCAGATAAAAGGGCTTCAAAAATATGTAACAGCATAACTGCTATCCATGATTCTCCCCAGTCGTGGGTCTCAACATGTCTTAATAATTTGTCCTGATTCTCAGGTTTCATATCCACAAAATTGTTCTCCCAACGCTCTACGGCTTCTTCATTTAGCCACTTAAAACCATCTTTTAAAAACTTCCTTTCAGCAGGATCAAGTTCACTATCTGAAATAATCCACTGCACAAATGAAGCAGCGTTAATTTCCCTGGCACCAGGCGAATTTTCTTCTGTTGGAAAAAGCACATCCTGAACTGCCAGCAAAACATTCCACTCATCTTTGCTGAGAATAGAAGGATTATGTCCGGAAGCAATTGTGCGTTTTACTTCAGATGAACAGCCGGGTAAAGTTAATGCAGATCCGGCAGATAGAATAGCCATACGCATTAAAAAAGACCGTCGATCCATTTTTGATTCTTTCATTTTTTTAATAATATCAGGGATTTTGAATTCCCTGATGGCCTTATCACTTTTTGACATAACACGCCTCTTGGCTTTTGTACGGAATTTAAATTGGATATTTCTAATTTTCTTTTTCAGGAACGAAATTTAAAAACAATATATGCACAAATTATATAATATTTTTATAACAAAAATAAAAAATGAAATGAAAAAAAATAATGGTCGGTAAAATGAAGCTGTGTTTTGTGCGGTATTAAATATGGAATTAAAATTTAATTGATATTACCCAAGGTAAATTTAAAATGAGTTCCTTCACCAGGATTTGATTCTACCCAGATATGTCCCTTATGTCGTTCGATGATTTTTTTACAAATTGCCAAACCAAGACCGGAACCTTCATATTTGATATCTGAATCTGCTTTTTTAAAGGGCTCAAAAATACTGTTTTTAAATTCCTGGCTTATTCCAATTCCATTATCTAGCACACCAAAAACAGCAGTCGATCCTTCATAATCTACAGTTAAATTTATTTGAGGCTCTTTGTGGTCAACAAATTTTAAAGCATTCCCAATCAGGTTTTGATACAGCTGAGTTATCAAAATTTTATCACCTTTAATCTTTAGTAAATTTTGTCGATCAATCTTTGCCTTAGTCTCATCTATGTTGCTTTGCAACGATTGCAGCGCATCATCAACACAATTATCCACAGCAAATTCAGATGTATTCAAAGTTGTACGCGTAGACTTTGAAAGGCTTAATAAATTTTCAATCAGCAAATGCATTCTTTTTGATGCACTAATAATAAAGCCTAAGTATTTTAAGGATTTTTTTGAAAGTATATTTCCTGAGTTCTTCTGTAAAAATTTACTAAATGATGATATTGTTCTTAATGGCGCCTGTAAATCATGGCTTACAATATAGTTAAACTGATCAAGCTCAATATTCTTTTCTATAAGTTTTTGGTTCGTCTGTTCAAGCTCAATCATCGATTTATGTAATTTTGCTTCAGCCTTCTTACGCTGCTTGTTTTCACACAGTGCTAAATCGCGGATGCGTTTATACTCTTTTATTCGATGCGTCATTTCGGTAACATCTTCAATAGCAAACAGAGCATAATAATGGCCTGCGTTTTCCGCCGGAATAGCAGTTACTGTGGTGTGCTGTACTCGCGGTTTTCCATTTGGTGATTTTTCCTTAAAAATATATCCATGAAGTTGAATTGGAAAATTAGTAGGCTTACCAACACCAAAAATTTTATTGAAAGAATTTTTGTATTTAGATTGTTTAAAATGAGGATAAATCGTTTGTATTTTTTTTCCTAAAATGTTTTCTTTCTGGATGTTTGTCCAATCTGATATGCACCGGTTCCAAAAAACCACATTATATGCATCATCAATTACGCACATTCCAATTGGCGAATGGTTCAAAATATCAAATCTGTCCGTCCTGTTTTCCAAAGTTTTCCTGCCCCGATTCATTAGTTCCAATAACCAGCTATCATCAATCGCCAAAATATTATCAACAAATTAACGTCCGGCATCAAAGAGAATATTTGTGTTTTGTATCACTTTCTATTCGGGATAAAACAGCTAAAAATGAGTCTGACAAAGGATTTGATCACATTTTAGATTATTGAATGCATCCTGGAAGCATAAATTATAAACTCATTTTATATAAACCATTTTCATGGTTTTATGGAATCTTGGTGTTTTTAGGCTATAGTAGAATAATCCACTCGATAATTTCTCTGGGTTAAAGTGAATTTGATGCTGGCCTGCAGTTTGATCCCTTTTTCTTACTTGGGTAACGAGCTGCCCTGTGACAGTAAAAATCGAAAGAGTCACATCGCTCATTTCTGCCAGACTATATTTTATTATTGTCGATGGATTAAAAGGATTGGGATAGTTTTGAAACAGCTCAAACTTATTCGGATTTATTTCACCCGAATTTATCGAAGTCACCTCGTTGTGTATTTCCACCGACCATAAAAACTCGATTTCTTTAAATCCATTTGAAAGTTTAACCATTACAGTATCAAACTTCGGCAAACCAAATGCAGATGCCCTGTAATTATAAAAGTAGTCTTGCGTTCTTTTAGAACCATTTAAATACCACTGATATGAAATTGGATAGCCTGATGAATCAACTGCCAGAACTTCAAAAGTGATAGTTTTTCGTTTTTCGACTAAAGTGTCACGGTTAGCCGGAAAAACTTTTTCAACAACAATACCGGGCCTATTCTGTACGGAAATATAGTTTTCAAATATTTTAGATTTTGTCTCAATGCCATTTGAGGCAGATAGTTTTACGCTATAGGTGCCAAGAGAATCATATTGCCATTCAGGGTTTTGGGTTATGGCATCAATAATACCATCATTTTGGAAATCCCATTTCCAGCTTTGAATAGGATTGTTGATATCGACCACGGACAGATCCAAAAAGCTTACTTTATCCTTCCCGAAAGTACGGCTGCTTTTTGCTTTAAAGTTTAATCTGAGAAAATTATCAGGAATAATTTCTTTAAAGGATTTAAACTGATTTGCCGGAATATTTTCGTACACCTCCACCTGCCCGGAAGGCCAAAGAATTTCCAGAGAATCAATCTGCGTAGCCTTTGCTAATCCAAAATGAATTTCCAGATTTTGACTGCAATAACCACTTTGCCCTGAAACGGTTCGCATCTGCCAAACATTTTCGCCATCAATTTGGGCCTTTACTTTTACAATTGCCCCAATTGCTGATGCATTGCTTACAGTTCCTTTTAGTATTAATGAAATCCAATTATTATCCCCGCCATTGTTTTGAAATATTGCATTATTCTCATTGGCATTTAGCCATTTAGCCACAGCCAAATCGAGATACCCATCACGGTTATAATCTCCAAAACTGGCTCCATAAGACCAACCGCCATCTTCAGAAACAGCACTACTATCTTTGCTAAAAGTGCCGTCTCCATTGTTAAAATAAAGAAAATTGTTTGTCCCGGAACCAACAAATCCATTACTCACAAACAGGTCAAGGTCGCCATCGTTGTCAATATCTGCCCAGGCAGAGCCAAAAGAAGTCCCATGATCATTTACAATAATCCCATCCAAAACACGCTCAAAATTACCACTGCCAATATTCTTATAAAGAAAATTGTTTTGATTGTTGCCATTTGCCACAAATAAATCCAGATCGCCATCATTGTCGTAATCTGCCCAGCTGCTGCTATAGGATGTCCCATTATTATTTACAATGTCGCCTTCCGTGATTTGGGTAAATGTACCATCACCATTACCGTGAAATAATTGATTATTTTCATTCTCTTCATTTGCTACAAAAAGATCGATGTTTCCATCACCATCATAGTCCGCCCAATCAAAGTGTCTAGAATGGCCCGCATTATCTGCAATGGGATTTCCTGATACTTTTAAAAATGTTTCGTCGCTTATATTTTGATAAAAAAAGTTTTTCAAATCACCACCGCTGTTTGCAACAAATAAATCAAGGTATCCATCGGTATTGTAATCAGCCCAGGCTCCTGCCTCGGAAAATCCTCCATCTCCAGAAACTGTATCAGCCACCTGGCGAAAAGTTTTGTCTCCATTATTTAAGTACAACAAATTGTTTTCGCCATACCAGTTTGCCACAAACAAATCGGCAAAACCATCATTATTAAAATCACCCCAGCTACTTCCATCCGAAGGAGCCTTGTCTTTGGTAATGGCAATCGTATCAATTTTAGTAAAGCTGTTATCGCCATTGTTTTCATAAAAAAAATTGTTTTGTCCGGCTTTAGGCCCATTTGTAATAAAAAGATCCAAATCACCGTCATTATCATAATCAATCCAATTTACACTTCGCGAATCACCACCATCAGTAACAGGTTCTATTGATTCAATTTTGGTAAACTGCTGTGAAAAGGAAAAAGAGAAAAATAAAAACATCGTAAAGATCAAGCTTAATTGAAACATAGTACTTCCTCTCATTTAATAATATTTAAGCGAAAGGTATAAAAAATATTTTTAAATATATGCTTTATGCGATAAAGTGGGTTCTTATTGCGGTAGACTGGAAGATTTGAGGATATTATTGATTTAGTGCTTGCAAAAATTGAGAACGGTAGGATCGGCTTAGAGTAAACTGCTGGTCATCTTTGGTTTTAATAAAATAATCACCCTTCGAAATTGGCTGAAACTCCAGAACCTGATTTAACCTAATTATAGTTGATCGATGAATTCGACAAAATACTGATGGATCGAGTTTTTCTGAAATTTTGCTGAGTCTTTCACGAAATAAATAGTTTTCCTTTTTTGTATGAATTTTTACATAATCTCCGTCAGCAGTGAATAGAATTATTTTGTCAATATCAACAACAATGGTTTTCCCACGATCTTTTACAATAATACGTTTTAAATAGTTTTCCTGTTTTGAAGAATCAGAAATCAAATCATTTAGCCGGCTGTTAAAAACTTCATTTTGTTCAGCTTTTATTAACTGTTTTGCGCGGCTTAATGCAGCAACAAATAATTCACCGTTTACAGGTTTAAGCAAATAGTCAATTGCATGCACTTTAAAAGCCTGCAAAGCAAATTCATCATAAGCTGTAACAAAAATAAAATATGGCAGTTTTTTCATTTTTAAAGATGCAATCACTTCAAAGCCGTTTAACCCCGGCATTTGGATATCCAGGAAAACCAGATCCGGGTTGTATTTTAAAATAGAATCATAAGCCTCAACTCCATCCTTGCACTCAGATATGATTTCAATTTCTGCTTCATTTTCTAAAAGGTAACGGATTCCATTCCTTGCCAAATATTCATCATCTACAATAATTACACGAAGTTTATTCATCTTCAACTATCTTTTCATTGTTATAACCTACGGGAATACTGATCGTTGCAATTGTGCCCCTGCCTGGCGTATTTGTTAATTTAAATTGATGTTTTTCACCATACAATGTATTCAATCGATTGATCGTATTTTTCAAACCAATACCAAGATCCATTTCATTTAAAGATTCTTTTTTAGTGGCGTCACCGTTGTCAGTTATTTCAAAAACCAATCGGTCATCCAGTTTTTGCGCATTCAGTTTTATATTCCCAACACCCCGCATTTCTGTTACTCCATGTTTAACAGCATTTTCAATGATAGGCTGTAAAAGAAGTGAAGGTACATTCAGATGTAGAATTTGCGGATCAATATTATACTCAACAGTCAGGCGTTCGGCAAAACGAATCTTTTCTATTGCCAGATAATCTTTTATAAAATTTACTTCCGCTTCAACCGATACAAATTGGGTTTGAGCATGCTTCAAGGAATACCTCAGCAAATCACTCAATAAATGAATTGCCTGATTGGCCAGTTCAGGATTTTCTTTTGTAAGAACGGATATTGAGTTTAAAGTATTAAAAAGAAAATGAGGTTGAAGTTGGGATTTTAATACATCCAGTTGTGATTGAGTTAAAGCGGATTTGAGCTGTAGCGATTTTTCATTTTCTGCTTTCAACTTTTTATTATAAATCAAAACCTGAATTACAAAGAGCATAATGAAATAGACCAGAAGACTATAATCGAATGAAGAAAAAACAGTAAGAAATATATTAGATTGAGATAACTCCTGAGAACCATATTTTATCCAGATCTTAAATATGGAATAAACAATACTGTGGCTTAAAGAGATAAAAAGGGCTGCCACTAAATGAACAGCACCCGGCACAAACCAGTGTCTTTTAGCAAAAGGAAAATATTTAGACACCAACATTGATAACGGCATAAAAAAGAACCACAAAACAAAATGCGGTGCATCAATCAACAACATTTCAACCCATTTTACATCCTGGCCAATTTCCAAGCGATAAAAATAAGAGTGTGCCGAATAGAGAAGACCCAAAAAACTCCATACTAAAAAAGTTGCTCCAATATTTTTTAAACTTTTATACATTTTTTCATTTCCAAAATTTAAAATTTTAACCACTTATTATTTCTTTTATTTTATCTGAAATAATAGTGATATTTATAGGACGTTTTTCAAAATCTTTTTCCAGACATTGGTTTACCAAAAGTTCCCAACCTGGATTAATATCACTCCTCTTTTTCAGAATTGAAAGTGGCTGATAATTAAAAATTGCATGGATCAAGCCCATTTCATTTTCCGCATTAAAAGGCAATGCATTTGTAAACAGCTCATAAATTATTACTCCCAGGGAAAAGAAATCAGAACGCTTATCAATTTGTAAACCGGTAATCTGCTCAGGTGCAATGTAGGCCAACGTCCCCATAGCCGTTCCAATGTTTGTCATGGTCGAAACTACGGGTGCTTTTGAAAGGCCAAAATCCATTATGCGCAGGTTATTGTCAGAATCTAACATTATATTATTGGTTTTTAAATCACGATGAATAATGTCATTTTTATGGATGGCTTCTAAACCTGAACAGATTTGCACTAAAAATTCTGCTATACTTTTTTCACTTAACGGGTGATGTTTATGTATAAATTGTCTTAAAGTACCACCTTCCAAAAGCTCCATGGCAATATAGCCACTATAACCACTTTCAGAGGCTTCAAAAACCTCAACAATATTAGGGTGTTTTAAAGATTCCAGGATTTGGCATTCGCTGTCAAAACGTTTTCGGTTGACAGGATTTTGAAGTAGTTCTTCCAACAATACTTTTAGGGCCACTGTTTTTTTTGTCTGGATATCGAGTGCTTTATATACGCGGCCCATGCCCCCTTCACCAATTTTTTTATCAATTTTGAAATGAGAAATATATCTGGTGCTTTTCTGCTTCTCAAAAAAGTTATTGCCCAGGATTAAGGCAATCAGAATCAACGAAGCAACAAGTGTTGGAATTGTAATTACGAAAACTGGGAGCATAAGGATTGAAAAATGTAAAGTGATCAGGTAAGCCACAAGCGCAAATGTAAAATGAATTGTATAGCGAATAGACCGAGCTGAACAGTATTTTTTGCTTAAAATAATTATTGCCGGAAATAAAATAACAAGTAATAAAACTCCCCACAAATAAGCAGGTTTATATAATTGCCAACTACGGAAAACATCTTTTGAGAATAATACAAAATAATGCCCCCAAGGTTCAGATTCATAAAGCGTATAGTTTTTACCCGGACTTACATCCTTTAGAATATGCGTTTTACCCGATGGGAAAATAACTTGTGCTTGATAATTATAATCTGGATCGAGTCCAAAATAAGTTTGGTTTAGCCGGTTGATAGTAGTTGGAGATGAACCCAATCCAACCTGTTTTAAAGATGTATAAACCGTATCACCACTTTCTCCAATGGCATATAAATATATCTGACTTCCAATAGCCTGTCTATTGCTAACATCACCCTTCAGGACAATTTCAGCCGACTGCTTATTATTGATATTGTTTCTATAAAGTGCTGCCCGCTTGCCTTCTCCCAATCCATGAGCGGAGCTGCCAAAAAAGATATCCATATCTCCGTCACGGTCAATATCAGCTATGGAAGGTGTACCCATAAAATGAATACCAACATTTTCTGTAACTTCCTTAAAATTCATTTCCGGATTATTTAGGAATATCCGGCCTCCCAAAACTAAATCCATCCAACCGTCATTATTTAGATCGGCGCTGTTAATAATGCCACTTATCTCTTCAGGGTAGAACATTTTTTGCGGTAATTCAGAAATATCTGAAACATTAATAAACTTTGCATTTCCATCATTTTGCAACAAAACTGGCTGGTAGTCTTGATTGAAGAAAAGCAAATCACAGAAACCATCATTATTAAAATCTTCAGCGATTGCGGATTTTATATAATCATTTTGCTGAGAATTAAAAAAAGATGGGCTATCGAAGCGGGAAAATTTGAAGTCTTTCTCATTTACAAAAAGATCGACAAATCTGCCATTTGTTGCATTGTCCCTATAAGGGATTATGATGTCTATTAATCCATCGGAATTCATATCTGAAAAAACTGCGCCAAAAGAACGTAAGCCAATTTTGTTAACAGGCAGCGAAGCAGTGATGTCTTGGAAGTTTCCACTTCCATCCCCTTTTAAGACAAAGTTCGGATCATCATAGTTAGAAATATAAAGATCCAGATTGCCATCATTATCAAAGTCTACAAAACTAACAGACTGTGTTGAAACAAAATCGGACAGTGTATCTTGTTTTATTTGAATCCCATTAAAAGAAATAAAATCAAATCCGCGAGTTCCTAAAAGTAACCGAAATGTTTCTGAGTCCGATATCTCAAAAACATCCTGATATCCATCATTGTTAATATCGGCAACCATTGCATTTGGGTATTCAGTTTCAGTCAGAAAACCGGTATGGATGCTCTGATCAGAGAATTGACTGTTTCCATTATTTCTAAAATACAGATTAGGGCCCTCATTTATAACCAGCAAATCGGGGAAGCCATCCATATCCTGGTCGCTAATCAATGCAGAGACACCTTGTGATTTCAGAGCGGCGGATTGGGTAATATCGGAGAAAGAAAGCTGTGAACCATGCGCATTGGTATATATTCCATTAGTACCCATGATCCAAATCAGGCGCATACCATTTTCTGTATAAATAATATCCAGATCAAGAAAATCGTCTTTATAATCTTGAAAAAAGGAATGTTCCACCCAGTGTGATCCATCATACCTGATCAGACGACTGTTATCACCACATATCCAGGGAAATTCCTTTTTATCAAACTCAATTGATCTTAAATCATCTCTGTACTTTGTTTTTATTCGTAGCCATTTCCCTTTTTCAAATTTGAGGATAGTACCTTTTTCGCCTGCTATCCAGCCATTTTTTTCGTCCGAAAAATTAATAGAGTACAAATCATTTTTTGTTGGAGATTCAATTACTTTCCAGGTTTTATTTTCATATTTAAGAATAATGCCATTTTTGCCAATCGCCCATCCGTAGCTTTCGTCTATCATTTTTATATCGTTTAGATCAACACTAAACATGCTGCTGCGCTCCAGGTCTTTTAATGGGGATTGATATTCAATCCAATCATTGCCATTGAAATAAAGAATATTGCCTAGCTGGCCAACCATCCATGCAGTTCCATCCTTCAGCCTGTCCAGGGATTTCCACATGGAAAAATCCTTTTCGTCCCACATAACTTTGGGCAAAACCAACTCCTCTATGCCTGCAGGGGCGATGGAATTAAAAATTGGTTTATAATCTCCGCTATGGGTCAAATGGTTTACAGTCCACACTGTGGATGAATCAATGGGGAAAACAATTGGAAAATCTGAGTATGGAAATGAATGAATCCCGGACCATTGACTACCATCATATTTATAAACAATTCCTGGTATATTTCCCCTTCCCCTTGATATGGCAAATCCGTTGTTTTCATCGATCATTTTAATGGATGCACCGAGATCGGTTTTTGTTTGCAAATACCAATTTTCATTTTGCCCACCAAGATTATTAATTTTATTTACGGAAATATCATTAGTACAGGAGTTGCAAAAAAGATATGAGGCGAATATCAATACTTTCCAATACATAGGGGGAGACCAAATTTGAATTTTAAATGGCATACTGAATTGTATGAAAAAATTATATTTATTGGAAATTTGTTTTTAAGGAGTTTAGAAAACTGAAAAGAAGAGAAAAAAAGCGTGGGAAAAAATACCCACGCTAATTATAGAAATTATTTACTTAGTCATTGAAACTACTTCATCGGCAGTTTTTTGGACAGAGGCAACGGAATTCTTAAACATCTCTTTTTCGTTGTCAGATAGGTCCATCTCAATTATTTGTTCCACGCCATTTTTACCAACTATTGCAGGAACACCAATAAAAAGGCCTTCTACACCATATTCGCCATTTAGCAATGTGCTAACAGGCATAATTTGGCGTTTGTTATAAACAATAGCTTCAGCCATTTGCAAGGCACTCCATGCTGGAGAAACAAATGCGGATCCGCTTCCAAGAAGCTTAACAACTTCACCCCCGGCTTTACGTGTTCTTGCTTCAATTGCATCAAGCTTATCTGAAGAAACAAACTGTTCAACAGGCATACCGGCAATACGGCAGGCAGAACGGATTGGCAACATATCATCACCATGACCGCCAAGAACCATTGCTTCTACATTTTCAACACTTACATTGGCTTCTTGCGCGATAAACAATCTGTAACGTGCGGAATCTAAAACACCTGCCATTCCCATAATTGTAGAACGATCGCGTTTAAGGTTCATTTGCAGTCTGTAAACAATCGCATCCAAAGGATTGGCAATAGAAATAATAATAGCGTTTGGTGCAAATTTAGAAATACCTTCGCTTACAAAATCAGTAATTTTAAGATTAGTCCCCAAAAGTTCTTCACGGGTAGGCATTGTGCCATCCGGGCGGGTTGTGCGAGGTACACCAGCAGTATTAATAACAATGTCCGCTCCTTCAATCACCCCATATTCTTTAGATCCTTCTACATTAATATCAGAACCTATTACCGGAGAACCTTCAGCTATATCCAGGCATTTTCCCTGGGCAAATTCAGGCGCCTTAACATCAACAAGCGCAACATTGCGTGCCAATTTGCGTGAAACGGCTTCCTGAACGACGACTCCGCCAATATTTCCACCGCCAATCACGGCAATTTTATTTAACATATTTAATTCTCCATTATTTAGAAATGTATTTAATAATTTTATGTGCAAAAATTTACATACTTCATATTAGTAAAGCAAAAAACTATGCTCAGTCTTAAATGTTTTTTAGTTTTCAGCAAAATTGTAAATACCATCGTTTTATTCGAAACAAAGACAAGTATATTCAGTACATATCCCTCATTACAGCTTGCATCAATCACAGACATTTTGCAAGTTACGCGCCCTGTTAAAACCATATTTTTATATTGAGACACATGCTAAAACTGATTTTATTAACTTTTTGTTTTTTGATTTTTACCTATTCTTCAAGCTTTGCCCAAAAACCTGCAAACCGAACTCTTAAATCTGAAATCCAGGGTGTAATATTTAATGAAAATAACGAAGCCGTTAGAGATGCCCATATTAGTCTGCTTAACCCGCCCAAAAATGATGTAAGCGATCACAATGGAAAGTTTACGATTGGACCGTTGGATGCCGGGAGATATACAATCCGCGTTGAGCATATTTCTTACCAAACAATCGAAATAGAAAATATAGCTATTTCCCAGGGCGTAATTACAGTTTTGGATACAATCATTCTTTCAACAGGATTTTATGAAAGTGAAAGCGTTGTGGTTACAGCAACCCGCTCACATAAAAAAGTAGAAGAAATTATTCCAATTGTAAACATGGTTAGCCGCCAGCAAATTGCACGGCGAAACAGTAAAACTTCGGCTGAGGCACTTCGCGAGGAAAGCGGCGTTTTTATCCAAAAAACAAACCATGGTGGCGGTTCTGCAATTATCCGCGGCTTAAGCTCAAACCAAATTCTTATTTTGGTGGATGGCATTCGGCTGAATAATTCGACCTATCGTCTCGGCAACCATCAATATTTAACAACAGTTGATAACAATATGCTGGATCGGATTGAAGTGGTTCATGGCCCTTTATCCGTTTTACACGGAAGTGATGCACTTGGCGGCACGATAAACCTGATCACAGAAATCCCGCTAATAAGTTCCGAAAATAAAATTGATTATAACATCAACAGCCGTTTTTCTTCTGCGGATAGTGAAAAGATGCTTTCCACAAATTTAAAATATTTTGAAAAGAACCTTATTTTTCAAAGTGGATTTAGTTATAAAAACTATGGCGATTTAATCCAGGGAAGTACAAATAAGAAAGACGAACTACTTATTGGCTATGAACAAAATACGCAAAAACCAACAGGCTTTACTGCCTATGATTTTACCGGCAAGATTATTTATGAACCGCGTCCTAAACAAAATCTAATTCTTGCTTATCAGCTTTCCCGGCAAGAAGATGTACCCCGATTTGATAAATATGCATATAATGATTTTTACAAATGGTTATATACCCCGCAAAAAAGAGACCTTATTTATGGTGTGTACGAGAATAAAAACAAAAACGGTTTTTTCAATTCCTTTCGCACAAGCTTATCATATCACCGGCAACAGGAAGGCCGCCAAAAGCAAAAAACAATCGTTTCGGATTTGATAAAAGAAATCGATGATGTGCAAACAATTGGTTTTACATTTCAGGCCCAATCGAATTATAAGGAACAGTTATTAAATTTTGGGTTGGATTATTATTCAGACTTTGTAAATAGCAAAACCACAGTTTCCTCCACAGACAAAATAGACGTAACAACGCGAGGCCGGTTTCCGGATGATTCACGCTACAGTAGTTTTGGTATCTTTTTAGAAGATGAATATAGTTTTTCAACAGATTGGCAGGCAAATGCAGGCATCCGCTTTTCCCATTTCCAAACGGATTTCACCATAAAAGATACAACCAAATTAAGTTTTGAAAAAAAATATAATGCATTAACAGGCAGCTTTGGGATTATATACAAGCCAAACCAATGGAGTTCGCTTTCAACAAATATTTCTCAGGGTTTTCGTGCACCTAATCTCAGCGATTTAGCAAAATTTGGTGAATCAAAAGGTAGTATTTTTGAAGTGCCAAATCTGAATGTTAATCCCGAAAAAGCTCTTAGCATCGATCTTAATTATAAACTGAATAAACGCTTATTAAAATTTTCGGCTGCAATTTATTATATGCAGATATCAGATTTACTGATTAGTTCAAATGATCTCTACAATGGCTCGCCAAACATCGTTTCAGGAGAAGACACACTATCAGTAAAATCAAAACAAAATGGTGGAAAAGCATTTATAACAGGATTTGAATCCAGCTTAAACTTTGCCCTTTCAAATTCGCTAAAATTCAGATCAAATTTATCATTTACATTTGGAGAGAACCAGACAGCAAATGAACCCGTTGGGGGAATTCCACCACTTTTCGGATTGGTTGGGGCAAGCTGGCAGCAAAATAAATCTTTCTCCGAATTTTATCTTCGTTTTGCCGCTGCTCAAACACGGCTCTCAAGCGATGATTTTGATGATCCACGAATTCCAATTGGCGGGACGCCGGAATGGTTTACTTTAAATGTACGAACAGAGTACGAATTTAATAATTGGATTCGGTTGAATTTAGCTGTAGAAAATATTTTGGACCACCTTTATCGTGAGCACGGTTCAGGAATAAATGCACCGGGAAGAAATTTTATTGTTGGGATTAAGCTATCAAGATAATTTTTACATTTTGAATAAACTGATTTAAGTTCTTCTAAAAAATATTTACTGATTCAAAATCCATTCTTAAAAAAATTAATTTTCCACATGACACCATCCCGCTATAAAAAAATACTTCAAATGCTGAAACATCGCCAACCAAGTTTAACGGTTGTAATGGAGAACGTTCATAAAGCACACAACCTAGCTGCAATAGCGCGTACTTCTGACGCAGCCGGTATTCCAGAAATTCATGCCATTACAAGGTTTGATGAATTAAACTTAACACAAGACGCGGCCAGTGGAAGCGGTAGATGGGTAAATGTGAAAACGCACACGGAAATAGGGGATGCTTATAAACACCTTAAGAAAAAGGGGTTTCAGCTGTTAACAGCACATTTCAATGAACAAGCAAAAGATTTTAGGGAAATTGATTTCTGTCTTCCAACTGCAATTGTTGTTGGGCAAGAGCTGGATGGTTTAACCGACGAGGCGATAGAAAGTGCCGATGGCAGCATCATAATCCCAATGTACGGCATGGTGCAATCTTTAAATGTTTCTGTTGCAACAGCCATCATTTTATATGAAGCCCAACGACAGCGTCATGATGCCGGGATGTATGAAAAATCTAATCCGGACGAAAAATTTACAAACGATTTTATTTTTGAAAAAGGCTATCCAAGATTGGCTGCTAAATTGCGGGAAAAAGGAGAACCTTTTCCAAAGCTTGATGACGAAGGAGCTATTCTTGGATAGCAATTAAGATAGGTTCTACTTTCTCTTTTTTGACAATATTTCTTCCAACTCATCTTCAAAGAAAAACTTCTCTTGCCCAAAAGCAGGTTTCAATTGATCAACCCAGGTTGACGTTTCGTCATATTTTGCAAAGAATGGTTTTTTAACCCATTCCGCATTTCGTGCCTGCAAAAAGTTCAGAACAAAAACAGACTCACCATTTATTTTTGATATACCATCTATAACAACCTTACCTGGTGATGCTGACATCGACGGACCACGCGCACCTCGTGATAATCCTGATACTTGTTTAAATGCATCGCGATATATTTCAAAGGATCTTGAGAGTGGCACTGAAAAATAATCAAAAGCACCGGTTTCTCTTTCCACAAACATGTAATATGGAATAATGCCCAGGTTAACCTGATCTTTCCACATTCTGGCCCAGACCGCACTATCATCATTAATATGTTTTATCAATGGGCTCTGGCTACGGATTTTAACTCCAACGTTTCGTAACTTTCGAATGGCTTTATGAACAATCGGCGTAGAAAGTTCTACCCAGTGATTAAAGTGCCCCATCAATGCAAGGTGTTTTCCGGAACTCATAACTTTTTCAAAAAGGTTTAATATCCCCTCCGAATCTTTGTCGGTTACAAATCGATAAGGCCAGTAAGAGATTGATTTTGTACCAATCCGGATTGTGCGGATATGCTCAAATTCGGGTTTTAACAAAGGAAGAATATAGGCTTCAAGTTTCTTTAGTGACATTATCATCGGATCGCCACCAGTAAATAAAACATCGCTTATTTCATGATGTGATTTTAGGTATTCTTGAAAACGGTTTGACTCATCTGTTGCAAACTTCAAATCATTAGATCCTACAAACTGTGCCCAACGGAAACAAAATGTACAGTAAGCATGGCAGGTTTGCCCGCTTGAAGGAAATACCAGACATGTTTCGCGGTATTTATGCTGAATCCCGCGAACAGGTTCATTGTCCATAAGCGGTACATTTGCAGTCATCTGGTCTCCCGGATGGGGATTCATTTCATACCTTATTTCATTGGCTGCAGTCTTAATTTCTGCAGGACTCGCATTGCGTTTTAATAAACAGGCAATCTTTTCAAAGTGATTAGGGTGAAGCATATCGCGTTGCATGAAGGTGAGTTGATACATAGGATCGTCAGGGATGTTATCCCAGTTAATTAGTTCATCAACAACATAATTGTTTGTGCGAAATGGCAGGACGTGTGCTACTACTTTGGAAGCAAACTGATCATCAGCCGAAAGCTTCCTAAATTGAGGTATCGATTCAATATTCCGTATTCCATAAAATTTTAATTTTCCTGTTTCTATCAAAACACCTTCCTTCTGGTTTAAAACCTACTTTACAACCCCTTCTAAAAATATATTTAATTCGAAAAATTAAGTTCAAAAAAAATTAACGGGGATTATTACTAAACAATATAATTTATAAAAGATCAAAAAAAGGTAAGTAAGATAAGACTTTTGTAAGTATAAAAAAAGGTCTCTCAATAGAGAGACCTTAGATAAAATCCGTTTAATCTGTATTAAGAGAAATAATCATTAAAGATTAAAGGACAAGCGAGAAAATAAATAACGCCCATTAACTCCAAATTGCTTTGATCTTCTGGAATATAGGAAACGTCCGCTACTTTGATTTGCTTTAATTGCTTCATCGGGATATGTATCCAAAAGATTGTTTATACCAACTGTTAGCCAGGTATGATTTAAAATTTTGTAGCCAACACTAGTATCAAAAACCCACTTCCCTGCATAAAGTTGTTGATTATCAACATTATTAGTTGCTTCGTTAACTTCACCAAAATAAACGCCTCTAAGCATCGCATTCCAGTTTGTTCTGGTATATGTTTCGGTAATATTTATTTTTGTACGAGGGGTAGCAGATTCAAGATAAATGCGGCTTGTTTCATCAAAATAGGTGCTTTCCTTGTCTTTTAACAATGGAGATGAATGGATATCACCTTCCTGAGTTGTTTCAGAATAAGTTGCGGAAATGTTTGAACTTAAGAAGGCATCTTCAGAGATATCGTATCTATGAGTTACAACAAGATCAACGCCTTGTGTTTTTGTATCAATTGCATTGGCAAAAAAGGCTGCACCGGTTGCATTTACACTGGCAAGTAACGCAGCAAGTTCATCTTCACCGTCACCTGCACTGAAAGTTCCTGTTTTAACAACACGGTCTGTAATATCAATTTGATATGCATCAACTGTTACAGTCGTATTTAAATCCGGTAAGTTTGCAGTAACACCAAGGCTGATATTCTGAGATGTTTCTTCTTTTAGTTTAGGTATGCCTAATATTTGAGCTACACGGCTATCATTAGAAAATGAACCAACTTCATTGGGAATTCCATCCACAAAAAGCGTAGAAGTAGAATTAAAATAAATCTGGTGCAGCGAAGGTGCACGGAAACCTGTACTAAATGCACCACGAACAGCGAAATCGTCAGTAGCTTGAACACGACCTGCTATTTTAAAATTATTGGTTGAACCAAAGTCACTATAATCTTCAAATCTATATGCTGCCGTACCAAAAAGGCTTTCGGTAAAGTCTACTTCAACATCCGCATAAAAAGCTGCACTTGTGCGATATTCACTCAACTCATTTGAAGGACGGAATCCCGGAAAAACCTGTGCTCCACCTGGCCGGGCTGAACCATTTGGCCCTCTTACAATTAAAGAATCTGGTGTATTTGGTGTTACAATATTACCAAGTTTATCATATTTTGCATATGAGCCTTCTTCACCGGCAATAATTTCATAATTTTCATAACGATACTCAAAACCAAAGGCCATGTTCAGACCTTCCATAATATCATCTAAATGTCTGCTGGCATCAAAGTTTGCTGTATTTTGAGTAAAACCATGGCCACCTGAATTATAACTTGTTTTCGTGGCGTCTTCTAGTGATGCATTAAGGGTGTTACCAATCTGGAACTGAAAAGTATTTGTTCCCCACGTATTACTTAAATCCAAATCCCAACCTTTTGCTTTACCACGAATACCAATGGCAAAAGAACGATCATGAATAATTGAATTTATTTCTGGTAAAAACCCATTGTGATAAACACTTGTTACTGTTCTTTCCTGGTAAGGCAAACGGTAAAAACCTGCCGAATTACCATTTCTGTAACTTAACCCGCCAAAAGCATAAACTTCAGATGTTTTACTTGTTGGAATAGCCATGTTCAAAAAAACGGAGCCGCTTTTATAAGCAGCCTGCCCGACACGCATATTATAATCGCTGCGGGTTTGGCCACGTCTTGCTAATTCAGCATCGGTAATATCTGCATCAGGATCACCAGAATAGTTTGGATCTGTTGAGTTATAACCTGCAAAAATCTGACCTTCCCACTCCTTCATTCTGTTTGTTGGATCGCGGTCTTCATACGATCCTGTAAAATTAATAAATCCACCCTCTGTTCCGAGAGGCAATCCATAATTCATGGAAACATTTTCATAACTTCCATCATTATCACCTTCCGATTCCGAAGAATAATAACTACCTGCGTTTGTAGTTACATTTAGTTTGTCTGTTGCATCGCGTAAAACAATATTAATAACACCGGCAATAGCATCAGAGCCATATTGGGCTGCAGCGCCATCGCGCAAAACTTCAACTCTTTTTATGGCAGCTGATGGAATTGAGTTTAAATCCGTTCCAACATTACCACGGCCAAAAGTACCATTTACATTTACAAGCGATGTTGTATGTCTTCTTTTGCCGTTTATTAAAACCAAAACCTGATCAGGACCAAGGCCGCGTAAAGAAGCAGGATCGATATGGTCAGTACCATCTGAGATTGTTTGCGTGTTTGAAGAAAATGATGGCGCTGCATAGTTTAAAATTTCATTAACTGTTACTTGCGGTGCCTGAGATACAAGTTGCTGAATATCAATTACATCTACCGGAACAACTGATTCTGTTGATGTACGTGGTCTTTGCGCGCGTGAACCAATAACAACCACAACATCTGCAAGCTCGGCAATGGTTTGATTAGTTTCAAAATCTATCCGAGTAGTCTCGCCGGAAATAACCTTAACATCCTTATCAACTGATTCATATCCAATAATTGTAATACGTAAAGTATAACTCCCCTCAGCAATTGTAATTACATACTCACCATTGCCATCGGTTGCTGCACCTGTAAACTGATCTAAAACTTCAACATTCACGCCAACAAGTGGATCACCATTATCTGCATCATAAACAGACCCGGCAATTTTACCTGTTTGGCCAAAAGCAGTTCCCAATAGGAACAGGCTAATAAAAAATGAAAAAATTATACGATAAGTAGAAAGTCTACCCATATATACCTCCAATTGTGATATGATTAGTTAGTTAAAGCTATGTTTTTGAGTTCGTTGGTTAAATCTGTGAGCAAAGATTGGGTTCTCTGCTCCCCCTAATTACAAAAAGGAATATGCAATATCTGATTAAGATACTCTATTTGTGATATTTGTCAAGATTTCGAAGAAAATATCAAGTCTCAATATTAAACGTAACAAAATAATAAAATACAAAATCCCCAAAAATATTGAACCAGCAAGTTGTTAAAAATAAAGGAGTTAGAAACTAATTCCTATTTCTTTCAAATTTCAAATCTAAAAAATAATAAAAAGATGTTTCTATTTGGAAAAAATCTTATTATATTAATACCGACTGGTCGGTCAATTACATATAAGGGAATTTATGGCACCAAAAATTATTGACAAAGAAGAAAAGAAAAAGCAAATAGTCCAGGCTGCTATGCAGGTATTTTCAAAAAACGGTATAGCAAAATCTAAAATGATTGATATTGCAAAAGCCGCAGGAATTGGCAAAGGTACAATCTATGAATACTTCCGCAGTAAAGAAGAAATTTTCAGCTCTGCTTTCCATTCTATGTTTGGCGAAATGGAAATAATGATAAGTGAAGGGTTGGTAAACATAACCGATCCAATTAAAAAATTAGAATTTATTATTGGAATTACGTTGGACTACCATCGAGATGATGCGGGTGAGTTTGCCGGGATTATGATGGATTTCTGGGCTGAAGGGATTCGAACTAAAAATGAACATGCAGTACAAACTATCGACCTTAAACAGATTTACCAACAATACCGGATCCTGCTTTCGCAAATTGTGCATGAAGGAATTGAAAAAGGGGTTTTTAAGTATGTTGATGCCAATGCTTTTTCTGCTATAACCATGGGAGCACTCGATGGACTTTTCCTGCAAATTATCATGGATCCAAAAGTTATAAATATTGATGAAGTGAAAAAAACGTTTACAGACACATTGCTTGCAGGATTATTGACCAAAACCTGAAAAGCTAACATCAAGGAGATTTTGAAATGATTACACAGCGAATCAATATTCATATTTTATTGCTGGCCTTTAGTACTACCCTACTCTTTTCGCAGGAGAGCGCCCTGGATATTGTTAAGAAATCAAATGACCTGATCCGCTCTAAAAGCAGTTATGCAGAATTTAAAATGATAATTATAAAACCAGATTGGTCTCGCGAAGTTGCGATGAAAGTATGGTCAATTGAGCCAGATTACTCGCTTCTTTTAGTAACAGCCCCGGCACGGGATAAAGGAATGGTTACGCTGAAGAGAAAACAGGAAGTGTGGAATTTCATACCATCGGTCCAAAAAACCATTAAAATACCTCCTTCAATGATGCTGCAATCCTGGATGGGTTCGGATTTTACAAATGATGACCTTGTCCGTCAATCCTCAATTGTCGAAGATTACCAACATCAAGTTATAGGTGAAGAAGAATATGAAGGATATCTCTGCCACAAAGTTGAACTTATCCCAAATCCTGAAGCGGGGGTTGTTTGGGGGAAAATAATAATGTGGATTTCCAAGAAAGGCTTTCTTCAATTGAAAATTGATTACTACGATGAAGATGATTTCTTAGTCAAAACAATGAAAGGCAGCCAAATTAAGCAACTTGGTGGTCGACTTATTCCAACATATTGGGAAATGATTCCGGTGGACGAACCCGGCCAAAAAACAGTTTTGGAGTATCTCGATATTGAGTTTAACAAAAAAATCCGGACAAACTTTTTTTCACAACAAAATATGAAAAGAGTACGCTGATTGTAAGATTAATTTCGTTTTGAAACAAGAATGAGTAAAAGGAAAAGAAATGTACTTATCCCTTAGCTGGCGCAATTTATGGCGCAATAAACGGCGAACTTTAATTATGGCAGCCTCAGTTTTTTTCGCGGTTATTCTGGCCTCAATAATGCGCTCCGGACAGCGTGGTTCTTATTCTTTCATGATTGATTCTTCAGCAAAAATTTTCACCGGTTATCTGCAGATCCAGGGTGAAGGCTTTTGGGATAATCGCTCGCTGGATAAAAGTATAGATATTCCTAACCAACAAAAAGAACTCTTTGAACAAATTGAAGAGGTTACCTCTGTTACTCCACGCCTGGAATCGTTTGCACTATTATCCAAAGGCAACAGTACAAAAGTTGCCCAGGTAATTGGAATCGATCCAACTGCAGAAGACGAAATGACCGGTCTAAAATCCAGAATAATTGAAGGTTCCTACATAAATGCGCAATCTGATGGACTGCTGGTTGGGAAGGGTTTGGCAAGCCGACTTAAAGCAGAGATTGGTGACAGTCTTGTTTTATATGGAATGGGTTATCATGGACAAACTGCTGCGGCAAAGCTTCCTATAAGTGGCATCGTTGATCTTCCATTTGAAAAAATGGATAATTCCATAGTCTATTTAGAATTGAAAAACAGTCAACACATTTATGGCACGGGAAACCGCGTTACATCTCTCTCATTTATGATATCAAACGTCCGCTACCTGGATAACATTTTAACTGAGCTTTACCAAATCATTGATCCTGATTTAGTTGTAATGACATGGGATGAAATGATGCCGGAGCTCAAACAAAATATCCAGGTTGATAATATAAGCGGAATTATTATGCTGATTATTCTTTATGTGGTTATCGGCTTTGGCGTTTTTGGAACAGTAATGATGATGATTTCTGAACGACGAAGAGAGTTTTCTATTCTAATTTCTGTTGGGATGAAAAAGAAAGGGCTTATTTTTACAACCATAATTGAAACCATACTTGTTTCATTTTTAGGGGTTTTTGCTGGTGTAATAGGCAGTTTACCGCTGCTGTATTATTTAAAAAACAATCCTATTTACATGGCAGGAGAAGCAGCTGTAGCTTATGAAAAACTGGGTATTGAACCTGTTATGAATTTTAGCACAGATGAAATTATTTTCTTTTCACAAGCAATTGCTGTTTTAATTATAGCCATTTTTTCTGCCATTTATCCTTTTTTATTTATTCGTAAACTAAAGCCTGTAGATGGCTTAAGAGCTTAACTATTACAAGGATTAAAATGTACTTCTCATTAAGCTGGCGCAACTTATGGCGCAATAAAAAACGAACCCTGATAATAACTGCTTCAGTATTTTTTGCAGTAATATTTTCTTCATTAATGCGATCCATTCAAATCGGCACCTGGGAACAGATTGTACATTCTTCTGCAAAAATATTTACCGGATATGCGCAAATTCAGGGAAATGGATTTTGGGATAACCGTTCGTTAGATAAAAGTTTTTTAATCAATCCTGAGTTTGAAGAAAAAATTCAAAAAACTGTGCATGTCACATCTATTACGCCGCGTCTGGAATCTTTCGCCCTACTTTCCAAAGATACAAACACAAAGATAGCTCAAATAATTGGCATTGATCCGCAATCAGAAAACAATATGAATTATTTACAATCCAGAATTATTAAAGGTGAGTTTTTAAATGAAACCTCGAAAGGAATTCTGCTTGGCAATGGGTTGTCAGAACGCTTAAAAACAGATGTTGGCGACAGCCTTGTTTTATATGGCCAGGGATATCGTGGACAAACAGCAGCGGCGCTTTTACCTGTTTTGGGAATCGTGGAACTTCCTTTATCTAAACTGGACAACATGACCGCATATCTGAGCCTATCCAATGCTCAATATATTTATGGTATTGATGAGCGAATCACTTCTCTCTCCATTATGATCGACAATGCGAAGAACTTACCAGATGCACTGAAAACCATAGAAAGTTTTTTGCCTAATGATGCTGTTTTAATGAGTTGGAACGAAATGCTGCCCGAGCTGGAGCAAACAGTGATGACCAAGCAGGTAAGTGGAATGATTATGTCCGGAATCCTTTATATAGTGATTGGGTTTGGCATATTTGGCACAGTTATGATGATGACTTCTGAGCGCCAAAAGGAATTTGCTATCCTGGTCTCGGTTGGCATGCAGAAAGCACGTCTGATTTGGTCAACAACAATCGAAACAATTATGTTTTCATTTTTAGGTGTTGTGATTGGGATGATGGGCAGTTTGCCAATTGTATTATACATGCATAATAACCCAATCCGTTTTACGGGTGAAGTTGCAGAGATGTATGAAAACTATGGCTATGAAGCCGAAATGCATTTTAGTGCAGATGAAAATATTTTTATCAGCCAGGCGCTTATTGTGCTGATAATTGCGCTAATCTCCGCTTTACACCCAATGTTTTTTATAAAAAATTTAAATCCTGTTGAAACGATAAAAAAATAAAAGAAAGAAAGGTTAGAGACATGCTGCTCATTTTAGCCTGGAAAAATATCTGGCGAAATAAAAAAAGAAGTATGATCATCGTATTAGCAATTACTTTTGGTTTATGGGGTGGTTTATTTTCCGGAGCGATGATGATGGGAATGGCCGAGTCTATGGTTAATACAGCCATTGACCGAAATCTTGCCCATATTCAAATTCATCACCAGGAGTTTAGCAAAGAGCGGGATATAAATGCATTTATTCCCAATGGTGCAGAAACAACTTCTGAATTAAGGAAAGTACAAAATATAGATGCCATTTCTGCCCGGGTACTGATTGACGGAATGGCTGCTTCACCAGCTTCATCATTTGGTGTCAATATTATCGGGATTAATGCACCTGACGAAAAAGAAGTTACAGATATCGATGAAAACCTTATTGATGGTGTCTTTTTTGAATCCGACCGCAAAAACCAAATTATTATTGGCAAAAAACTTGCTGAACGCTTAAACCTGCGTCTGCGAAAAAAAGTAGTTTTAAGCTTTCCAGGGATTGATGAATCAGTGGTTTATTTGGCTTGCCGGGTCGTTGGGATTTTTAAAACCGAATCATCTGTATTTGATGGAATGACTGTTTTTGTCCAACAAAAAGACCTGTTCCGATCTCTGGGAAGTGAACCACTTTATCATGAAATCGCAATTAGGACAACCTCTGCAGGAGTAATGCAAAGTGTAGTTGAATCTGCAAAAGCAAAATATCCCAAACAAAAAATCCAAACCTGGAAAGAGCTGGCTCCAGAGCTTGGCTACATGGCAGAAATGATGGATTATTTTACATATCTTTTTGTCGGTATAATCCTTTTTGCGCTGCTTTTTGGAATCACTAATACAATGCTCATGTCCGTATTAGACAGGGTGCGAGAATTGGGTATGCTGATTGCTGTTGGAATGAAAAAATGGCGGGTATTTTTTATGATTCTGATCGAAACAATTTTGCTATCCTTAACAGGTGGATTAAGCGGATTCTTAGTTGGTGCTACTTCGATAAGCTATTTTAGCTTTAATGGAATGGATTTTTCCGGATTGGCTACAAGCTTTGAAAGTTTTGGAATGAGCACTATGATTTATCCGTATCTTCCGGCAATGATGTATTTAGGATTGACAATAATGGTGATAATAGCCGCCAACATTGCAGCTTTAATGCCGGCATTGAAAGCAATAAAACTGGAACCAGCAGTGGCAATCAGATCGTTTTAGTTTTTTAAGATAATTGATTATGAAAATTTGGGAGTTTTAAAATGGCCTTAATTGAATTAAAGCATGTAAATAAAACATATAATACTTCTGCTGTACCTGTGCATGCAGTAAAAAATGTAGATCTTCAAATTGAAGAAAAAGAATTCACTGCCATCGTCGGTCCATCTGGCTCGGGAAAAACAACCCTGCTTAATATTTTAGGCGGATTGGACAAACCAAACCAAGGCAATGTTACAATTGCCGGTAACGAGATTACAGCAATGAGCAGTAATAAATTAATAGACTTCAGGTTAAGAAATATTGGCTTTGTTTTTCAGGCTTATAATCTTATACCTGTTTTTACCGCCAGGGAAAATGTTGAATTTATAATGCTCCTGCAAGGTGTTAATAAAGAAGAACGAGAGAAAAAAGCCAGCCAGCTTTTACAAGATGTAGGGCTGGGCGATCGTCTGGATAGCAGGCCTTCTCAGCTTTCCGGTGGGCAGCAACAAAGAGTTGCCGTGGCAAGGGCTCTTGCTTCTCATCCGGCATTTGTATTGGCAGATGAACCAACAGCTAATCTGGATTCAGAATCAGCGGAATCATTATTGGATATGATGGAAGAGATGAACAAAAAACATAACATGACTTTTATATTCTCAACCCATGATGCCCGGGTAATCAAACGCGCTAAAAGGGTTATTACGCTTGAAGACGGAATGGTGAAAAATAATTAATAATTAATAATTGAGAATTGAGAATTGAGAAAACTAAATAGCCTTCTAATATTTGTTTCAACTTTTCTTTGGTTCATAACCATTCAAGCCCAGGACTGGGAAACATATGGTTATGCTAAATATTTGTTTTCAACAACTGAGAATGATTCTCTTTCAAATGAAAACCTGGTTGACCATCAGCTGCATTTAAGAATAAATAACAGGTATTACCCAACTGAAAATTTGTCTGTTGGAGTTGAATTCCGCCTTCGTGGGTTTTACGGGGATCTTGTAGAAAAACAGCCGCAGTTCAAACAAACTGTTATTACTGACTATCCTCACGATGATCTCAGTTCTCTCTTTTGGGAAAAAAAATCCAGTTTAGGTTATGGACAGATTGATCGGCTATTTTTTAATTATAATTACGGTGATTGGCAAATCACCTTTGGCAGGCAAAGAATCGCCTGGGGAACAAGTTTTGTCTGGAATATTACAGATTTGTTCAATCCACAATCTGTTCTTGATTTTGATTATGAGGAAATGCCTGGCTCAGATGCATTGCGTATCCAATATTTTACTGGTGTTGCAGGCAGGTTGGAACTGGCTTTAAAATCATCACCTAATAAATTTGAACGAACCGTCGCCCTGCTCTGGCTGCACAATAAATGGGATTATGATTTTTACCTAATTGCAGCATGGCAACATGATAAACCTATCCTGGCAACCGCTTTTGCAGGAGATATTTATGGTGCAGGTTTTAGGGGAGAATTCAAAATCAGCGATTCAGTTTCCGAACAGCAGTTGGGAGAAACTTTATTACCAATTTCAAATTATTCCGATTCAGACAAAAAAAATATCAATGCTGTTATTTCGCTGGATTATACTTTCCCCAACTCATTTTATCTGCATTCTGAAATATTGTATAACTCTATTGGGAAAAAAAGCAATACACTTTTATATAGCAGGCAGGCCTTAAAAGCCGGATTGCTTTCACCTTCACAGGTATCACTTTTTTTTGAGACAGCTTACAATATACATCCTTTGGTACGTGGCACTGTGTTTCTTCTTCATAACCCAAATGACAATTCATCAATTTTTGTGCCCTCTGTAAGTTGGTCTGCCATAACGAATCTTGATTTGTACCTGATAGGATTTATCACAGATGGCGATCCACTAACGGAATTTGGCAGCTATGGCAAAGCCCTTTTCTTCAGGACAAAATATTCGTTTTAAGCGAAATATCTTCTTTGTTTAAGTCTCCTAAATATTATAGTTGTTAACCCACAACTATCTTTCTATATTGTTTTAATACCAATTAGTCTTAAATCTACTCCTAACTTTAATAACTTCTACCCTCACTTGTACTGAATAGTATTATCATTTATCTCTTCATTTAAAAAAAATTGTTAAATCCACAATAGGAGACAAAATGAAAAGCTTATGTTAATCCATTTTGTTTTATTTCTTTGGTCTTTTCAGATAAAATTAATGTGCCAACAGATGCTTCAAGTATTCATAGCAACTTAGTATTAACTGGATTTACCTTTACAGGTTAGAAACGAGTACTGGATTTGCACAAATCCGCAAACTCGTTGTCCTAAAATAGTATTGAACGACTTTCGTTTTTAAAAGCCAATTCTCGGAGGGATTTATGAAGAAGTATATCAAATATATTTCAGAACCATCAACTATCATCATTCTGTGTGCAATGAGTCTATTGGGTAGTGCTTCCATAGGTCTGGCCCAAGACAGTCCCTGGTCCACAGTAGCGCCAATGAACACTCCAAAATACGGCCATGGACAGTGTACCGTAAATGGAAAAATTTATGTTTTTGGAGGTACTGAAGTTTTTAATAACGGATGTGGCGATGCTGGTTCTAAGACCGTTGAGGAATATAATCCGGAAACAAATAGCTGGTCGTTAAAAAAACCCATGCCAACCCCAAGAGGAGCCCCTGCAAGTGTTGTAAATGATACAATCTATGTGATTGGAGGAGGTCTAATAGTTTGCCAGGGTGGCTTGAAATTAGTAGAGGCGTATGACCCGCATACGGATAGCTGGTCGACAAAAGATAGTATGAATGTAGGCCGATGGGGTTTATCAACCAGTGTGGTTAACGGAAAGATTTATGCCATTGGGGGAATCAATTATAATACAGGTAACTACATCAGTGCTGTTGAGGAATTTGATCCGGATTCAAATAGCTGGTCATTTAAAGAACCAATGCCAACCGAGCGGGCCTATTTTAATACATGTGTTGTTGATGAAAAAATTTACGCTTTTGGGGGAGCAAAATCGGTAAATAATTCGAATACAACACTGGATATTATCGAGGTATATGATCCCGGGACAAATACGTGGGAAACAAAGAAACCCATGCCTTTTGTGCTTCAAAATTTCTCCGTCACTTCTTTGAATGGATTGATTTACATTTTTGGAGGAACATCAAGCCCCGCAGGTGAGCCCGTATCAAATGCTTGGGAATATAACCCGCAAACTGAAGAATGGAAATCATTAAGTAAAACTCCAATATGGAGAAGAAACACGCAATCCAGTGAAATAGACGGAAAAATATATATCACCGGCGGGTCAATAACAGACTGGCCTCTTCATCCCATTAATGAAGTAGAAGTATACAACCCGCAAAATGATTTATTTCCATTGTTTGAAAATCTTTATGTCGACAAAAGCTTTGCCATGGCAGGTGTCGACAGTGTTTTGATTACTTCAGAAATTAACAATCCAACAGGGATTACACTTAATGCAAAGATTGAAGCAGGAGAGGCTACTGTTTACAGCGTAGAGCTTTTTGATGATGGTGACCATAATGATGGCAATGCAGAAGATGGCCTCTTTGCTAATTCCTGGATGGCGCAATCAGGCATAGAAGGCAATTTTTCAATTAAGCTCCAGGTGACACGAATCGATTCGGATACTGTAGTTAATCATTTGGACACTGATGTTGTTTTTACAACAATCGGGCCTGTTCAACTAACGGAACCAGCTTATCTTGATACAAGCTACCTGGAATCAACAAACACCCAGTTTATCTTATTAATTCTGCAAAACTCTGGTAAAATCACATCTGCAGAAAATCTATCAATTGAACTCAAAACAGAAGACCCCCGAGTAGAAAGAATGGAAATAGGTACAAGAACCTTTCCTGATCTTGAAGCAGGAGTAATTGATACTAGCACAATTTTCAATTATTTCGCTTTTGAGTATGCGGAAAACATGATTCCAGACTGCACACTCACAAAACCAATTCCATTTGATGTAATAATATCCAGTGATGAATATCCTTTCTGGCATTCATCATTTGATTTTGTAGCTAAGAATCTTTTTCCAACAGCCATTACTGACAAGTTTGATCATTTGCCAAAAGAATTTGCCCTTAATCAAAACTACCCCAACCCCTTTAATCCTACAACAGCAATCAGTTATCAATTGGCAAAAACCAGTGAGGTTGAATTATCAATATTTAATCTTCTCGGACAAAAGGTGGTTACTCTGGTTTCTAAAAAACAAACAGCAGGAAGTTACAAAGTTGAATGGGATGCCAGTGTTTTTTCCAGTGGAGTATATTTGTATAGATTAGAAACAGGTGATGGTTTTATTCAAACCCAAAAACTTGTCCTTTTAAAGTAGGAAGAAGACAAAATGAAACAGCTTATTTTAGTGGTTACAATTGTCTCAGTCATGTTTACTGACTTACAAAGCCAATGGGAGGTTTTGAATGATGGTTGGCCATATGGAAATTTTAATTCAATAGATTTTGTCAATAATGAAATTGGATGGATTTCTGCCGGCAATAGATTGCTAAAAACAACAGATGGTGGATTAACCTGGGACGCGGTTCCATTGAATGAAGGCTGGTCTGTTGAAAGGATTGACTTTATAAATGAATTTATTGGTTGGGGGTTTGGTCCATATTATGATGAGATTGAAGAAACCGAGAGTGAAATAATAATAAAATCCGAAGACGGTGGTCATAGTTGGTCAATTCAAAAAGAATTTAAAGACGCCGGATTTGGTTACTGGGGGGAAGGAAGGATTCAGGCGATTGATGACAGTATTGTTTTTATTATTGGATATAGGATTCATAAGACTATCAATGGCGGTATAGACTGGCTTGATATTTCCCCTAATTTGGAAGGAAGACGTCTTTATTCAATAAGTTTTATAGATTCTGAGACAGGTATAATAACGGGCAGTTATGATGATGGCCCTACAACCAAAGGACTTATATTAAAAACAAATGATGGTGGCAATAGCTGGCAAGAGATAATTATCCCGGAATTCACCACAATTTACAATTTGCAATTTATTAATGATTCAACCGCAAATTTTTTAGCAAAAAAAGAATATGAACAAGGCAATATAGATTACTTTCTGTGTGCAACGACAGACACATTGAATAATTGGACAATTAAAACACAAGGTGAAGTCGGGATATACTCCTTTTATAGCATTAATCAGTCTAAAATTTTTGCCATTATGGAGGACACTACATCTTGGTACATTCCTTCGAATATAATGAAGAGTTTAGATGGTGGGGCAAACTGGGAAGTTATTACAACTAATTATGGTAATGCATATATTTCTTCAATTTTTATTAACAAGGATGATATGGGATTTGCACTTGGTATTGGGGCCTGGGGCATTGGTTATGATTATCCGTTTATTCTAAATAGTACAGATGGTGGTGACAATTGGTCACTTCAAAAGTTTACATACTCAATCCTTGATATTCAGTTTATTGATAAAAATAACGGCTTTGCCGTTTGTCGTGGCATCGGATTCCACGCCCTCCTCGGCCTTGTATTGATAACAGATGATGGTGGTGTTTCATGGAAAGTTAATTCAAATATTAGCGGAGTCTCCTCTTTTTTTAATAATGATCAGACCGGTTTCATTTTATCCGATAATCATATATATAAAACAAATGATTTTGGAAGTAGGTGGAAAGTCGTTTATGAAAATAATTTCGATGAAAATGGTTATGATCTTAGGGGTAAAGATATTTTTTTTACTGATGATGATCTTGGTTGGGCGGTAGGAAAGTCTTCTTCGGTGGATCGGCCAATAATTTTAGGAACAAGTGATGGTGGAGAAAACTGGGACCTTGCGTGGGAATACCAGGACAGTTCAGTTCTTGAGTACTCTTTAAATTCAATTCATGCTGTTAATAATACAGCCTGGGCAGTGGGTGAATACGGAATGATAGTAAAATATACTGAACACGATCAATGGCAGGTACAATCCAGTAATACTGACCTCCCATTAAAAGATATTTTCTTCAACGATGAAAATCATGGCTGGATAGCAGGCGGATACATTCAATCGAGAAACAAAATTCATCCACTCCTTTTAAGGACAGGAGACGGTGGAGCAAGCTGGCAGGAAATCCCGGACTTTAACTACGAGATCAATGATATGTATTTCGAAAATAATCTGCATGGCTGGGCGGTTGGGGAGGATACCAGTTTCAACTATGTTATTCTCGAGACTTTTGACGGTGGAACTAGTTGGTCAATTCAGTTAGATCATTTTGAATATCCATTATACGTAATCGATTTTAAAGATGGTTTTGGCTGGGTGACCGGAGAATTCGGTTTGATTCTAAGAACATCCGATGGTAATACCTGGATAGATCAAAAAACCGGAAAAGCCTACCCTTCCAAGTTCAATCTATCTCAAAACTATCCCAATCCTTTTAATCCCAAAACAAGCATTGAATATCAACTTCCAAGAACTTGCCTGGTGGATATAAGTATTTATAACTTACTTGGGCAAAGGGTAGCTACGCTGGTTAACAAAAAACAAACGGCTGGCGCATACAATGTAGAATGGGATGCATCCGGTTTTGCCAGTGGTATTTATCTGTATAGAATAAAAACAGCCACTTATTTCGAAACAAAAAAACTTGTACTTTTAAAATAGGAACAAGTTGAACCCCAATATCATTTTAATTTGAATCACAAAAAAATAGCCTCTATTTTCTTCCTGCATTCAATCAAATATTGGAACTATTATGTATTCTTTGACTGGAATTCTTTTACTACTATTATTCTTGAATCTACTTTCGTGCCAGGGAAATGAAATGATTAAATCTGAAAATGGCCGCTTGCTTTTTGTTGGATCTTATACTGAAAATAGTGATCAAGGTATTGAAATTTATCAGGTTGATGAATCAGGAAGGCTAACTTTAAAAAGTGTTCAAAAAAACATAGATAATCCATCTTATATCACTATTTCGCCGGATAAAAAATATTTATATGCTGCTAATGAGCTGATGAATTATACAGATAAAAATGGCGGTTATATAAGTTCTTATTCAATTAATCAGGAAACAGGTGGGCTTACCTTTATCAATAAGATATTCTCTGAGGGTGGAGCGCCATGTTACATCACAACTTCCAACGATGGTCAATTCCTTTTAGTCAGTAATTATATGCAGGAAACTGTTGCCTCTTTTTTAGTAAACAATGGTAAAATAGAAAAAGCTGTTTCCGTAATTAAACATAATGGACAAGGCCCAAACACTAATCGACAGGATGCTTCCCACATGCATTCTATCAGATTGGATAAAAAAAATAATATAGCTTTTGCTGCGGATTTAGGTGCAGATAAAGTTTACGTGTATGATTTTGACAAAGAAAATGGTGAGCTTTCAGAAAAAGAAAATTCAATATCACTTGCGGCAGGAGCCGGCCCAAGGCATTTTGAATTTAGTAAAGATGGAAAAACGATTTATATATTAAATGAATTAAATAGCACCATTGAGATTTTTAAAATAAACAAAGAAAATGGAAATAGAAATCACATCCAAACTATAAGCACTCTTCCAAAAGATTACTCGAATAAAAACTATCCTGCTGATATTCATATTTCTCCATCCGGAGAGTATCTTTACACCTCAAACCGCGGCCATAACAGCATTGCTATTTTTGAAATCAGGAAAGACGACACTCTAAAAATGCTTGGTACAAATGCTGTACATGGCGATTGGCCAAGAAACTTTATGATTGATCCATTGGGCAAATATCTTCTTGTAGCAAATCAAAAAAGCAAAAACATAGTTACCTTTTCAATAGAAAAAAACGGCGGACTTACAAAAATACAAAGCACCACAACCATAGCATCGCCTGTTTGTTTACAAGTGCTGAATGCTGACAACAAATGATTTTTTAGGGGGACGCACAGAATTGGCGATACATTTTTGTGTTGCCTTTTTTGTTTATTGAAAGTAGTAATCTGATTATAATTTTGTTAGAAATTATCCCACAATTTCCACTCCTAAAGTCAAATAAATTTCACATCAATAAAAATTTTACAAAACAAACATTTTTCTTACATTTAGCGCTTTAGAACAGATGCAAAATGCATCTTAAAATTTAAGGAGTTATTAATGCCAAAAGAACTTAAAACAAAATCTGACGATCTGCATCTCATTCGTCTTTTAAAAAATGTACGAACTTTGCGACACCTTGGGGATACTGAATTAAAAGAGTTTATTGAATCTTCAAAACGCTTTAAATATGAAAAAGGTGAAACCATCTTTTCAGAAGGTCAAATCGGTACTGCGGTATACATTGTTTTGGATGGAATGTTTGTACTGGAAAAATATGGTCATGTATTAAAAGTATTAAATAAAGGTGAGCTATTTGGAGAAATCGCCCTAATTGATGAACGTCCGCGTACAGGAACAGTGAAGGCCAAAACTGATGGTATGTTAATTGTTCTCCAAAAATCACAAATCGAAGAAGGCACTACTCTTTCTGCATCAGCATTAATGAAAATTTATCGTGGATTTTCCGAGCTGATCACCTCCTATCTGCGCGAAGGAGAAACACTGTATGATGAAATGGATGTGCTACTTATTCAGGATGGCGGATGTGCGCCGGGATATAATCCAGTAACTGCTTATATTACTGAGTTTCTGGAAAAAGTTGGCCGGCGGGTTTTTGTTGCTGCTGATGGTTTTCGATCGATTGTTTCAAATATGACTTCTGATTACCGTTGTTTGATTTATGACTTTGCCCACTTCCGTAAAATGGAACACATCCGAGGAGTTGAATTTGCTCCACCTTTGAGAACAGCACGTGGCGCAGATTACCGTAGTGAAAGGTTTCCGGATTTCCGGGGAAAAGACAAACAACAACAAGCGGCTAAAAATCTTATTGACCGTAAAGTAAAAACAGTTGTCGGTATCGGCGGTAATGGTACTTTTGCAGGTATAAATGCATTAAGCGCTTTTCTGCCGGATGATATTCAATCCTTTTTTATTCCTGTCACCATCGATAGTGATATTTGGGGCACTTCTTGTATCGGTGAGTTTACCGGCGTTGAAGTTGGTGCGGAAAAGATTCGCGGATATATGGCCGATGCCCGTACGCACGGACGCTGTTATATAATAGAAATGATGGGCGCAAGGGGCGGTTATCATGCGTTACATTCCAGTCTTGGAGCCGGAGCGCACCTGGCAGTTTTGCCCAACTCAAACTATAATCTTGGCAAGATTGCAAAAATGGTCAATCCTCGTTCAGAAACAGTAATTGTTGTGGCTGAAGGTTACAAAGAAAATGAACGTAAACAAGATGGATATCTTGGGAATGCAGCTGAGTATTTTTATGATGAATTAATAAAAGCCGGGCTTGATACCAATCAGCGTGTAATCTGTGAAGGATTTTCACGTGACATCCGCGGTGCTTCTCCCAATAATATGGATATTACCCTTGCCTTGCGATTTGCCCGTAAATTATGCGATTTAATTAGTGATGGTGAAAACAGAATGATGCCTGCTGTCCGTGCAGGACAAGAATACTCTATTCCTTTTAATGAAATTAATACCGATAATTCTGTAGAATCCACCCTGCCGAGCTTAGCAAACAGGTTATTCTAATCTGCCAGTTAAATAGCTGCTAAATTTGCCCGAAGCACTTAATTGCTTCGGGCTTTTTTATTACATCATGGATTGGTTTTATTCTGCTCCCAGTCAAATCAGTTTCAGGTACCAATCTTTTTTGCCACCAACTTACATCATGCCAAGCGTTAAACTTGAAACCAACTTTTTCAAATACGCCAATCTCGTGAAAACCAAAAGATTTATGAAAAGCAATGCTGGTCGGATTTGGTAAGGCAATTAAAGCAATGGCGTTAATTATACCTTGTAACTTTAAAAGCTCAAGTAGAGCTCCGTATAATTTTTTTCCATACCTCATACCCTTATAACCTTTGTGGATATATATTGAAACTTCAACAGACCACTGATAAGCTTCCCTCTGATTAAAGGGAGATGCATATGCATAACCGGCTACCTTGTTATTATCTTCAACAACGAGCCATGGCAAATGATTATATTTCTTCAGGCGTTTTTTTATCTCTGCCGGAGGTGGTGGTTTTAATTCAAAAGAAATGGCGGTATCCATGACAATTGGATTATAAATTTCAAGTATGTCTTCAGCATCATTTTCATCAACAAGTCTGATAAAAGGCATTATTTATCCATATATTAAGCGCACAAATTCCAAAATAAAAGAATGACCCGTTTTGTGCAACAATCTGGACAATCAATAAAGCAAACGAATTTTAAAATTCATAGCCATGCCTAAATGACAACTTGGAGAAGAAACAATATCATACCAATACCCTATTTCATCAAAATATATCGGGTATCTTGATACCATCTATTTTCAGATCTGACCAATCTAAATTTATTTTTAAAAAAGGTTAGTATTCATTTTGAAGTTTTTATTCTTAGTTTTTCTTAACTTTGCAATATAATTAAAAAAATAGGATAAAAATGAAAACCATCATTGAACCCTTTCGCATAAAAGTTACAGAACCGCTAAAAATAATTTCCAAAGAAGAACGGCAGCAAGCTTTAACAAACGCCCACAACAATGTTTTTCTTTTAAATTCCGAAGATTGTGCAATAGACCTTTTGACAGATAGCGGCACCGGTGCCATGTCCAAAAGACAATGGGCGGCAATGATGCTCGGTGATGAGAGCTATGCCGGGAGCCCATCCTTTCATAAATTTCAAGATACGATCCGCAATATTACTGGTATGAAACATATTTTCCCAACTCACCAAGGACGTGCAGCAGAAGGAATTTTGGCTGCAACCCGTATTAAACCCGGTGATGTAATCCCAAATAACAGCCATTTTGATACGACACGTGCCAATGTTGAGTATGTTGGCGCACAGGCGTTAGACCTGATTTGTGCTGAAGGTTTGGATAATGCTTTTGAAGCTCCATTCAAGGGGAACATGGATATTGAAAAGCTTGAAAATACCATCAAAAAGTATGGCAAAGAAAAAATCCCTTTTGGGATGATTACGGTTACAAACAACACAAGTGGTGGCCAACCGGTTTCAATGAAAAATATCCGTGAAACAAAACTCATCCTGGAAAAATATGGTATCCCATTTGTTATGGATGTATGTCGTTTTGCTGAAAATGCTTTTTTTATCCAGCAGCGGGAAGCAGGATACTCTAGTAAAACTCTACTTGAAATTGCCCAGGAAATGTTCACTTATGCAGATGCCGCAACCATGAGTTTAAAGAAAGATGGTCTGGTAAATATCGGTGGTTTCCTTGTTTGTAATAATGATGAGTGGGCAGAAGATTTTAAAAATGCTTTGATTATGCGCGAAGGTTTTCCAACTTATGGCGGGCTTGCCGGGCGTGATTTGGAAGCTGCAGCTGTTGGATTAATGGAGGCTCTTGACCCGGCCTATCAGGAATATCGTCATGCCACAGTTGAATATCTTGCCAAGGCAATGGATGAACGTGATATTCCGTATGTACGACCTGTTGGAGGCCATGCAGTGTTTATCGATGCCAAAGCTTTCCTGCCACATATTCCATCTTTACAATACCCGGGAATTAGTTTAGTAAACACACTTTATATTGATGGTGGAATCCGTGCAGTGGAGCTGGGCTCGGTTATGTTTGGCAGATTTGATGCAGATGGAAATGAGCAGCCGTCACCTTTAGAGCTGGTACGTTTGGCAATTCCACGGCGTGTTTATACTCAAAGTCATTTCGATTATATCGTAGAAGTTTTGGATGATGTAAAAAAAGATATTTCCAAAGTAAATGGCTACAAAATTACCTATCAGCCAAAATTTTTACGGCACTTTACTTGTCATTTTGAGGGACTTTAAAATACAGTGATTTAGAGACTTTTCATTCCTGCATGTTTTTACCCAGTTGGCAGGTGATTAGCACGACATGTTTTTTAAATATTTATTTTCAAACCGTGCTTTGATGCCAGGTTTTGAGATTAAATGAAAAAACACTCCCTTTATTTATTTCGCTTGCAACAGAAATTGAGCTTTTGTGAACTTCCATTATTTTTTTTGCAATTGCCAATCCAAGCCCTGTACCACCGGTTTTTTCCGATCTGCTTTTTTCCACACGATAGAATCGGTTAAAAATATATTTTAAATCTTCCTGATCAATGCCCGGGCCATTGTCCACAACCCGAACACGGATAACTTCGCCTGATGATTCTGTAACAATATTTACTTTGCCGCCTTCTGGAGTATAACGAATAGCATTTTCCAGCAAGTTGGATAAAACTCGTTCGATCATCCCAATATCTGCAAAAACCTGGGGAAGTCCATCTTTTATTTCTGCCGCAATTGTAATCCCCAATTTCTCCGCTTTAGGCTGAAACTTAGAAATTACATCATACACCATTTCCTTTACAAGAAACGGCTCTGGTTGTGGCTCAATCTGTTTAGCATCAAGCTTGGAAAGTTCAAATAATTGTGTAACCAGGCGTTCCAATCCATGCGTTGAATCAAGCAAAATATTTATATACTTGTGGCGCTCTTCATCCGATAAAACCTTGTCTTTTATTTGAATGGTTTCCAGGTAGCCGCGAATTGAAGCCAATGGACTTCGTAAATCATGCGAAACATTTGCTATCAATTCCCTGCGCAATTTATCCGTATTCTTCAATTCTTCAATATTAGCTACAATCGTATCGGCCATTTTATTAAAGGATGTAGCCAACTGCCCTACTTCGTCATCGGTTTTTACAGGAATGCGCACATCTTGTTTGCCACGCTCAAAATCATGAACGACGTTAGTCATATTTCTTAAACGCCGCGTAAGCAAAGCAAACAGAATCAGACCAATAATCCCCGTAAAAAAAAGTGTAATCAATAAACCTTTCACAATAGTCTGAACCACATATTCTTCACGGGTTATGCTTATCGCTGCGTCATATAATTCCGATCCGATAATTATATATAAATAACCGTTTACCTCTTTCCCAATTTGCAAACGGGCTGCTGAAAACGGTTTTGTAATCCCCGGATTTCGAGGATCAACCCCAAGAATCGGTAATTGTCTATTTGGAGATAAGAATTCCTTTATTGCTTCTAACTCCACCTGTTCCACTTTTACTTTCTTTTGAGGCTCAGCAAAGAAAGCCATAATTCCGCCTTGTTCATCCAACAGGTAAATCTCAATTTTAGGATTAATTACCATCATATAATGAATTACGTGATGTATGGCATCAATATCCAAACTGTCTTTTAAAAGTGGGTTAAAGTCTTTGGCAACATCTTCAGCAAGACGTGCATTAAGCTGCTGATCGGCTTCATTGTGATGTGTTTGCCAGGAACTTATTGTTAAAAGGATTTGGACAGTCCCCATCACCAATAAAAGAATTAAAAACAGAGCAGAGAGCTTTCCATAAAAAGATGTAAAAAATCGTTTCATATATTATCCAATCAAAAAAATATATTGCGGGTTACAACAGGTTTTTATCCTTCCGGTGCTTCAAAACGGTAACCAACACCCCACAATGTTTTTATATACTGTGGGTTGGTAGGATCTTTTTCAATTTTGTTTCTTAAACGGTTTATATGAGAACTAACTGTATGTTCATAGCCCTCGTATTGATAACCCCAAACCAAATCTAGCAAACGTTCCCGGCTGTAAGTGTTTCCCGGATGTGAGGCAAACAAAGTCAGCATGTCAAATTCTTTAGCGGTTAACTCTACACGTTCCCCTTCCAAAAGGACCATGTGTTTTTCCAAATCAATCACCAAATCACGAAATTCCAGTTTTTCGCTGTCATCTTTTTTTGCGCTGCTTTCCTGATCAAGCTCAACCCTTCTTAAAATTGCTTTTACACGAGCAACAAGCTCACGTATGCCAAAAGGTTTTGTTAAATAATCGTCTGCGCCAACTTCTAAGCCAAGTACTTTATCCAGCTCTTCTGATTTGGCCGTCAACATCAAAATAGGTGTAAATTTATCTTTGGATTTGATTCTTCTGCAAACTTCAAGGCCATCCATGTGTGGCAACATAAGATCCAGGATAATCAAAGAATAATCATTATTGGTTGCTTTTTCAAGACCAATTAGTCCATCCATAGCATGGTCCACGTGCATACCAATATCACCCAGGTGAATCCGCACCAATTCAATAATTTTAGGATCATCCTCAACTATTAGAATTTTATTATCAGTAGTCATAAAAATTATATCTCACATAAGTTCATTTAAATAAAAAATGGAGTATTGGAACGATGAAGTGAAAACTATAAAGCGACTTAGCATTACTCCAGAACTCCAATACTCTCATATTTAAAAATTCTATCTGTTAAAAGCGACAAAAAAATTACAATCTAATTAACTCGGGTTATAGTCACTTTTGCTACAGGTTCATCCCAGCCATAAATATCTGCATCCAGATCACCATTACCGGAAATACCCGGATGATATTTTATCCTTTCATTTGTAGGCACTCGCACCAACGGACTCCCACAGCATGGCCCGGGAATATGATCTACAGATTCTGTATTTTCTTCAGAACCTGCATCATAGCTACGTAAATAAACTGTTTTAGAACCTCGTGCTGGCATATGCAGTGCATCCAATCCGGCAAAGGCATCATTTGTATTTACAAGCATGGAAACGATAGAAAGTTTTCGAAATCCTACCCTGGATTTTAGAGTAAAAGTTGTGGATGCGCCCGGAAAAACAACTCCATCACCACGGACAACGTCATATACAAGGCCATTGGAATTTAAAGCATCAACAAGTGGATCACTAACGGCATCTTCGGCTAATTGAGCGACCTCCGAAGAAGCATAGTTGCCATTCTGAAAAACGTGGAAAAACTTGGTATGTGCAGCTAATACTGGTGGTGACATTGGTTGACTAGCACCCGGACCGGTTGCAGGCGCCAAATTAGTGAAAGTGATTTCATACTCTGCAACACCACGAGAATGAATATCAAGTGAGTTTTGGCCTGAATAACCACGCCGCAAGTCTGTATCGCCAGAGCTTCCGGTTAAAGTCTCAGAGCTATTTTCGCACGACCAGAATAAAGCAAAAACAGCAACAATTGAAATAAAACGAAAAGAACGCGTCATAACTTCCTCCTAAATTGATTAATTTGTCAGGAGCAATTATGAGGCCGGATTTTAACAAACAGTTCACAAAATACTTCTAAAAAAATTGAAATCTGTTCAATTTGGATAAATTGTTTTTAGAACTCAATGGAAATTTCCGGGGTACTTAGGCTCTGGATTTTTTTTTTCCTTCCGACCTTTCGTGATAATAATTTTACAATCATTCAATATGCACGATTAGGGTTCTGGTTATTTTTTTTGTATACTATAGCCATATTTTTTAAACCTCTCTTAAAATTTCCAATTTTCTAAAAACGTTCCACAACCAACAATCAACTCACATTAGGAGGTTTTTATGCAAGCTTTAACTGGTACCGCTGCACGGTATATTTTTGCTATTCCTTTTATTATTTTTGGCCTTATGCACTTTATGGCCGGCGGAGAAATGGCAGGAATGGTTCCCTCGTTTATCCCAGGTGGAGTATTTTGGGTTTATCTAACTGGCTTGGCACTTGTTTTAGCCGGAATAAGTCTTGTCATTAAAAAGAAGGATAAACTTGCTGCCTTGTTACTTGGCATTATGCTGATACTTTTTGTTTTAACCATACATTTACCATCAGTAATGGGTGGCAACCAAATGGCTATGTCCCAGGTTTTAAAAGATCTTGCACTGGCAGGAGCAGCCTTTGCATTTTCAGGAATGGGCACAGATTGATTTAAAGTACACAAATCCCTGGTCATTGGCCGGGGATTTTTTTATCCCCACTGATTATTTACATCCACTTTATTATCTTGTACATTTGGTATCTACAAAACCGGAGATTTGCCATGTCTGCTATCCGAAAAGCTCAAATTGCGGGTACATTTTATCCTGAGAACAAAGATGATTTAAACACCAGCTTAGAAGAAATGCTTTCTTGTCATGATGATTTAACTCTGGAAAATATTAATGGAATAATTGTTCCACATGCCGGATACATTTATTCAGGCAACATCGCAGCAAAAGCCTATAAACAGATCGCCAATAATAAATACGACAATATTTTTGTAATCTCTCCCAGCCATTATGATTATTTTGAAGGCTGTTCCATTTTTGCCGGAAATTATGAAACTCCTATAGGAATAATTCAGACAAATACAAACCTGGTTGAAGCGTTGTCTCATTTTAAAACGATCCAGATTTCTAATCTTGGCCATCAAAATGAACATGCTCTTGAAATACAACTCCCTTTTTTGCAAAGACTTTTTTCAGACTTCAAACTTGTTCCAATTGTTATGGGCAAACAAAGTTATTCCACAGCTAATGAACTGGCTGAATCAATATTTTCGGTATTGAAAAAATCCCCATCAGAGAATCAAAAAAACCTGGTCGTTTGCAGCAGCGATCTGTCCCATTTTTACAATGAAAGTACTGCCAGACAACTTGATTCAATTATTTCAAATGATATTGAAGAATTCAATATTAGTAAACTTAACCAGGATATATTGGCGGAAAAAACAGAAGCTTGTGGGTTTGGGCCAATTCTTGCCGGAATGATGGTGTGCAAATTATTAGGTGCAACAAAAAGTAAAGTTCTAGGTTATGGAACATCAGCCGATGTAAATAAAGACATTAACCGGGTTGTAGGATATTTATCAGCTGCATTTTATAAAAACTAATCCAAAAAAAAAGCTGCCCCAAATAAGGACAGCTTTCAATTTAAATTTTAAATGGCTTAGCGTAATAAAACCATCTTTTTAACCGAGATTTTCTCACCGGCTTTTAACCTGTAATAAAAAGTTCCTGAGGAAACCTGGTTGCCAAAATTATTTTTCCCATCCCAAACTGCTTTATGCAAAACTCCGGCTTTAAGTTTATGGTTATTATAAACTGTTTTAACCAGTTTCCCTGTTATGTCATAAATTTTAAGTGAAACGGGCCCGCTTTTTGCCAGGCTAAAGTTAATTGTGGTTTCCGGATTAAACGGATTTGGATAGTTTTGCTTTAAGCTGAATGTGTTTGCTGTAAACCGCAGATCATCTATCGACACCAATACATCCTGTATTTGCAAGCTGTCAATAACCCAGCCCCAACCGTTCTCCAGCTCATCTGTAAATAATCTAAAACGAATAAGAATTGTATCCCCTGCATTGAATGTTTTGCTAATATCAATGGTATGCGAAACAAATAAGTTGCGGTAAGCTGTTGTGGTTGTCCAGGCAGCTTCCCAGGAGGGATCAAATCTTGCATCATAACCATCCAATAATGGTTTCCATGTATTTCCATCTTTCGATCCTTCAATAATCACATAATCCCAAAAATCCGAATCACCAAATTTTGAACCAGGTTCACCAGGTTCTACGATCGCTACATCAGAATAAACCATATTAGGATTAGAGGCACTCACAATTATAGGTTTCAATAAAGTAAAAAAGTATTCAGTTTCATTTTCATAATCATGCGAAGAATGGATAGCATTGTTCAGAAATCCAGCATAGTTCGTGATTTGAAAACCAATTCCAGCAAAGTTTTCCAATGGTTCGTCTTCAAAATCAGTTACATACGATAAAACAGGATTTTGAAAAGAGAAAACCTCTAATTTCATTTTTTGAGAAACGTAAAAATCACCATTCAAATATGAGTATAAACGGACTTCTATTTCTTTTGATGAATCAGATTCGTACGAAATATGTAAAACACTGTCAACCAGTGTTTCATTTAAAACTGTTTGAATTGATACTCCATCAATTCGAATTTGTGTTGAGTCATACACCGATCTCAGTTCAGTATCTAAAAAAAGTGTTTTTCCATCAAATGCGACATCGTTAAGGACTGGAGCAAGTGGAACGACAGGAGGTTCATATTCTGCCAAACCGCTCATACTAGCTACCCAAATCCCACGTCCATGCGTAGCTGCTACAACCTGATCATTAACTATTACCATGTCATACACTGCTACAGGTGGAAGGCCTCTATTGGCTGCATGCCATGTTTCACCATTATCTGTACTTTCAAAAAGCCCAATTCCAGTACCAGCCCAAATTATAGTTGTATCAAATGGCATTACAACCAGACTATATACCGCAACATCAGGAAAGCCATTTGTACTGCTGTCACTACCTAAAAATCCTGTTATATCTTCCCAAGTTTGGCCAAGATCTGAAGTACGGACAATTTTCGGTGCTTGTGCATATGAAAACAAAATGTAAGCAGTATTTCTTTGGGTCGGGTGTGTAGCCAACCCGGATATTCTTCCCATAGAGAATGGTAACGGTTTAGTCTGTTCAAATTCAAAGCCACCATCAATAGAAACAAAAGGGGCTGAATTACTTGAGACGTTTTGTGCTGTCCAGATAACTTGTGGATTAATAAGTGAAAACTTGATTTGAGAGAAGTAACTTGTTCCATTAAACCCTGATGGCATTTCAGTTAAACTCCAGTTTGCTCCGAAATCAGCTGATCTCCAAACACCTGATGCACCTATGGCAAAAACCAGGTCAACATCTTGTTTCGACTTTGCAATCTTAGTAAAGAATGGCGCTGAGGCTGATCCGACATCATTCATGCCATTTGTACCTGATCCAAAAGAAACACCTCCATTTGTAGAGCGTCCGATATTATTGTATTGGCTGGAGACCAAAACTTTGTTACCATCGCCATAATTCCATGCAGCATCAAAACCATCTCCTCCCCAACGTACAGTCCAGACAGACGAACTGTTTGGGTTAACTGGTGAGACATAGCTGTTATTGTCTTGCATACCGCCCACATATTCATTTGAACCATTTTTCTTATCAACACCATAAAACTGAGAAGTATTATAGCCATTTTCAGTATGACTGTAAGATGTACCTTTATTATCAGAATATGAAACTCCGCCATCATTACAGTTAATCATACGGAATGCACTACTTGTTGTATCAGTTTTTACCATAACAATGTTATGCTGATCAACATGAACACCTTTTGAACTACCACCAAATTGGCCATAACCATCGGTAATATTTGTAGTCGTGATTTTATTGTTGTCTGCCACATCAATACGCCAAATGTTAATACCACCTACGTAAACTTCATCTTCATTATATGGGTTTACCTCTATCGTGTTATCATACCAGCCCTGTCCGCCAAGCCAGTTAACACCATCGGCACCACTTTCTGTTGCTGCAACCCAGGTTCCTCCCGAATCCCTTGATATATATAGAACAGAACCAAATGTCCCACCAACTGCTGAAATATAGATACGGGTCGGATCAGAAGGTGCAACCGCTATTTCCATTCTACCAACTCCACTGATTCCGGTAGTTGAGCTTGTCCAAGTTAGCCCACCGTTGTTAGATTTGACAACGCTGCGTCCATTATCAGTCGCATATTGAAACTGAAAGTTGGTTGGATCTGCAGCTAAATCTTCAATGCGCGAACTACCCTGGAAAACTTGTGTCCAAGTTAGGCCACCATCTGTAGTACGGCGGATTGCAGTTGCCGGATTAGTACCTGAGTTATGCTGAAAACCCGATGCAGTGGCAACAAGTACAATATCTTCGTTATCAGGATCAATAATCATTCTCATTATATTCTGAAAATCATAATTAGCTGTACTGGCAAGTTGTTGCCAGCTTGCACCACGATCTGTCGTTTTCCAAATACCATTTCCATCTATCTGATCAACATTACCAAATCCTTCACCGGTACCAACATAAAGTACATCCGGATTTGAAGGTGATTGTACAATAGCACTTGTTGCAAGGTTACCGATATTTGGTGTTAGTTGTGTCCAGTTTTGGCCAGCGTCGACAGTTTTCCAAACACCACCGCCAACTGATCCGGAATACCAAGTATTAAAACTGTTATCATCAGGATCAACGACCAATGCGCGCGTCCTTCCAGAAACATTGCCCGGGCCAACTTCAATAAACGAATCTCCGTCAGCTTTATTATCATTCCTATTTTTTGAAAGATCTTTTATATTTCTCACATTTCGTGATTTCATTAACTCTTTAATACGGTAATTAAACTCATAGCCAGGATGGTCTTCACCATCGCGGGTTCGGATTCCATGCTGCCATTCCCTGTACTTGTTTGGAGAATCTTGTTTTATTAGCCCCTTAACTTTTCGTTTTCTTTCAGACATTTGTACTTGGGGCATGCCTTTCGAGGCAGACTCTTTCATAATACTTTTGTCCAATTGGGCAAGATCAAGCTGAGAGTTTTCAATTTGATTATTGATAAAAAATACGAGCATTATAAAACCTAAAACAGGTAAAAGGTATGTAAAAAACTTTCTCATTAAGTTCTCCATGTTTTTAATACAATGATATGATTTATTTAGTTTTCTTTTTTAGTTTAACATCGTAAATATAAGTAATTGATTGATTTTCCTGATCAATTGATACAACTCTTGCAACTGATTCAACTTTAAACGTGTATTTCCCTACCCATTTAATACTTCCATTTGTCAGGTTGTCCTCGAAAAGCACTTCAGCATTTTCATTATTGTAAACAAAAAACTTCAAAGCCGGGAATGGGTTTAAAGCAGTTTTTTCTTTCTGTGAATAACAAATTGTGTAGGTTTTTTTTTTATTACTCAAATAAAAAATATCTGTACCATATTTTACTTTGGCAATAGACTCGATAGTTGCAGGTTGCTCATCCTTTAAAGAGGGTTGACAACCAACATATAAAATGAGGAAGAATAATAGGAATTTGTTCATTTAATTCTGGTTTAATTAATGAATGTTGGTAAACGACTATTCTAAATAAAACAATTCTGGTTTAAAGCTTTGTAAACATTTTGCCGGCCATCTGGCGCACAATGCCACTTAACTCTAAGGTAAGAAGAGTAGTTAAAGCTTCGGTGGTAGAAATGCCAGCCTTTATCGCAAGTTGATCGATATGCAGCGCTTCGGTTTTTAACAAATCGTAGATTACCTTTTCCTTTTCTGTTAACTTTGGTTCGGGTTTTGGAGATTCGGATAAATTTAAACTGAGCTGGCCCGTTAATTCTGTTGTAATATCGTTAATTCCCTGAACAAGTTTAGCGCCTTGTTTAATTAAATTATTGCACCCTGTACTTTTGCCGGATGTAATTGGCCCGGGAACTGCAAAAACTTCTCGATTTTGATCGATTGCATACATGGCTGTTAACAATGCCCCGCTCTTTCCACCTGCTTCTGTTACCAATATCCCAAGGCTTAGTCCACTAATAATACGATTTCTTTTCGGGAAGTTACCCGCATCCGGCTTGGTTCCAAAAGGATACTCAGTTACAAATAACCCTTGTTTTTCAAAAGCATCAAGTAGTTTTCTGTTTTCAGCCGGATAAACAATATCAAGCCCGTTACCAAGAACAGCAATTGTTTTCCCTCTATTTTTAAGCGCAGCGTTATGTGCAATACTATCTATCCCACGCGCAAACCCACTGATTACTGTAAGGTTATTCTGAGCCAAATCAGTGCTTAACTGTTCAGTTATATTTTTACCGTATGACGTAGGCACACGTGACCCCACGATACCAATACCTTGTGTGTCAAGTAGATTAATATCACCTTTAACAAATAAAAATGCCGGCGGATCATAAATACGTTTTAGCCGATCCGGGTATGCGGAATCCCAAAAGGTTAGAATTTTGGCTGTACCATTTTTTAGATGCGCTAACTGGTTTTGAACAAACTTTTCATTTACTCCTGATTTTATCCTCTCAGCTGTTTTGTTGTCAATACCCTCAACTGTAACAAGGTTGCGTACCGGTGTGTTAAGCACATTTTGTGGAGAACCGAAAACTGAAATTAGTTTTCTCATTCGCGCTGAACCAATTCCGTGGACAGAATAAAGGCTCAACAATGATTCAAGGGAAAAATCTTGCATAAAAAAATAAAATCGCTTTAAGTTAGTGTATTAAAGGCATACTTAAACAAGTTACTGGTTTCTGAATAGAAATTCAAAATATGGGGTTATTAAACGCTTTCAAAAGTGTTTTGTAGAATTATGTATCAGTGCTAAAAATTTTCTTCCTGCTCTTCTGTTTTTTTTATCAGTTTAAAAAATGCATCTTTTAAAATATCAATATTTTCGCCTGTAACAGCAGAGATTTTTATTACATGAATATCATCGGGTAACCCTAAATCAATTTCATCACCGGCAATATCCGTTTTATTGAGAACCACGACAAGTGGTTTTTTTGCAAGTTCGGCGCTATACTGCTTTAGCTCATTTTGTAAAGTTTTTAACTCGTCCAACGGATCTTCGCCGGTAATATCCAGAATATAAGCCAAGGCCCGTGTACGTTCTATGTGGCGCAAAAACTGGTGACCAAGCCCTTTGCCTTCGTGTGCACCTTCGATTAGCCCAGGAATATCAGCAATAACAAAACTAAAGAAATCTTTATAGGAAACAATACCGAGGTTTGGAGCAAGTGTTGTAAATGGATAATTTGCAATTTTGGGTTTTGCTTTTGAAAGCCGTGATAAAAGTGTGGATTTTCCTGCATTTGGAAAGCCGACAAATCCAATATCTGCAATACTTTTTAACTCAAGTTCCAGTTCGCGTTCTTCACCAGGTAAACCCACTTCCCACTCGCGCGGACTTTGGTGAGTAGCTGTTGTGTAACGGGCATTTCCCTTTCCGCCACGACCGCCTTTTGCAACTACAAACCTTTGCTGATCTTTTGTGAAATCTACAAGAATTTGATCCTTTTTCACATCTTTTACAACGGTACCAATTGGTACTTCCAGGGTAATATCTTCAGCTTTTTTTCCATGACAATTTGAACCCATTCCATGCTGGCCACGTTTTGCTTTGTATTCGCGCCTGTAAGTATAGTCTCTTAAAGTATGCAAACTTTTATTGGCAATAAAAATTATACTTGCACCCCGTCCTCCATCACCACCATCAGGGCCACCTTTGTCAATAAATTTTTCACGACGGAAACTCATACAGCCACTGCCGCCATTTCCTGCACTAACACGGATTTTTACAAAATCTATAAACATATATTTGATCCTGGATGCAGGGTGCTTGATACATGAGACCTGCAACTTGGTTTTGAATTACAATTAATTAATTCTGGATTTACTAGGGTGTGTTTATCAAAAATCAAAAAATAAATCTTTTTCACAATGTTCCTGAGAAACCAAAACGGTGTGTATTGCCTAATAAATTGTAGTTTGAGTAAGAATAATCGAAACGAAATGAGTTTATATAAATACCAAATCCGCCGGAAAGTCCGCCGAAATCACTTTCTTCAATTGTTTTCAAATCTGTATGAAGCCTGTTATCATAACCAATTCTTAAACGAACAGATTCACTGATTGTAAATTCGCCACCAATGGACATGTGTTCAAAAAACTCTGCAAATTTGGATACTCTGTTTACTTCTGCATTTGAAACAGATATTTCCAACGGTAAATGTGCTAATTTTTTTGAAACACCAACACGAACATTAAAAGGTAAATCTTCTTTTATGTTAGAATAATATTCAATATTTGAACCAAGGTTTTGCACTGAAAGGCCAAAATACAAATCTTCCTCAAAAGGCGCGTCCCAAATTAAACCAAAATCAAATGCTATTGCCGACGCATTATAATCCTGAATTTGTGAGTAAATATACTTTACATTTACTCCATAACTAACACCCTTCTCAAAATGATCAGCCCAACTAAGAACCAATTCAATATCTGCCGGAGTAAAAGACAAACCTGTTTCCTGAGCGTATTCATCTGTTTCATTAAAACCGCCATAATCCATGTAAACAATGGATCCGCTGATTATGCCAATATTTTCAACTTCTTGTGAATATGCCAGCATTCCGCCATTTATATCCAATAAATAATTGGTGAAGTTAAACATATATTGGTTTGATTCATTGTATGCCATCCCTGCAGGATTTATCATAATTGATCCTACATTACCTCTTGCTGTTGTAAAAGCATTACTCATTGCTGCCGTACGCGGATTAAAATCTGTGCGTAAAAATTCAAAGGCACTTGTTAAAGCACCGCCGGCATATAGGGAATTTACCGATAACAAAATGGCTAAAACTATAAAAAGTTTTTTCATTAGAATTCTCAAAAATTGTACATAAAGTTTTTATTAAACTGCATAGATTAGTTTTTTAATTTCATCACTATTTGACATTAAAAATTCTTCAAAATCTATACGTTTAATATTTTTAAAAGGCCCACCTAAAAAACGGGAACCAATTTCTTCAAATTTTTGTGGGATGTCACTTACAAAAAATAAGTCGTCATCTTCTTTTGCACCTTTATTTAGCAAATTATTTTGAATTAGGACATTCTCCACAAAACGGGCTGTTTCTGATCCGGAATCAACAAGTTTTACATTTGGACCTGTAACTTTTTGAACAGTATCATGCAATAAAGGGTAATGCGTGCATCCTAAAATCAATGTATCAACTTTGGTCTCTAATATTTCTTTCAAATAATTTTCCAAAGTTAAAACTGTAACCTGTTCTTCCAACCAGCCTTCTTCTACTAACGGAACCAACAAAGGGCATGCCTGTGAGTAAACATTAATCTCCTGAGGACTATTTGATTTAATTGCCTGTGCATAAGCATTGCTACTAATTGTCGCCGATGTTCCAATCACTCCAATTACGTTTTTTTTTGTTTCGCGAATTGCACCCACTGAGCCTGGGATAACTACGCCAACAACCGGTACTTTAAGTCTTTCCGTTAAAACATCTATTGCCATTGCCGAAGCGGTGTTACATGCTACTACAATCATTTTTACATTATGTTGTAACAAAAATGCTGCATCTTCCAATGCATATTGCTGTACGAGTTTCTTCGATTTAGAACCATAGGGAATTCGGGCTGTATCACCGAAATAAATCAATCGCTCATTTGGAAGTCTTTGTCGTAATTCTTTTAAAACAGTCAATCCACCAATACCAGAATCAAAAATACCTATTGCTTGTTTTTCCATTAAATTGCCGCTTCAATATCCTTCTTATATTTTTGTATCCCCTCAAGCACAGCTTTTGCAATTTTCATTTGATTTGCATTTTTCTTAAGAAACAGACCTTCATGCTTATTCGAAACGAATCCGATTTCAACCAATATATTTGGCATCGTCGCTCCTACCATTACCCAAAACCTTCCTTGTTTTACGCCTCTGTCTTTTAATCCAAGTGGTTTCAATGTTTTTGCAAATGAATTTTGTACCACTGAAGCAAAATATTGACTTTGACGAATAAAGGCACTTTGAGCCATAGTTGCAAGGATAAAATTAATCCCTTCATACCGTTTCTGGTCTTCTTTATGTTCAAACTTTATTGATTCGTTTTCTTTAAGAACTACACTTTGCGCTTGCTTGTTTTTATCTTTATCAGCACTTAAAAAATACGTTTCAAAGCCTCTAACTTTTTTATTGTTATTACTATTGCAATGTAAGCTGATAAACAGCTTCCCTTTGTTTTCATTGGCAATTTTTGTTCTTTTCCATAAGGGTATAAATGTATCATTTTTTCGTGTATAAATAATTTTTACACCCGGCATATTTTTAGCTATCAGTTGTCCAAGTTTCAACGCAACACCAAGTGTTATGTCTTTTTCCTTCAACCCCTTGTAGCCTATTGCCCCGGGATCTTTACCACCATGCCCGGCATCAATAACTATTGTATCAATTAACCATTCTTTTTTTTGTTTATCCAGTTCTTTGCTAGCCTGAACCTCTGCTTCCACTTTTTCATTCGTTCTTAAATTTACATGGAAGTCTTTGGCATTTTCGTTTAATACTAATTCTCGAGAAAGGATTTTTCGTTTCAATTTAAAAGCAAGAGAAACAATCTGATCAAATTCAATAACCTCAATTTTTGAAACCACACCGCTTGTCTTGATGTATTGAACCATAGAGGAATCTATTTTGCCACCAAAAACATCTATATGAAACCAGCCGTTGGCAACTTTCAAACTAATATCTTTTTTGGAGAACTGTTTAGATGAATGTACCGTAATTAAGGTGCCGTTTTCTTTCGCTGCGATCTTAATACCGGTAAGGTTGACATCTTTCATACCTAGCGAAAAAATTAATTCCCTCCGGTCAAAGCTAAAACGGTGTGCTGTATAACTGTTAAAAAGCTCTACCAGCATTTGGGCAGGTACCCACAATTCTCCGTTTTTCCATAAAGGTACAAATGTTAATTGATAGGCATGATCGTTTAGGATTACATAATTATTATTTGATGTAAATGTGGCCTTGTCACTCCCAACGTATAAAACAGATTTGTGGCGTGATTCATTTGTATAAATTCCAAACCCGGTTTTTATAACAAAATCATTTAGGGAAATATATATGCTACCCCACTTTTTGAACGAGGGTATTTCTTGTAAAGAATTGTCGCCCTTATTATTATCAATAATTACCGTATCAACCTGATTTGCCGGGGCATTATAATTTGCTGAAAGATGTAATAAACTTGAGGCAAATAATACTAAAAGAAAGGACGTATGTTTCATGAAATACTTATAATAAAAAGTGTAAAAAAATTAGTGATTAAAGTACAGAATAGATCAAAGTTATTCAACTCAAACTGTTTAAAACCGCACATGTTTCGAATAAAGATAATTTAATCTATAAATAAAATAAAACCTTTATTAACTTAGACGTATAACAAAGCCTTACTTAAACCTTGGAGTGATAAATGCCAATACTGGAAATAGACAATATTTTTAAACAATATGGAGATTATATTGCCGTAAACAATGTTTCTTTCTCGGTAGAGCAAGGAAATATTTATGGTATATTAGGACCAAACGGTGCAGGAAAAACAACAACAATCCGTATGATAATGAATATTATAGCACCGGATTCCGGAACAGTTAGTTTATTTGGGCAAGAAATGAGCGATCAGCTTAAATCCAGAATTGGATATTTGCCTGAAGAACGAGGATTGTATAAGAAAATGAAGGTAAAAGAAGTGCTACTTTTTTTAGGTGAACTTCATGGAATGAAAAGAAACACAGCTGAATCGAGCACTTTAAAATGGCTTGAAAAACTGCAACTAATTGATAATAAAGATAGCCGTGTTGATGAGCTTTCAAAAGGGATGCAACAAAAACTGCAGATAATCGGCACAATTATGCATGACCCCGATCTAATAATATTGGATGAACCTTTTTCAGGTCTTGATCCTGTAAATGTAAACCTTGTAAAAAATATTATGATGGATTTAAAAAACGATGGTAAAGCCATTATGCTGTCCACACATATGATGGATGCAGCAGAAAAACTTTGTGATGATATTTTAATGATCAATAAAGGGAATAAAGTTTTAGATGGGGATCTGGATCAGATTCTATCTCAACACGGGAAGAATTCTGTGCAAATAGAATTTAAAGGAGATAACAAGATATTTGATGAAATCGCGATTTTAGAAAAGGTTGATCATTTTCCAAACTATGTTGAAGTTCAGCTAAAGGAAGGTCATAAAACCTCAGAATTGTTGAAACTAATCATCGATAAGATTGAAGTAACTTCATTACAAACAATGAAATCCAGTTTGAACGAAATATTTATATCCCTGGCCGGAGGTACTGAAAATGAATAAAATTATTGCGATTGTGAAACGGGAATTTAAAGAATCCGTTCTAAAAAAGAGTTTTATAATAATGACTTTATTAACCCCAATAATTATGGTTGGCTTCACAGTTGTACCTACTATGCTGGCCACCATGGAAGTTGAAGAACCAACTGTTTTAAGTATTTATGATGAAACTGATTTTATCGCAAATAACCTTTCGCAGTCATTAGTTGACACCCTTACAGGTGGTACACCGCGTTTTATTTTGAATATTTTAAACAAAAACAATGATAGGTTAGAAACAATTGAACAACAAAAACAACTTATTAGCGATGGAAGTATTGATGGTTTTTTACTTATTCCGGAAAATGTTATAAATGATGGAGAAATGATTTATTATTCTAAAAATGTTGCAAATTTTGATTTGAACAGACGAATCCGTAAAAGCGTCAGTACCACAACAGTAGATTATCGTTTGCTTAACTCAGGTTTAGATAATGAGCTGATTAATGAACTGACTAAACGAGTTGAGATGAAAACCATCAAAATAACCAAAGAAGGAACTGAATCTGAAAGAGGTTTTGAAACGGAATTCTTTTCAACTTTTATTTTCGTTTTTATACTTTATATAACTTTGATTATGTATGGATTTGTTTTAATGCGCAGCATAATTGAAGAAAAAACTACCCGAATTATTGAAGTACTTCTTTCATCGGCAAATCCTTTTCAGATAATGGCAGGAAAAATGATAGGCCAGGGCTCAGTTGGGTTAACACAATATTTAATTTGGGCATTATTTGGTACTGCTTTAATTTTTCTTGGCCCATCCATGATGCCAGTTTCTGCGGATATGTTTAGTTTTTCACCATCAATTTTGTTTTACTTTGTTCTGTTTTACCTATTGGGATATTTTCTTTATGCGGCTCTTTATACGGGTGTTGGTGCAATTACCAATACTGATCAGGAAGCTCAACAAATGGCCACTCCCATAACACTTATGCTGGTTGTACCATTAATTCTGCTTACTTTTATGGTTAAAAATCCGGACAATTCTGTGATTGAGATAATGTCCTATGTGCCTTTCTTTTCGCCAATGATTATGTTCGCACGGATAAACCTCGCAGAACCTTCATTACTAGAAATCTGGAGTTCAGTAGGTATTTTAGTGCTGAGCATAATTTTAATGATTTGGCTTAGTGCAAAGATTTTCCGGATTGGAATTTTGATGTATGGAAAGAGGCCTACATTACCGGAAATAATTCGTTGGATAAAATAAATAAAAAAAGCCTTCCAGATTTAACCAGGAAGGCTTAATATAAACGATTTTCTATCAGAACCCTTTCATTAAAGCCAAAACATCAAAAACATTTGAGACTACTTAATTAAAAGCATTTTGTATGTATCCACAAAATTCTCAGCTTGGAGCCTGTAATAATAAACACCGCTGGCCATGTTCGCCCCATTAAAAACAACCTGGTGTGAACCAGCCGTTTGCCGTCGGTTAATCAAAGTTTTTACTTTACGTCCCAAGGCACCATAAACTGTTATGTTAATTTTGCTGTTTACAGGCAATTCATAGCGGATAACCGTTTGTGGATTAAATGGGTTGGGACGGTTTTGTTCTAACTGAAAAGAAATTGGAATTTTTTTATCCTCAAATTCATCATTTAATCCAGTAACAGGATCCTTAAAAGGGAATAAATCATTTAGAAAAAGAGATGTTGCTTTTAATTTTGTTACACTATTTAATGCGCTACTTCCCTGAGTTACAATATATGCTATAATAATATCTTGTCTCTCACCGGCTTTCAATTGAAACGGGCCGCTGTTTATCAAAAATCTTATATCTTGTGGTGTATTATCTAACCAACCAGTTTGAGTGACGGGATCACCGGAGAAAAAGTAGCGCACATCACTATGTGAGTCTCCACCAATCCCCCAATCTGATGCAATAATTGGTTCGCCTTCTGCATCAAGACCGCCTTCTTGATAGTACCGTGCAATCTCTTTAGTTGCCGGATAGGTAATAACGCCACCCCATGATGTCATATACATAAAGGAAGTCATTCCTAAATTTTTGTGATTCAATATCGTATCAGTTCCCATCAACAATCCATTAATATGGAAAGCTGTATCGCCAGGTGAATCCACAATTGGCCCCTGAATAAAATCAATACCAAAAGCCGGTGGGTTTGCACCATATTCATTGTCATCCTGAAAATTATAAATGTAGCCCAAATTTAAAGTTGTATCACAGCCAATTAAATCATCAGTAGCATTACCTATATCAGGGTCTGTCCATCCGGAAATGATCAAATCATCAATATCATTTTCCGAGGCATTTACAACTCTATAACGAATAAACACAACATCCCCCAGGGCATCACTTTTTTCAAATGCCCAAATTGACTGTCTCACCTCAAGGCCTAAAGCCCCAGTATTTAACATGTCCCTGCTAGTGGCAGGTACACTATCATTATAAACACACCATAATGTACGGTCGCCAAGAATATCCGGAGTATCTATATTTGGATCGTATTCTCCATCTCCATCCGCATCAAAAAAGTCTGCACCAATTGCAACCGCATCGGCCCATTTATTATAGTTATCACTGCCAAAGCTGTCCGAACTATTTACGGTATAAAAAACGTATTCGAGTGCATCCGGATCACTTCCTAAATTGCCGGGTTGCATTTCCTGAATTCTGGAAGCAGGTGCCATCCAGGCTGTGCGCAAGTCACCTTCTACATAACCTGAAAAACAAACACCACCTGAAAATAAAAAGGACAGGTCAGTTCCTTTGGGGTAAAAGGAATCGGCATCATTACCGGTTTGCCCATCGTTGGTTAAAGCCAGGTCAATATTGTTTATATCCATACGGGCTGTTTCTCCGGTTACGGTAACCTTACTCAGTTTAGACTTTTTATTGTCTTCATTATGGCCGGCACTAAGTATAATTGCAAAAATAGAGATGGATAATAAAACTCTTAATGTTTTCATGATTAACCCTTTCTTTCTGGCTTTGCCGGGTATTACTAATTTAATCCTGACCCTGAACAACTGCGAACTTAACAACTTTTTCTCCTACCCCAGGCACTTCTATATGTGCTATGTACATTCCGGATGCAATCCTGCGGCCCGCTTCGTTCTTTAAATTCCATTCTACATTAGAATTTGAGCTGTTATTCTTTAATATATAAACCAAATGGCCAGCAA